>JBKHJP010000012.1:0-26501 GCA_046538065.1 Thermoanaerobaculia bacterium | reverse complement strand
CGCTCAGGGCGGGCCCCTTCGGCTACGCTCAGGGCAGGCCCCTTCGGCTACGCTCAGGGCGGGCCCTTCGGCTGCGCTCAGGGCAGGCCCTTCGGCTCGGCTACGCTCAGGGCGGGGGCGGGGGCGGGCCGCTTCAGGCGGTGATGGTGGGGCGATGCCTCCACCACGGCGCCAGGTCGTCACGCCTCGTCGACCGGCGGTTCCCCCAGCGCCTCGCCCCGGAGCGACAGCACGGCTCCCACCAGGCCTGCGAGCGCTCCCAGGCCGGCCAGGGCGGCGAGCTCCCCCGGCGACGGCGGCGCGCTCGTCAGGAGCCGGCCCAGGAGCGAGCCGCCGAGACGCTGCTCCGCCAGGTGGAAGACGCCGGCCAGGGCGAGGGTGGCGACGGTGCCCCCGACGGCTCCCTGGAGCACGCCCGCCACGTAGAAGGGGCCGCGGACGTAGAACTCCGTCGCCCCCACCAGGCGCATGATCGCGACCTCTTCCTCGTAGAGGTAGGTGGTGAGCCGGATCACGCTGGCGATGGTGAAGACGGCGGCTCCCAGGAGCACGCCCCCGAGGGCCAGCCCCACCCCGCGGACGACGGCCACCAGGGCGGAAAGCTGCCCCAGCCACTCCCGGTCGTCGTCCACCATCGAAACGGCGGACAGGGCCCGGAGCTCGTCGAGCCAGGCCTCGCGTTCCTCCGCCCCCGTGCTCTCGGCTCCGGGCTCCACCTCCAGCGACGGCGGCAGAGCCGAGGCGGAGGCACCTCCCTCCACCACCTCGGCCAGGCTCGGGAAGATCGCCACGAAACGCTCCCGGGCCTCCGCGGCGCTCACCGGCTCCACCCGGGCCACCCAGTCCATCCCCCGGACCCGCTCCGCCAGCTCCCGCACCTCGGCGGCGGACGTGCTCGACTCCAGGTAGGCGACGATGCGGCTCTCGTCCCGGGCCTCCTCGACCACCGTGGCGAGGCTCCCCGCCGCCACCAGGAAGACGCCTCCCACGAGCAGGCTGACGGCGATGGTGGCCACCGCCAGGAAGCTGACCTTCCAGCTCCGGACGAGGTTGACCGCGGCCTCGCGAACGAAGTAGGCGAAGGCCTTGGCGAGGGTCACGGCTCGGACTCCTCGGCCCGGAGCGGGAGCCCGCCGGGCCGGGGCACCGGCTCGGCCTCGGCTCCGGCCCCCTCCCCGGGGGGAGTGGCCTGCAGGTCCGGCGGGCCGCTCCCCCGGATCTCCTCGTCGTGGACCAGCCGGCCCGCTTCCAGCGTGAGCACCCGGCCGCCCACGCGTTCGATCGTGGATCGGTCGTGGGTCGCCAGCAGGACGGTGGTCCCCTGCAGGTTGATCTCCAGGAAGAGCCGGACGATCTCCCACGACAGGTCCGGGTCCAGGTTGCCCGTGGGCTCGTCCGCGATCAGGATGTCCGGTCGGGCGATCACCGCCCGGGCGATGGCCACCCGCTGCTGCTCCCCGCCGGAGAGCTCCGGGGGGAACGCGTTCATGCGGTGGGCCAGGCCCACCCGGCGCAGCGCCCAGAGGGCCTTGCGGCGCTGCTCCTCGCGCTCGGCACCCAGGATCCGCGGGAGGTAGGAGACGTTCTCGAAGACGGTCTTGCGGTCGATCAGGCGGAAGTTCTGGAACACGACGCCCAGGGTGCGCCGCAGGTACGGAATCTTGTTGGCCGGCAGGGACGCCACGTTCCGCCCGTTGACCAGGATCCGGCCGGTGGTGGGGACGTCCCCCCGGTAGATCAGCCGGAGGAGGGTCGTCTTGCCGGCGCCGCTCGCCCCGGTGAGGAACGCGAACTGCCCCCCGAGGAGGGAGAACGTCACGTCGTCCAGGGCCACCTGCCCCCCGGAGAACCGCTTGCCCACGTGGAAGAACTGAATCACGGCCCGATCGCCCCCTCGGCCGGCTGCCCCGGCGGGGACCGGCGCTGGATCCGGCCGCCCGGAGCGACGAGCCGGGCGTGCACCTCGAGGCCGATGGCCGGTCCGAAGGGCCCGGCCGCCGCCTCCGCGGATGGCACCGGGGGCATGGCTGGAGTCTAGCAATCCCGGCTCCCGCGCCGGAGCCGTTCACCCGGTAGACTGCCGCGGACATGTCGAGCGCCACCGAGATCCCCACGCCGGAGCCGGTGGTGGGGCCTCGCCGCCGGGGCGGCTACCCGGTCTGGGCCGCCTCGGAGGGTGCGGTGGAGGTGCGGTTCGTCGGCCGCGGGCCCGACGGCACCGCCGAGGAGGTCCTCCGCCGGGTGGAAGGCCGGAGCCTGCCGGTGGCGCAGGCGCGCCAGACCCACTCGGTCCGGGTGTTGCCCGCGCGGGAGGGAAGCGCCGGCTCGGGCGACGCCCTGTGGACCGACCGCCCGGGGCTCGCCCTCTCCGTGGTGACGGCGGACTGCGTACCGCTGGTCCTGTCGGTCCGGGGCGGAGGGCCGGTCGCGGTCGTCCACGCAGGGTGGCGGGGCATCGCCGGAGGCGTGGTGGAGCGGGCCCTGGAGGCCCTCGGCGCCCCCGCCCGGGAGGTGGCCGCCTGGGTGGGGCCGGCCATCGGCGCCTGCTGCTACGAGGTCGGGCCGGAGGTCGCGGAGCGGGTGGCGGCGGTGAGCGGTGCGGCGCCGGCGCCGCTCACGGTGGAGGGCCCCCGCGGTCGTCCTCACCTGGACCTGCCGGGCACCCTGGCGGCTCAGCTCCGGCGTGCCGGCGTGCGGGAGCCCCGGGTCCTGGCCCGGTGCACCCGGTGCGACGAGGCCCACCTCTGGAGCTACCGCCGCGAGGGTCCCCGCGGCGGCCGGAACGTGACCTACGCCTGGCGGACGGCTCCGTCGTGACCCCGACGCCCTGAGGGAGACGCTGCGAAGGCGCCGGCGGGGAACCCCCGGGGCTCCCGGCCGAAGGCCCGGAGCTGGCCGCAGGCCGCCGACACGTCGTCGCCTCGGCGGCGGCGCACGGTGGCCACCAGGCCACGCTCCTCCAGGCGCCGCTGGAAGCCCTCGACCCGCTCCTCCGGCGGCGGCACCATCTCCGGCCCCAGGACCGGGTCCGGGTTCACCGGGATCAGGTTCACCTTGACCTGGAGACCACGGAGGCGCCGGGCCAGAGCGTCGGCGTCCGCCTCGGCGTCGTTGAAGTCCCGGACCAGGAGGTACTCGATCGTGATCTTGCGCCCGCGCTCCAGGGGGAAGCGGGCGAGGGCCGCCAGGAGCTCGTCCAGCGGGTAGCTCCGGTTGATCGGCATCAGGGCGCTCCGGCGTCCATCGTCCGGCGCGTGGAGGGAGACCGCCAGGTTCGGGCGCCGCTCCCAGCGCGCCATGGCGTCGATCCCGGGCACGAGACCGGCGGTCGACACCGTGATCCGCCGGGGCGAGACGGTCTCGGTCAGGATGCCCACGGCCGCCTCCACCGCGTCCAGGTTCTGGAGCGGCTCGCCCATTCCCATGAAGACCACGTTGAAGCCCGCGGGCGGCAGGTCGCGGTCCCGGCGGATGGCGAGGACCTGGCCCAGGATCTCCCCGGCCGTGAGGCTCCTGCCGGGACCCCAGTAGCCGGTCACGCAGAAGCGGCACGCCAGCCCGCAGCCAGACTGGCTCGAGATGCAGAAGGTGTGGCGGTCCCCGTCCGGGATGTCCACCGCCTCGATCGTCGTGCCGGACGAGCCGTCCGGCCCGTCCGGACAGGCCAGCAGGTACTTGACCGTCCCGTCCTCCGAGGCCGCCCGGTTCACGATCTCCGGGTGGCCGACCCGCAGCTCCCGGGCCAGCCGCTGCCGGAGCTCCGCCGGCAGATCGGTCATTTCCTCGAACTCAGCCACGGCCCGCCGGTAGACGGCGTCGTAGACCTGGCGGGCGCGGAAGGGCCGGTCGATCCAGGGCTCCAGGCGCCGGGCCAGACTCTCGAAGGAGAGTCCCACGAGACAGGGCCGGCCGGGGCCGGGGGAGGGCGAAGTGGTGGTCACGGGGAGGCTCACGGGTTACCGGTGCGCGTCAGGCTCTCGGGGGGAGCCACCCTTCCGCCGGCGGATTCGCCGGGTCGGGTCGATACCGATGGAGCGGAGGAACGAGAGGTCGCCGCCGTTGATGCGGAACGTCGGCTCGCCGCCGCCGTTGAGCGGCAGGGACGCCCGCTCTCCGGCCTCCGCGGGCGCGTCTCCGGCGTCCGCGTCGTGCTCCCGGCGCTCCAGGAACATGAACAGACCGTACCCCTCGTCGTGGAGCCGACGCAGGGTGCGGTTCACGTCCGACGACTCGGCGAGCGCCCGGCCCAGCTCCCGCAGCATCTGGCGGATCTTCGCGTCCAGAGGTCCTCCCGTCGTTTCGGACTCGTCGTCGAACCCCGAGCCGGACCGGCTCTGCCTGGCTCCGGACCCGCGGTCCCCGGCGACGGGGCACGGGCTCCAACAGGCGCCCCGTCCGGGGCCATTCCCGGTGCACCGCGCGCCCCAGCGCGCTTCCACGCTCTGTGGGTCCGTATAATAGCCCCCGTCCCCTCCGCTCTGCGCTCCACCGCCGGGCTCCATCCATGGCGCACCTCTCCGACGACGAGCTCCTGGCACCGGCCCTCGACTCCCTGCGGAGCCGTTCCTGGGACGTGGCCGGGGTCGAGCCCATGGCTGGGGACGTCTCCCGCCGGCGCTATCACCGGTTGTGGCTCCAGGGCGGCGGGAGCGCCGTCCTGGCCCTGTATCCCGCCGACCTGCGGGAGACGTGCCGGCGCTTCCTGGGCACGGGAGAGCTCCTGGCGGCGGCCGGCGTGCGGGTGGCGCGGGTGCTGGCCCAGGACTGCCGGAGTGGCTGGATGCTCCTCGAGGACCTCGGGGGGACCACCCTGTACGACCTCGAGGGGCGGCCCTGGCCCGAGCTGGAGCCCTACTTCGAGGCCGCCGCCGTCACCCTTCGGAAGATCGAAGGCTTGTCCCGGGGCCCACTCGCCGGGCTCAACCCGCCCCTGGACGACAGTCTCCTCGCCGCGGAGCTCCGCCACACGCGCGAGCACCTCCTGGAGCCGGTGGGGCTGCTCCCTCCGGAGGGCGGTGACGGGGGAGGGGACGAGCAGAGAGCGGGACCGTCCCGCCTGGAGCTCCAGGAGGCCCTGGACCGGCTCTGCCGCCGCCTGGGGGAGGGGGACCCCGTGCCGTGCCATCGGGACTTCGGCGCCCGGAACCTGGTCCCCGTCGGCGGCGGGCAAGGGCAGGGGGTGGGGGTCGGCGTTTTGGACCACCAGGATCTCCGGCTGGGGCCGCCGCTCTACGACCTGGCCTCGCTCCTCAACGACAGCCTGTTCCCGCCGCCGGAAGCCGAGGCGCGTCTCCTCGCGGCGGCCGGCGTGGACGATCCGGAGCCCTACCACCGGGCGGCGGCCCAACGCACACTCAAGGCGGTGGGGAGCTACGCCGCCTTCGCCCGTAGGGGCACGCCCCGGCATCTCCGGCTGATCCCCCGGACCCTGGAGCGGGCGTTGCGTCACCTTGAGCGCACTCCGGAGACCGCTCCCCTCGTTCCCGGCCTCCGTGAGCTTTGGCGCCCGGCCCAGGACGCGGTTCACCTGGAAGCGCTGCTGTCCCCCGCTGAGGCTCCCGACGGGCGCCAGGCTCGCGGATGGTAGACTCGACGGGAACCAGAAGGCGTCGGTGCACTCGCGCCGGCCGCCGGAGGAGGTACTTCCATGTTCGGTCTCGGCGTCCCAGAGCTCGTGGTCATCTTTCTGATCCTCCTCGTCATCTTCGGGGCCTCCAAGCTGCCGCAGCTCGGCCGGGGCCTCGGAGAGGGCATTCGCAACTTCAAGAAGGGGGTCAAGGAGGACGAGCAGCAGGAGCTGGACGAGGGGAGCAGCGTCGGCGGCGATCCCCGGCCCTGACCGTTCCCCTTCCTTCCAACGCCCGAGAAGGACGAACCCCGGCGGGATTCCGGCCGCGGCGTCGTGTCGCGGACCGGCCGGGTGCCGGCCCGGCCGCCCGGGGCGACCTTCCCGTGGCCCGCAGGTCAGTTCTGCACGAGCTGTGCCGTCATGGCACCGGAGGTCTCCCAGACCCTCCAGTTGTGGGCGGCGTAGATCGACAGGACCTTCCGCACGTAACTCCGGGTCTCCCGGTACGGTGGCACTCCGCCGTAGCGCAACACCGCGGTGGGCCCCGCGTTGTAGGCCGCCAGGGCCAGCTCCAGGTCGCCGTCGAAGCGGTCCAGGAGCCGCCGGAAGTACTGGGCCCCAACCTCCAGGTTGGCGGTGGGCTCCGTCAGGTCCCCGGGCTGCCCCAGCCAGCGGGCCGTGGCGGGCATGACCTGGGCCAGGCCCACCGCCCCCACGGGCGAGACGACGTCCGGGAGGAAGCGTGACTCCGCCTCCACCAGGGCGGCGAAGAGCAGGGCGTCCAGCTCGTGCCGCCGTGCGCTCTCGTCGATGAACCTGCCGTAGGGGAGCGAACGCAGAAACTGCCGTTCCGCGTCCTCGTCCAGGTAGTCCCGGAACAGCCGGAACCGCCGGGGCTCACGGCGGATCAGATCGGTGAGGTTCTCGTGCACCCTCGCGTCGAACCGGTCCTCCTGGCTTCCCGATCCCGCCAGGTGGGCAGCCAGCTCCTCGAGCATGGCCACCCTTTCCAGGTTGGGCGGCTCGGGGACGGTGACCGGGACGGCGGGCACGCTCGGGGAGGAATCGACCCCGAGGAACAGAAACGCCAGGATTCCGGCCGCCACGGTGACCCGGGAGGCCTTGCGTCCGAGGTTTCCAGTCATGATCGTCCCTCGTCCGTTCGCAAATCTCAGGGTGTCGGATTCGGATCGGTGGACTCGGAGGCGCGGGGGAGCGGGCGGTTGGCCCGCTGATGCCTCGAAGGGTCTCAGATCGGAAGGCGCGTTCGTTCTGGCTCAAGGGCGAACACGCCTCCATTGGCTGCCAACCGGAAACCGGTGGCCCCAATTCCTACCCTGGAATCTCTATGCGAATACGATGCCCGAGAAAGCTCTCGGCGGTGGTGGGGCGGTGTTCGCGGCTCAGCGGCGGCGGTTGCGGCGGCGTTCGGCCCGTAGCTCGTCCAGGGCGATCCCCAGGCTGCTCACCTTGTTCCGGAGCGTGTTGCGATGGACGCCGAGGCAGCGCGCCGAGCGGCCGAGGTTGAACTCGTTCGACTGGAGGGAGGAGACGATGAACTGCCGCTCGAATTCGCGGCGCGCCTGTTCCAGGGTCAACCCGCGGCTGACGAGCTCGTCCACGATTTGCCGCAAGCGGCCGTTGAGGTCGTTCACCGGCATGGGTCTGCCCGGGAGACTCAGAAGCCCCGAGCCTAGCACAGGGGGGCCGGGCACCGGCCCCCCTGGAATCGTCACTTGCGTTCCAGCCGGTCGCCGACGTACACGGTGTACCGGCTCTCCAGGATGCGGGCAAGGGCCGTGTGGTCCTCAGCGCTCAGGACCGCGAGCTCGCCTACCACGACCGGTGGGTGCCCCCGCTCGCTCAGCCGGTAGATGGTGAAGATATCGCCCGGCAGCACGTCCTCCTCCGCTCCCCGGTCCACGTAGACCAGGTTCCCCTGGCCCATGGACACCACGCGATCCTCCGAGCGGACGATGACCGGCGCGTCCACCAGCTCTTGCGCCGGCGAGGGCATGTTCGCCGGCCGCATCCTGTACTGGCGTCCCAGGGGCACGGGCTGGGGGACGAAGGGGCGCAGCAAGGTCCCCACGTGGACCGGGGCGCACGCTTCGACGATCTCGCCGATGGCCGTGTCGTCCTGGACCGACAGCACCCGCACGCGGGCCAGGTACTCGTAGTACTGTCCCAGGAGCTCCGATCGGTCCAGAGGATGGGGTACCAGCTCGCCCGGCTGGACGGCGCTGAGGAGCTGGCCGGTGTCGAGCCCTGCCGCCCTGCCGCCGTCGATGTAGACGATGTCGCCGTTCGCCAGGTCGAACCGGACCGTGTCGACGGTCGACTCGAACGCGGTGGCGGTGACCCCGCCGGCACTCGTTCCCAACCGGGGGCGGAGGGTCTCGTGCTCGGAGCCCACCAGCGCGTAGGGGAACTCCTCGTCCGGCGGACCGATGTAGCCGGAGCAGTAGACATCGGACTCCGCGCCCAGCGGCAGCGGCCGCCCGGCGGCTTCGCCCGCCGTGATCACGCCGCGGAAGCGGTCGTCCTCCCCCGGTTCCGACGGTTCCTCCTCCGGCCCCGGCTCCTGCGCCACCTGCTCGGCGTACTCGTCCGCCGTGGTCACCTCCACGTCGATCAGGAGCGGGTCGCCCGGGTAGATCCAGTGGGCGTCCACGACCCAGCGGTTCTGCTCCCAGAGCTGGGGCCACAGGTACGAGTCGCCGTAGAACCGCCCCGCCAGGTCCCAGAGCGTGTCCCCCCGGACCACCGTGTAGACCGTGGCCCCCTCCGGGAAGCTGTCCGGGGGATCCCAGGCCGTCCAGTGGCCGTCGGGCTCCTGGTGCAGGTCCCGCGGCGGGGGCTCGGCGGCCCCGGCGGCGCCCACCGCCAGGAGGGTGGAGCTCACGATCGTGAGGAACCCTCGGAGCTTGGTCATCGCGATTCCCTCCCGGAACTCTGGCCCGACCCGCGCCCCCCGGCCGGCCGGCTCGTGAACTTCTATAGTGATTCGGCTATGCACGCTACCGGTTCAGACGCGTTCTGTCAAGATACTCGAGGCCGGCCGGTGCCGGCCGGGAGCTATGGAAGCTCGTCGAGCCGGTCGCGGGCGACGCCCGCCGCTGCGGTGCCGGCGAAGCGCCGAATGACTTCCCGGTACGCCTCCCGGGCCCCTTCCATGTCGCCGATCAGGGCCATGGCCTCCCCCACCTTGAGCAGCGCGTCCGGCACCTTGTTGCCGTCGGGGTGGCGCTCCACAGTCTCCCGGAAGGCCGCCAGGGCGCCCCGCACGTCGTCCCGGGCGAGGCGGCTCTCGCCGATCCAGTACCGGGCGTTGTCCGTGAGCTCCGTGGACGGGTACGACTGGATGAAGCGCCGGAAGGTGGACTCGGCGTCCACGTAGCGCCTCTGGTGGTACAACGTGTAGCCCCGGTCGTAGAGCGCCTGGGCAGCGTCCGTGACCTCGCCGGTCTCCGGAGCCGGGGGCGTCGGCGGTGCGGGCCGGTCCTCTCCGGAGGCCGTCTCCGGCCTGGACGCAGGCTCCTCCTCCACGGCGCGGGGCGCACTCCTCTCCGGCGGGGGTCCGTCGGAGACGTCCTCGATCTCGATCACGGGCTCCGGCCCGGGGGGCCGCTCCTCCTGGCCGCTCCGGCTCCGGGCGGGCTCCGAGGGCTCCGAGGGCTCCGGCACCGGCCGGCCTTCGAGGCGTGCCTCGAGCTCTGCCACCTGCCTCCGGAGCCGCTCCAGCTCGATCTCCGTGACCGCCGCCCGGCGCTGGAGCTCGATCACCCGGCCCCGTAGCTCCCGGACCTCCGGCGCAGGGCCGTCGGAGCCGGACCGGGTGGCCAGAGGGCCGGATCCGGCGCACGCCGCGCCCAGGAGCGCCGCGGCCACGACCCAGGCCCGGGCCGCGCGGCCGACGACGCACCACGGCCTCACGGCGGCGTCTCCCAATCCACAGCCTCGGCCTCTTCCTCGGCGAGCTCCCCACCGGAGCCTTCCTCCTCCGGCACCGGTTCCGGCACCTCCGGGATGTCGGCGGCGAACCCGCTCTCCGGGAACTCCCGGGCCAGCCGGTCGAAGGTGTCTTGGGCCTCCTCGTGCTGCCGGCTCTCGATCTGGGCCAGGCCGAGGTTGTAGAGAACCTTGTCCTTCTCGCTGTAGCCCGGGTAATTCTCCAGGAGGTACTCGAAGCGCTTCACCGCCGCCTGGGGCATGCGGAAGTCCAGATAGAACTGGCCGACCATGTACTCGTGCTCCGCCAGGTTCTCCCGGACCACGCGCATCTTCTCGCGTCCCTGCGCCGCGTACTCGCTCGTGGGGTAGAGGCGCAGCAGATCCTGGTACGCCTCGAGGGCCTCCCGGGTGGCGGTCAGGTCGCGGTCCGGGCGGCCCATACGCTGCGCCAGGCTGTTGGCGATCTGGAACTGAGCGTAGGCGGCCCGGTCGCTGGTGGGGAAGCGGTTCAAATAGTCCCGGTACTTAGCTTCGGCCTGGATGTAGTTGCTCCGGCCGCCGTCCAGGTAGTAGCTGTCGGCCACCAGCAGCAGGGCCTCCCGGCCCTCGACGGAGTTGGGGGCCACCTCGAAGGCGTGGGTCAGGTAATCCCGGGCCCGGGCGTACTTCTCGTCGGCCATGAGCTCCTTGCCCCGGGCGAGGGCCTCCTGGCCCGAGAGCTGGAGGATCGGATCGGCCGCGCCGCCGGCTCCGCAACCCGCCAGGGCCGTGACGAGGAGGACGAGGCACACCGCCCCGGTCGCGAAGCGCCAGCGCGTGCTCTGAGTCGTGGATCCGAAGGTCATGCCATCACACCCGTGGCTCCCGTGCGGATCGCCCGCGCCGCGGCCACCGGGTCTTGCTGCCCGAAGACAGCAGAGCCTACCACGCAGGTCTCCACCCCCGCTTGCACGGCCCGGGGCGCGGTCCCGGCGTCGAGCCCTCCGTCCATGGCGATCTCCACCCCCGCCCCCCGCCGCCGCAGCATCGCCGCCAGTCGCCGGGCCTTGTCCAGGGTACCAGGGAGGAACGCCTGGCCGGCGAAGCCGGGGTTGACCGACATGAGGAGCACGAAGTCCAGGCCCGGGAGGGCGTCCTCCAGCAGCTCCACCGGCGTCGCCGGGTTCAAGGCCACGCCCGCCCCCGCGCCGCCCTGCCGGATGCGCGCCAGGAGCCGGTCCAGGTGGGGGGCCACCTCCCAGTGGACGGCCACGCGGTCCGCACCCGCCTCCAAGTAGGCGTCCAGCAGATCGCCGGGGTTCGAGACCATCAGGTGCACGTCCAGGGGGAGATCCGTCCGGCGCCGGAGCGCGGCCACCACCGGGACGCCGAACGTGAGGTTCGGCACGAAGTGGCCGTCCATCACGTCCACGTGGACCAGCTCGGCGCCGGCCCCCTCGCACACGCGGAGGGCACCCGCCAGGTCGGCCAGGTCGGCGGCCAGAATGGACGGGGCGAGCTTCATTCCTCTTCGGGTGGATCGGGCGTTGGCGGGGGAGTGAGGGGGAGCATCGCCTCCGGAGTCTCCTGCAGCTCGGCCGCCACCACGAGGGAGATCGTATCCCGCCGCCCCAGGGGATGGCCCGCCGGCGGGTACTGGCGCAGGATCACCCCCGGGCGGATCCCCTCGTAGCGTTCGTACTTGACGCTCCCGAGGCGGAAGCCCCGACGGTCGAAGAACGAGCGCACCGGGTCGTACTCCCGGTAGACCAGGTCGGGCATGACGAAGGTCTCCTCCGAGCCCTCCCGGGCCAGCAGCAGGTCCACCGCCGCCCCCGGGGCCACGGTGCCGCCGGCCGGCGGCTCCTGGGCGACGACCATGCCGGGCGCCACCCGGTCATTGAAGACCTCCACCGTGCGGCCCATGGAGAGCCCCGCAGCCGCCAGCAGGACCTGGGCGGACTGGAGCCCCTGGCCGTGGAGCTCGGGGACCGGAACGCGCTGGGGCCCCACGGAAGGGACGACGAGGATGGAGCTCCCCCGCTTCACCAGGGCGCCCTCCCCCGGGCTCTGCCGGACCACGTGCTCCGGCGGGATGGAGTCGTGGAAGCGGCCGTCCTCGTCCACCCGGAGCGTCAGCCCCTGGTCCCGGACCACCTGGCGCGCCTCCTCCAGGGACAGCCCGGCCAGGTCCGGCGTGCGGGTGGCACCGCTGCGCACGAACAGGCTGAACGAGACGTACGCCGCCAGGCCGAAGACGACGACGACGAAACCGCAGTAGACGAGGAATCCCAGGACCCGGAGGGCCTTGTGCATCGCCGGAAGTCTAGCAGAGGGAACGAGGCTCCGCCTCAGGCCCTGAGGGCGGGTCGGCGGGAGTGGCTCCGGGCGGTTCTGGTTCCCGGTATGATGCCGCCTCCATGACACGACCGTTGCTCGGCGCGCACGTCTCCATTGCCGGAGGGCTGCCCAGGGCCATCGAACGGGGCGTGGACCTGGCGTGCGACGCGCTCCAGATCTTCGTCAAGAACGCCAGCCAGTGGCGAGGCCGGCCGCTGCACGACGAGGAGGCGGCCGCCTTCCGGGAGGCTCACGGCGCCTCCGGGGTCGGGCCCGTGGTGGCCCACGCCAGCTACCTGATCAACCTCGCCGCCACCGACGGCACCGTCCTGGAGCGCTCCCGCGCCGCCCTGGCGGACGAGCTCGAGCGGTGCGCCCGGCTCGGCGTGGAGGGGCTGATCGTCCACCCGGGGGCCCACCTGGGCGCCGGCGAGGAGGCGGGCATCGAGCGGGCCGGCGCCTCCCTGGACGCGGTCTTCGAGCGCGTCCCGCCCCCGGACGGCGCGGGTCCCCAAATCCTCCTGGAGAACACGGCGGGCCAGGGCTCGGTCCTGGGCTTTCGCAACCGGCACCTGGCGGCCATCCGGGCGGCGAGCCGCCACCCGGAGCGCCTGGGCTACTGCCTGGACACCTGCCACGCTTTCGCCGCCGGCTACGCGATCCACGAGCCGGCCGGCTTCGACGAGTGGGCGGCCGAGGTGGCGGAGGTCCTGGGCTGGGACCTGGTGGGCGCCCTCCACCTGAACGACTCCAAGCAGCCCTTCGGCTCCCGCAAGGACCGCCACGCCAACGTGGGCCAGGGGCAGATGGGGACGGAGGCCTTCTCCCGCCTCCTGGCCGACCGCCGCGCCGCCGGCCGCCCCATGGTGGTCGAGACCCCCCTGGGCGACGACGAAGAAGGCCACCGCCGCGACCTGGAGCTCCTGCGGAAGCTGTGACGAGCGGGTGTAGGGGCGGAGCTTGTCTCCGCCCGTCGTGCGGGCCGGTCCGGTGGTCGCTGAACCGCGGGAGGAGGCGAGCTCCTCCCCTGCACGGGTCGGAGGTGACCACCCCACGAGCGTGTAGGGGCGGACCTTGCGTCCGCCCGGGTTGCAGTCACCGACCAGGTCCGGAGAAGGCTGGTCGAGTTTGCGGGGCGAGCTCCTCCCCGACACGCCGGGGGGATCCTTCGGTGGCCACGGGGATTAGCGCCGAGAAGCCCAGGGCGAGAGGAGGAGGGCGGGTGCGGGCCGGGCGGAGGACGTCGAGGCCCGACCCGAGCCACCGGTGCCACGGGCACACCAATGCCTGCGGGAGGGCCGAGCCGAGGCGCGGGCCCTACGGAAAACCGTCCGACCAGCCCGGCGCCGGTCCGCAGCCCGGCCCGCACCCGGCCTCCTCCGGGGTGGGGGGGACCGGTCCGGCTGCTCTCTACCCTCAGCCGCCGAAGATCCCCTCCGGTAGCCTCTTCGTGATGTCCATCAGGATCACCGCCGCCATCAGGACGATGATCACCAGGAACCCCACCTGCTGGATGCGCTCCTTGAGCGCCAGAGACAGGTCCCGTCCCCGCACGCTCTCCACCAGGAGCAGGAAGATCTGGCCCCCGTCCAGGAGCGGGATCGGAAGCAGGTTGAAGATCGCGATGGAGATGCTGATGATCACCATCAGGTAGAGGAGCTGCTTGTACCCGGCCCGGAGGGCCTCACCGGAGAACGAGGCGATGTCCAGGGGGCCGGAGACGGCGTTCTGGGCTGCGACCTCCCGGGTCATGATCTTGCCCAGGATGGCCAGCGTCTGGGTCGTGACGTTCCAGTTGAACCGGAGGCTCTCGACGAAGGCCTGCCCCAGCGAGTAATCCACGTAGTAGCCCACCACCACGCCGATCTTGCCCTTCCCGTCCACCTCCTTCGGCACCACGGGAAGCTCCAGGGTGCGCCCCTCCCGGCGAAGGCCCACCACGAGCTCGTCCCCCGGGTGCGCCTCCAGCTCCTCGATGAACTTCTGCATGTCGGCCACGGGCTGGCCGTCGACCGTGACGACCTCGTCGCCGGCCTCGAAGCCCGCCGCCGCCGCCGGCTCGTCCGGGGCCACCTGGACCACCCGCGGCAGCCGGAAGGGCAGGAGACCCACGTACCCGTAGCCGTACGGCTCGACCTTCTCCGGCGTGAGCGAGACGGTGAAGCGCTCCCCTTCGCGGTCGACCCGGACCTCCAGGGACTCCCCCGGGGAGAACCCGATCTCCATGGAGAAGTCCTGCCAGCTCTCCACGGGCTCGCCGTTCAACTCGACCAGGCGGTCACCCGGCTGGAGCCCGGCCTCTTCACCGGGAGAGCCCTCCAGGACCGGTCCCACGATGGGATCCAGCCGGTCCTGGCTCAGGGAGACCTCCGTTCCTCCGGCGAACAGCGCGGTCATGACCGCCACCGCCAGGACAACGTTCATGGCCGGTCCCGCCACGTAGACCAGGATCCGCTGCCACCGGGGCTTGTTCAGGAACTCCCGGGGATCGTCGCTCACCTCCTCCGGGTTTTCGCCGCCCAGGCGGACGTAGCCGCCCAGGGGAACCAGGGAGACCCGGTAGTCGGTCTCGCCCCGGCGGAAGCCGAACAGCCGCTTGCCGAACCCGAGGGAGAAGGCGAGCACTCGGACGCCGAAGGCCTTGGCCACCATCAGGTGGCCGGCCTCGTGGACGAAGATGATGACGCCCAGGACGATGATGAAGGCGAGGACGTTGGTCAGGGAATCCATGGCGGGCTCTCGGCTCTCGATCGTCGGAGTCGGGTGGGGCGGCGCCGGTGAGATCTCTCGAACGACTCCGCAGTCTCTCGAACGACTCTAGGGTAACGCCCCCGGCGGCGCCCCGGATTCCGGCTCCTCCCGCAGCCGGCGAATCGAGGGGCCGGATTCAGCCCGCCGGGGCGAGGGCCGCGCCGGTGATCCAGAGGCCGAAGAGGAAGACCGGCGCCGCGAAGAGCATGGCGTCCATGCGGTCGAGCATGCCGCCGTGGCCGGGCAGGAGGTTGCCGGAGTCCTTGAGCCCGGCGCCCCGCTTGATCATCGACTCCACCAGGTCGCCGAGCTGGGCCGCCACCGCGGTCACCACCCCCACCAGCAGGAGCGGGCCGTCCAGCTCCCCCAAGCGCCACACGCTCCAGGCGGCCGTCGACAGGACGCCGGTGGCGAACCCCGCCACCGCCCCCTCCCAGGTCTTGTTCGGGCTGACCACCGGGGCGAGCCTGTGGCGCCCGAAGCGCGAGCCCACGTAGTAGGCGGCGGTGTCGCCGAGCCAGACGATGGCGAGCAGAAGGAACAGCAGCCACGGGCCGTCCTCCATGCGGTGGACGTGGTAGAGGCTGGCCGTGGGCAACGCGAAGTAGGGCACCCCGAAGGCGAAGGCCCCCAGGGCGGGAAAGACTTCCGGCAGCGGGGTCTTGGCCAGGAGCAGGAGGCTCGCCACCGCCACCGAGAGCAGGATCGCCCCGGAGAACAGCTCGAGCTCCCGGGCCGCGGCGCCGCCGAAGAGGGGGAAGAACCCCGCCAGGAGCACCGCCGCCAGGGGCACCAGCGCCACCACCGTCTCCACCGGCGCGCCGGGAGCCCAGAAGCGGGCGATCCGGACGAACTCCGACGAGGCCCAGCCGAAGACCACGGCCACGACGAGGAAGAACCAGACGCTGGGCAGGTAGAAGACCGCCATCAGGGCGACGGGTACGGTCACGGCGGCGGTCAGGAGGCGCTGCATGGAGGCGTTCCGGGGAGGTACGGGTTCGGCGGCGGGCTCGACCGGGGGCTCGACGGGAGACGGGGCCTGGCTCTCCATCGGGCGGCCTCAGGAGCTCCGGCGGTGGCGGGCCTCCGCGGCGCAGGCGGCCCGGGGCTCCTCGGCCAGCCCCCCGAAGCGCCGCTCCCGGCCCTGGTAGTCCAGCAGCGCCTGGTAGAGGTCCCGGCGCCCGAAGTCGGGCCACCGGGTCCGGGTGACCCAGATCTCGGCGTACGCGATCTGCCACAAGAGGAAGTTCGAGACCCGGAGCTCCCCGGAGGTCCGGATCAACAGGTCCGGGTCCGGCAGGCCCGAGGTGTAGAGGTAGTTGCCGAGGGTCTCCTCGTCGATGTCCGCCCGCTTGCCCGCGGCCCAGTCGGCCACGATCCGGCGGCAGGCGTCCACGATCTCGCAGCGCCCCGAGTAGTTCAGCGCGATCTCCAGGGTCATGGCGTCGCCGTCCCTGGTCGCCTCGATCGCTCGTTCCAGCTCCCGGACCACGGTGGGGTCGAGCTCGCGCCAGCGGCCGATGGGGATGCAGCGGATCCCGTTTTCCACCATGGCGTCCAGCTCCTGGCGGACGAAGTCCTTCAGGAGGTTCATCAGCGTCCACACTTCCACCCGGGGACGTTTCCAGTTCTCCACCGAGAAGGCGTAGAGGGTGAGGACCTCCAGGCCCAGGCGTGCGGAGGTCTCCACCGTCTCGCGCACGGCGCGGACCCCGGCCCGGTGCCCCTCCACCCGGGGCAACCCCCGCTCGGCGGCCCACCGCCCGTTGCCGTCCATGATCACCGCCACGTGCCGCGGCAGGCGTTCGAAATCGATCCGGCGGACCAGGAGCTCCTCGGGGGAGCCCGGCGAGGCGAGCTGCGAGAGGTCGGGCATGGCGCGGAAGCATTCTACCCCGGGAACGTCTCCAGGGCTTCCCACCGCGCCGGGTAGCGCACCTCCTCGAGGCACAGGCCGTGGGCCGGGGCGGTGGGTCCCGCCGCCCCCCGGGGTCGCCCGCGCAGGAGGTCCCGGAATCCCTCCACGCTCCGGCGCCCGCGACCCACCTCCAGCAGAGTTCCCACCAGGCCCCGGACCATGCCCCGGAGGAAGCCTTCCCCCTCGATCCGGAGCCGGAGCTCTCCGCCCGTCTCCAGCCACTCGGCGGCCAGGACGGTCCGGAAGGGCTGGCCGTGGGATCCCCCGGCGAGGGCGAACGCGCTCCAGTCGTGGCAACCGGGCAGGAGCGCCGCGGCCCGGCGGAGGGCCGCAGCGTCCACCCCGGGGTCGACCCGGACCACGAACGGCGCGTCCAGCGGCGAGAGGACCGCCGCCGGCCGGAGGCGGTAGAGGTAGACCTTCGAGGCGGCGTTCTTGCGGGCGTGGAAGCCGTCCGGCACCCGGTGGGCCGCCATCACCCGGACGTCCGGCGGCAGGAAGCGATTCGTGCCGTAGACCAGGGCTCTGAGTGGAAAGGCTCCCGGCAGCTCCAGGTGGGCGGCCTGGCCCCGGGCGTGGACCCCGGCGTCGGTCCGGCCGGCGCCCACGATCCGGGGGCCCGGCCCCGTCTCCCCACCACCGGCGGGAGCCTCCGCCACGAGTTCCGTCGGCAGCAGCCGGCCCAGCGCCTCTTCGACCACCTGCTGGACGGCGAGGGCGTTGCCCTGGCGCTGCCAGCCGGCGTAGGCGCCGCCGCAGTAGGAGAGGATCAGCCGGTAGTTCATCCCGCGCTCCAGGACCCGGCCCGGAGCCGTCGCCAGGCGGCCTTCCAGGATCGTTCGGGTGGTTCGTCGGTGGCCCGTCGAGCCGATCGCGCGGCGCCCCCCAGGGCCACCAGCACCGGAGGCAGCCACAGGGCCGCCCAGAGCCAGGGGAAGAGCTCCACTCCGGCCTCCTCGCCGGCCAGGCGCGGCACGTAGGCCAGCGGGGCCAGGGCGCCGGCGAGGAGCCAGCCCCGGTGCCGGGCCAGTGCCGCCCAGGGCAGGACCCACAGCAGGTACCACGGGTAGACCGTGGCGGAGGCCAAAAGCGCCGCGCCGAAGAGACGCCCGGGTCCCGTCACCGCGGCCTCCCGCACGCCTCCCGGCCCCGGGTCCGTGGCGTCTTCCAGCAGCACGGAGCGAGCCAGCGCCGCCGCCAGGAGGAGCGCCAGGAGGCCCTTGGCCAGGAGCTGGGGGTAGACCCAGGGGTAGAAGCGGTTCCACAGCGCGTGGCGCCCGGTCCAGTCCTTGAGCCGGTCCAGCAGGCCCGCGAGCCGGGTATCGGCCTCCACGGCGTCCAGGAGCCGCCAGAGGGGCTCATAGAGGGGGCCGTTGAACTCCCAGGACACCCCGTAGGTGACGAGCCCCGGAGGCGCGGCGCCGGTGGCCGCCACCACCGGGAGGAGACCCGCCGTCACCACGAGGGCCGCGGCGCCCACCACCCACCACGGCCTGCGGCTCGCCCGGGCCCAGAGGGGCACGGCCAGGGCCGGGGCGAGCTTGGCCAGGGTACCGGCGCCGGCAGCCGCCCCGGCCGCCGCCGCCCACCGGGTCGTCCGGGCGGTGGGCCTGCGCTCCCGTTGCGGGGCCGCGGGAGGGTCTTCCCCGTCGGGCTCTCCCCGAGGCGACCCGGCCGCTTCCGGGTCCGCTCGCAGGGCGCGTACCACCAGCCACGCCGCCCCCAGGGCGAACGCCACCGCCAGGGCGTCCACGTGCCCCATGCCGGCGGTCTCCACCGCCACCAGCGGGTTCCAGGCGTACCAGGCCGTCCGGGCCCGGGGGAGCCCCAGGCCGCCGGCGAGACCGAGGAGGAGGCCGCAGCCCGCCAGGTCCGCCGCCGCCAGGAGCGCCTTCAATGCCGGAACCGGCCAGGGGGTCGCCGCGGCCGCCGCGAAGGCGCCCAGGGCCACCGGCGGGTAGACCGTGGGCACCCCGCGGTGGTCGAGGCGCTCCCAGAGGGCGCCGCCGTCCCGGCCTCGGAGCGCCTCCAGCTCCGGAGCCTCGGGCGCGAGCCGGTACGGGTTCTCCCCCGCCAGGACCACGCGCCCGTCCCAGACGTAGCGGTGGACGTCGTCCGACAGGGTGGGCGGCAGCGGCAGGACCAGCAGCCTCACGGCGCCGGCCACCAGTACAATGGCCGCGCCCGGTGCCGCGGCCCCCGAGCGTTCCAGGCGTCCGACGGCGAAGGCGAGCGGCCCGAACGAGAGGACCAGGAGCACCGGCAGGGCGGCCGGAGCCCGGGCGGCCAGGGCGTCCCATACGACCACCAGGACCGCCACGTACGTACAGAGTGGGAGGGCGGCGACGCCCGTCGCCCGGAAGGAGGACCATGGATCCCGCCGCCTCGTCCTGGACGACGGCTCTGCTGGCACTGTATTACCTCATCCTGGGGGTGCTCGCCCTGTTCGGGCTGCACCGGCTGCGGCTGGTCTGGATCTGGTGGCGCACCCGGGACGAGGAGCCGCCCGCACCGCCGGCTCCGTCCGCGTGGCCCAGGGTGACGGTCCAGCTGCCACTCTACAACGAGCTCTACGTGGCCGAGCGGCTGATCGAGGCCGTCTGCCGCCTGGACTACCCCCGGGACCGGCTGGAGATCCAGGTCCTGGACGACTCCACCGACGAGACGCGGGACGTCGTCGCCCGGGCGGTCGCCCGGTTCCGCGCCGAGGGGCTCGACGTCCACCACCTCCACCGAGAGGAACGGACCGGCTACAAGGCCGGGGCCCTGGCGGCGGGCCTGGAGCGGGCCACGGGCGAGCTCGTCGCGATCTTCGACGCCGACTTCGTTCCGGCCCCGGACTTCCTGCGCCGGACGGTCCCCTTCTTCGCCGACCCCCATCGCGGCCCCGGGCTCGGCATGGTCCAGGCCCGGTGGGCCCATCTCAACCGGAGCTACTCCCTGCTGACGCGGATCCAGGCGCTGCTCCTGGACGGCCACTTCCGGATCGAGCACGCCGCCCGCAACCGGGGCGGGTGCTTCTTCAATTTCAACGGCACGGCGGGGGTCTGGCGCCGCCGCGCGATCGAGGACGCCGGCGGCTGGGCCGCCGACACCCTCACCGAGGACCTGGACCTCTCCTACCGTGCGCAGCTCGCCGGCTGGCGGTTCCTCTACCTGCCGGACCTGGGTGTGCCCTCCGAGCTTCCGGTGGACGCCAACGGGTTCAAGAGCCAGCAGCACCGGTGGGCCCGGGGCTCGGTCCAGACCGGCAGGAAGCTCCTGCCCCGGATCCTCCGGGCGCCGGTGGCGCCCCGGGTCAAGCTCGAGGCCCTCGTCCACCTGACGAACAACCTGGCCTACCCGCTGATGGTGGTCCTCTCGCTGCTGGTCTTCCCGGCCATGGTGCTGCGCCGGGGCGGTGGGTTGGGCGAGGTGCTCCTGGTGGACCTGCCCCTGTTCCTCGGGGCGACGGTGTCCGTCCTGGTGTTCTACGCCGCCAGCCAGGTGGCCGGTGGCGGCCGGTGGCGGCGGGAGCTGCGGTTCCTGCCCGCCCTGTTGGGTCTGGGGATCGGCCTGTCGGTCTCCAACGCCCGGGCGGTCCTGGGTGGGCTGGTCCGGCGCGGCGGCGCCTTCGTGCGCACCCCCAAATACCGGATCGAGGACCGGCCGGGGATCCGGGAGGGCCTGGACTGGCGGCGACTCCGCTACCGGGCGGGCCGCAGCTCCACCGTGGTCCTGGAGGGGCTCCTGGCCCTCTACTTCGCCGGTGTCTTCGTCCTCGCCATCCAGTGGGGCATGTGGCTCTCGCTCCCCTTCCTCGCCCTCTTCCTCCACGGCTACGGCGCCATGTTCGCCCTCACCCTCGCCGGGGCTTTCGGAGACGGCGTCCGGGCCGTCGCGGCGAACGGGCGCCGAGGCATGAGGCCCCTCCCGGGCCGCCGCTCGCGCGCTCCCGCCGGGGAGTAGAATCCTTTCGTGGCGACCCTGGAGCAACCCACCCCCGACGCCGTCCGGTTGCGTCCGGCGGTGCCGGCGGACGCCGAGGTCCTGAAGCGCTGGCGCGACGAGTGGTCGGTGCGCCGGTTCCAGCCCCTCCACGACCTGTCGGTCTCGCAGCTCCGGAGCGACGTGGCGGGCCAGCGGATGCGCGACCTCTACCGTGGCCGCGGCGAGAAGTTCCAGTGGATCATCGAAGCGGGCGGCCACCCGGCGGGATGGATCACGCTGGTGATCTCCAACTGGGAGCACGGGCTGGCGGAGGTGGGCTACGCCCTGGGCACCGACTTCCAGGGCCGTGGGGTGATGGCCCGGGCCCTGGAGCTCCTCCTGCGGGATCTCTTCGCCCACACGCCTCTGAGCCGGGTCGAGGCGCGGTGCGCCGTGGACAACGTGGCGTCCCAGCGGGTGCTCGAAAAGGTGGGTTTCCGGCGCGAGGGGCGCCTGCGCTCCTACTTCCGGCTCCACGGCCGGCGGGTGGATAATCTATTGTACGCCGTGTTGGCGACGGACTAGTGGTCCGTCAACCCTCAATTGACAGGGTATCTGGCGAGGATTTCGCGTCGCTGGCAAGGCGCTCCGACGCAGGCGTAGCGGTGCCTACGTCGAGGAGGAGCAACGCCGCCAGCGGCGTGAAGGACCGCCAGGACCCGTCAGGAGGGTTGACGGACCACTAGGTAAGTAGGTTCCCCGGGGGGTTGCCTTCGGCGCCCGCGCCAGCCGCTCGCGCCAGTCGCTCGTGCCAGGCGCTCGTGCCAGTCGCTCGTCCCAGCTCGCGCCAGTCGCTCGTGCCAGGCGCTCGCGTTCCGGATGTCTCATTTGTCGTTTCGAGCGGAGCGAAGCGGAGTCGAGAAACCCGGGAGGGGGCCGGACCTGCCGCGCCACGGTGAGGCTTTTCCCCCCTCCCAGGCCCCTCGACTCCGCTCGGGGCGACAAGGAAAGGCACGGAGCCGACCCGAAGCGCCGGGCGATCACCCCGAAGCGGTGGGCGATCAACCCGAAGCGCCGGGCGATCACCCCGAAGCGCCGGGCGATTGACCCGAAGCGGTGGGCAGGCAACCTGAAGACGCTGGGTGATCGACCTGAAGCGCTGGACGACCGGTGACCGCCTAGGACACCAGCTCCAGGTTGGCGTACTTGGCGACGAGCTTCTTGCGGCCGGCCTTCTCGAAGAAGACCGTGATCTTCTCCTGGTCGCCGCTGCCCTCGGTGGCCAGGACCCTGCCCGGGCCCAGGATCGGGTGCTCCACCCGGCTGCCCTTGCGGATCCCCCGGGACGAGCCTCCGGGGGCCTCCGGCGCTGCGCCGGCCGCCCCTCCGCCGCCTCCGAAGAAGGAGTAGACCCCGCCGCTCCGGGCGTCGGGTCCCGGGCCGGAGCGCTGGAAGAGGCTCGGGCTCTCGCTCACCTGGAGCAGGTGGTCCGGCAGCTCCGCCAGGAACGGGGAGGCGAGCTGGTCCTGGTAGCGGCCGGCGATCCGCCGCCGCCGGCAGGTGGTCAGCACCAGGCGCTCCTCGGCCCGGGTCATCCCGACGTAGAGGAGGCGGCGCTCCTCTTCGACGTCGTCCGGGGTGCCCTGGGCGTTGAAGTGGGGCAGCAGGCCCTCCTCCAGCCCGGCGATCACCACGGCGGGGAACTCGAGCCCCTTGGCGCTGTGGAGGGTCATGACGGACACCCCCCGCCCGCCCTGCCAGGAGTCGATGTCCGCCACCAGGGAGACGTGGTCCAGGAACGCCGTCAGCGAGTCCTCCGCCGCCGCCCCTTCCGGCGGCACCGCCGCGCTCCCCTCCACCAGCTCCTGGGCCGCCGACAGGAGCTCCCGGATGTTCTCCAGGCGCCCCTGGGACTCCGGGTCCCCCTTCTCCTCGTACATGGCGGCGTAGCCGGTCGCCTCCAGCAGGCGCTCCAGCAGCTCCGGCAACGTGAGCTCCCGGGCCGCTTCCTGGAGGTCCCGGACGATCCGGCCGAACTTCCGGACGGCCCTGGCGCTCCGGCTGGGCAGGTTGCCCAGCTCGTCCTGGGCGATCACGTCCCACGGGGTCACCCCCAGCTCGGCCGCCTCCTGGCGGAGCATCTCCTCCGTGGTCTTGCCGATCCCCCGGGGGGGCTGGTTCAGGATCCGGGCGAAGGAGAAGGCGTCCCGCGGGTTGCGGATCACCCGCAGGTAGGCCACCAGGTCCTTGATCTCGGCGCGGTCGTAGAAACGGGTGCCCCCCACCAGGACGTAGGGCACCTCCTGGCGCAGGAGCTCCTCCTCCAGGGAGCGGGTCTGGGCGTTGGTCCGGACCAGGATCGCCATGTCCGAGAGCTCGTAGCGCCCCCGGAGCGACTGGAGGGTGTTGACGATCCAGCGGGCCTCGTCCAGCTCGTCCTCGGCCCGGTAGAGCTCGATCGCCTCGCCCCCGCCGGCGTCGGTCCAGAGGCGCTTGCCCCGGCGCCGGGCGTTCCTCGCAACCAGGGCGCCGGAGGCGTCCAGGATCGTCTGGGTGGAGCGGTAGTTCCGCTCCAGCTTGCGGATGGCTGCGCCGGGGAAGCTCCGCTCGAAGGAGAGGATGTTCTCGATCTCGGCGCCGCGCCAGCGGTAGATGGACTGGTCCTCGTCGCCCACCGCCGTCAGGTTCCCGGTCTCGCCCACGAGGGCCCGGATCAGGCCGAGCTGAGCGTGGTTCGTGTCCTGGTACTCGTCCACCAGCAGGTGCTCGAGGCGGCCGCGGACCCGCTCGCCCACTTCCTCCTCACGAGTCAGCAGGCGCACCGCCAGGGCGATCATGTCGTCGAAGTCCACGCCGGAGACGCTGTGGAGCAGGCCCTGGTAGCGCCGGTACAGCCGGGCCACCCGCTCCTCGAAGAATCCCTCGGCCCGGTCGCGGTACTCGTCCGGCGAGAGGAGGCGGTTCTTCGCCGAGCTGATGGCCGAGAGCACCGCGCGCGGGGTGAAGGCCTTCTCCGAGAGCTCTTCGCGGCGCAGGGCCTCCTTGACCAGGTCGAGCTGGTCCTTCGAGTCCAGGACGGCGAAGTCCCGCTCCAGGCCCACCCGCTCGCCGTAACGCCGGAGCAGGCCCAGCGAGAAGCGGTGGAAGGTGCCGACGAAGGTGGGCAGGGGGTAGAGGCCCAGGAGGTCTTCCACCCGCTCGCGCATCTCCGCCGCCGCCTTGTTGGTGAAGGTCACGGCGGCGATCCGCTCCGGCGACACGCCGGCCTCCCGGACCAGCCAGGCGATCCGGTAGGTGATGACCCGGGTCTTCCCCGAGCCGGCGCCGGCGAGGACGAGCTGGGGCCCCTCCCCGTGGGTCACGGGGGCGAGCTGCTCTTCGTTGAGGACGGCGGTCGGGTCGGAGGGCTCGGCGGTCTTCAGCGGTCGCGACATGAGGCCGACAGTCTCTCCGACCGGAGGGGGGTGTCGCAAGGTGGAGCCCCGACCCTCGGGAGGAGGCGAGCTCCTCCCCTACACGCTCCCCCCTCCAGCCGGTGCGCCGAGGCGCACCCTACGCTCCTGCAAGGCCGGGAGGAGGCGAGCTCCTCCCTTCCCCGACCACCCAGCTCGGGAGGAGGCAAGCTCCTCCCTTCCCCGACCACCCAACCCGGGAGGAGGCAAGCTCCTCCCCTACATGGGGGGAATGGCGGAGGGGGTGCCTGCTTTGCGTGTAGGGGCGGACCTTGCGTCCGCCCGGGAGCGAGGCCGCCTCGATCCGGGGCGCGAGGGCCCGGGGCCGGTCACGCCAGGCAGGCGGCGCCCCAGACCAGGCCGCCCAGGAGGAGCACCGGCAGGAAAAGCAGCAGCACCGGCAGGAGCACCGCGAACAGGGTCGCCGCCAGGGTCACGAGCACCGGGCCCACGGTCACCAGCAGGACGAAGCCCACCACCAGGAACACCGGGAGCAGGATCCACTTCAGGAGCCCGAGGGTGAGCTTCAGGGCGAAGCCGATCACGGCCACCAGGAGGAGCGCCCCCAGGGCCAGACCGGCGAGGGTCATCACGATGGCGAGCTCGATCATGGTTCCGTCACCTCCTCATGGGCCAGTACGCTTTGCCGTACACCGAGGTTTCAGCACCGCGCGGAATCGCAGGGTGCACCGCGGTGCCCCGCCGCGTGCGCGGACTGCGCGCGGGAGCGTGCCCCGGTGCGCCACCCCATACACCAACCCGCTACGGTCACGTTCTTGGATGGTAGTAGCAACGAGGGCGCCCGGGCCATCGCTTCCAGTGCGCCGGGGAGAACCCCCTCTCTCCCCCCGCCGGTAGCGGCTCCAACGACGCGCCGTGGGCGGGTGCGGCCACCAGGAGATGTTGGCCGGTGCCACCGAGCGGAGGCCCGGAGGGGCCCGGCCGGGAACGTTGAGGCCGGCGCTCCGCCCGGAACGGGACGGACACCGGCGCCACCCCACGCGCCGGCCGAACCGAGGCGCGCGCCGACCGTCGAGAACACCACAGAGCGCGCGCCGGTTCCCCGCCGGGCCCCTCCGGGCCGCAGCGGTGTTACGGATCACCACCCCCGCAGCGGACCGGTCGCCGGAGCCCCTACCGGCCCCGCTTCGGCTTGTAGAGCTCGGTGAGGGTCCCCTCGAAGTCCTCCGCGGCGAAGCCGACGGTCTCCGACAGGGTCGGGTGGGGGTGGACCGTCAGGCCCACGTCCGCCGCCTCCGCCTGCATCTCGATGGCCAGGGCGATCTCGGAGATCAAATCCCCGGCGTGGGGGCCCACCACGCCGCCGCCGACCACCCGGTTCGTCTGCCGGTCGAAGAGGAGCTTCGTCTTGCCCTCGGAGCGGGCCATCCCTAGGGACCGGCCGCTGGCGGCCCACGGGAAGGTACCCGTTCCCACGTCCAGCCCTTCCGCCTTCGCCTGCTCCTCGGTGACACCGGCCCAGGCCACCTCCGGGTCGGTGTAGGCCACGGAGGGCACCACCCGGGCGTCGAAGGCGCTGCGCTCGCCGGAGGCCACCTCCGCCGCGACCTTGCCCTGGTGGCTGGCCTTGTGGGCCAGGAGCGGCTGGCCCACGAGGTCGCCGATGGCGAAGACGTGGGGCAGATTGGTGCGCATCCGCCGGTCGACGGGGACGAAGCCCGTCTCGTCCACCTGGAGCCCCGCCGCCTCGGCGCCGATCCGGTCGCCGTTGGGGCGGCGGCCCACGGCCGCCAGCACGCGGTCGAAGACCAGGGGCTCTTCGGGCGCTCCGCCCTTCCCCGAGGGACCCTCGAAGCGCACCCGGAGCACCTCGTCCTCCGGTGTCACCTCCGCCACGCGGGTCTCCAGGTAGATCCCCTCGTAGCGGCCCTCGATCCGCTTCTTCAGGGGTCGCACCAGGTCCTGGTCCGTGCCGGGCATCAGCCGGTCCATGAGCTCCACCACGGTGACCTTCGAGCCCAGGGCGTCGTAGACCCCGGCGAGCTCCAGGCCGATGATGCCGCCGCCGACCACCAAGAGCCGCTCCGGGACCTCCTCGATCTCCAGGGCGCGGGTGGAGTCCATGACCCGGGGGTCGTCCCAGGGGAGCTCCGGCAGGCGGATCACCCGGGACCCGGCGGCGAGGATCGCGGCGTCGAAGGAGACGGTCTTCGTGCCGTCGGCGGTCTCCACACCCAGGGTGTGGGGCGAGGTGAGGGCGCCGGTACCCTGGACCACCTCCACGCCGCGGCGCCGGGCGAGCTGGTCGAGGCCGCCGGTGAGCTTCCCGACGACGCCGTCCTTCCAGGAGCGCAGGGCGTCCAGGTCGATCTCCGGATCGCCGAAACGGACCCCGTGCTCGCCCATCTCCCGGGCTTCGTCGATCACGTTGGCCACGTGGAGGAGCGCCTTCGACGGGATGCAGCCGACGTTCAGGCAGACGCCCCCCAGGGTGGGGTAGCGCTCCACCAGGACCACCTTCCGGCCCAGGTCCGCGGCCCGGAAGGCGGCGGTGTAGCCGCCAGGGCCCGAGCCCAGGACCAAAATCTCGGCGTGGAGGTCGGCTCCCTTGCGAGCCTCCTCCGGGGCGGGCTCCGGCGCTTCAGCGGGTGCTTGACCAGGTGGAGGG
>JBKHJP010000233.1:0-7071 GCA_046538065.1 Thermoanaerobaculia bacterium | reverse complement strand
CAAGTACACCGTCTGGCACTACGTCGGCTGCGGCTGCGCGGTCCTCTTCGTCCTGGGGCTCCTGGGCGTCGGCGGCTGCTTCTGGATGGTCACGAACTGGGGCCGCCAGCTCGAGAGCGAGCTCAAGGACCCGGAGGCCCGGGCCGCCCGGGCCCAGCGGCTCCTGGGCTACGAGGAGCTGCCGGAGGGCTACAAGCCCGGGATCACCGTTTCGATCCCCTTCTTCATGGACATGGCCATGCTCGGCGACCGGGAGCTGCCCGCCGGGGAGGACATGGACTCCATGGGCGGCGACCTGTTCGGCGAACGCGGCTTCATGTACTTCAAGATGCGCTCCTTCGGCCAGTCGGAGGAGCACTTCCGCGAGGAGTTGGAGCACGGCTTCCGCGCCGAGCGTGTGCTGGCGGAGGGGGAGATCGAGGCCGGGGGCGCCCGGGTCTCCTACGTGGCGGAGCTGGGCACCACCCCTGTCCGGACCGGGCGGCTCCGGAGCGTCTCCGCCGAGATGAAGATCGATTGCGGCGACGGTTTCTTCCGCACGGCGACCTGGTTCACCCCGGTTCCCGGGGCGAGCGCAGAGGAGGCCGCCCGGGCGGAGGAGGGGACCGGGGCGACCGGCGGTCCGGGGGCCGAAGTGGAAGAAACCGGGCCGGACGGACCGGCGGAAGTCCCGAGCCCGGAGTCCCTGGCGGGCACGCCGGCGGATGAGGAAGCCCTCCGCGCCTTCCTCGACCACTTCGACCTCTGCCGGTGAGGGGAGTGCCCGGCGTAGGGTGCGCCTCGGGTGCGCCGTGCGCTTTGATGCGTGTAGGGGCGGAGCTCGCCTTCGCCCGCGGGTGCGGCGTCCTGGCCCCGGTGAAGGAGCCCTCCCGCACCGGCTGCGCCTTCGACCGCTCGCTCACGGCCCCGGGAGGAGGCAAGCTCCTCCCCTACAGCCTCGTAGGGTGCGCCTCGCCTGCCCTGAGCACAGCCGAAGGGGCCCACCCTACGCCCATCCCCCGCCCTACTCTTCGCCGTAGACGATCTCGGCGCGGCGCAGCCGCAGGGCGGAGAGCGCCACGAAGACCGCCGAGACGGCCAGCAGGCCCGGGACCGCTTGCCAGGCCGGCGGCGCCTCCGCCAGCAGCGCCAGCACCCCCTCCGGCGGCGGCACCGGCTGGAGCCCCTGGAGGTAGTGGACCACGCTCAGGCGCTTCAAGAGCGGCGGCAGGAGGAAGTTCAGCCACTCCCAGCCGAAGAGCGCCAGGGCCGGCAGGATCGGGTTGCGGAAGAACAGGCCCGCCGCCAGGAAGACCGCGCCGTAGCCCAGCACGCCCAGCAGCGTCACCCCCAGATAGGCGGCGAGCTGCTCCAGCCCGCCGCCCCGCGTGAGGAAAGTGGCGTAGTCCGCCGAGCCGGCGGCGCCGGTCAGGGGGAGGAAATGCCCCAGGAAGCTGAGCACCGTGGTGGCCCCCAGGATGGTCCCCGCCGCGGCGAAGCCGGCGAAGAACTTCCCCAGGACCAGCACATCCCGGCGCACCGGCGTCAGCAGGTAGTAGTGGAGGCTCCGCTGCTGGACCTCGGCCCGGAACAGGCGGGTGAAGACCAGCAGGCAGACGAAGAAGACCACCGCCCGGGTGACGAGCTGGCCGAAAAAGGCCCCGTACTCCTGGGTCAGGTGCCCCACCGGCGGCACCTCCTCCACGCCGAAGAACCCCGTGGTGCGCACCCACGCCAGCAGCAGCACGACCACCACCGGCCCCGCGGCCAGGAGGTAGAGCCCCAGGGCCCGCAGGCCGAAGAAGTTCCGGCCGACCTCCAGCCGCGCCACCGCCAGGGCTTGCCGGAGGCGCAGCCGCAGCCGGTCCCCTCCGGCGGGGTCCCGCTCCGTCGCCGCGGCCGTCGTCACCTCGCTCATGGCGCGCCCCCTTCCGAGCCGATCAGGTACCGGTAGACCGACTGGACGTCCTCGTCCACCGGCAGCACCGTCTCCACCGCCAGCCCCTCGTCCAGGACCACCCGGTTGAGCAGCAGGTAGAAGGCGTCGGCGTCCCGGGTGGCGATGAGCACGCCGCGGTCGTCCTCCACCAGGCGGGCCTCCACCACGCCGTCCTGCTCGAAGACCCGGGCCGCCAGCCGCGCCGGCCGGTCGCACCGGACCAGGACCTTCATCGGGTGCGTCTCCATCTCGGAGCGCACCCCCTGGATGTCGCCCTCCGCCACCACGTAGCCGCTGTTGAGCAGCACCACCCGGTCGGAGATCAGGTCCACCTCGTGGAGGACGTGGGACGAGACGATCACGTGGAGGCCCTGCCCGGCGAGCTCCCGGAAGAGCGCGATCATCTCCGAGCGGACCATGGGGTCCAGCCCGTTCAGGGGCTCGTCCAGCAGCAGCACCTCCGGGCGGTGGGCCATGGCCTGGGCCAGGCGGATCCGCTGGCGCATGCCCTTGCTGAACCCGGCGACCTTGCGGTGGGCCGCGTCGGCCAGGCCCACCCGCTCGATCGCCTCGCCGGCCAGGCGCCGGGCTTCCCGCCGGCGGTACCCGTGGAGGAGGAGGAACGACTCCACGAAGCCCGTGCCGCTCATCCCCTTGGGGAAGCTGTCGAACTGGGTGGCGTAGCCCACCCGGCGGAAGAGCTCCTCCGGCCGGTCCGCCGGGATCCCCAGGACGGTGACCCGCCCCCGGGAGGGCCGGAGCAGGCCCGTCGCCAGGTTGAACAGGGTGGTCTTGCCCGAGCCGTTGGGCCCCACCAGCCCGGTGATCCCCGGGTCCAGGACCAGGTCCACCCGGTTGACCCCCAGGACCTCGCCGTAGAACTTCGAGACGTCCTCGAAGACGATCTGCCGGGCGCTCACGTCACCACCTCGTAGGCCCGGAGTTTGCGCGCGATCACCAGGAGCGAGCCGGCCACGATCGCCCCGAGGGCGAGCCATGCCCCCGCCACCGGCGGCCCCGTCACCGACCGCCCGAAGAGCGAGCCCAGGGCCACGCTCAGGTCGGCCCCGGGGTTGAGCACATGGCCCCAGGGGGTCCGGAGCACCTGGGCGAAGGCCTGGCCGAAGCCGGGCAGGACCAGGAAGAGGACCAGGAGCACCCCGCGCACCGCCAGGGGCCAGCGGATCAGGGCCGAAAGGGCCAGGACCAGGAACGACAGCACCAGGATCCAGACCCAGGAGCCGGCGAAGATCGCCACGGCGATGCGGGCGTTGGCCGCTCCCCAGGCGGCTCCTTCGAGCACCGTCTGGAGGCCGAAGAGCCCCAGGGTGACGACCCAGGTGCCGGGGGACAGCAGCGCCGCCAGGACCGTGAGCTTCCCCCCGACGTACTCCGCCCGGGACAGGGGCCGCGCCAGGTACAGGGGCAGGGCGCCGTTCGCCGTGTCCATGGAGATGAGCGCGGGGCCAGCCACCAGCACGAGGAGGAAGGCCACGCCGAGCTGGAGCCCCAAGAACGTCTGGAAGAAGGCGGCGTCGATGGGCAGGAGGTCCCCGACCTGGACCTGCAGGGCCTCCAGGGCCCGGGTGTTGTGCTTCAGGTAGATCAGGGTCGCCGCCCCCAGGGTGAAGAGGCCGCTCGCCACCAGGAGCATCCACAGGACCTTGGAGCCCGACAGGCGCTTCCAGGCGTAGCGCGGGATCACCAGGAACCGCAGCCCGACGGGCGTCAGCGGCCCGGTGTAGCGCCGGTAGCTCTGCTCATAGACCGCCACGGGCTCCCTCCGTCTCCTCGGGCTCGCCGCTCTCCGGGGCCGCGCCCCTCGGGCCACCACCGCGGGAGGAGGCAAGCTCCTCCCCTACGCGGGAGGAGGCAAGCTCCTCCCCTACAGGGAACGTGGGTCGTTCCCCCTCCGGCGCCGGCCTCTGCATGGCCTCCAGGAAGATGTCCTCCAGGGAGTCGCGCCGGAACGCCACGCGCCGGAGCTGGACCCGGCGCTCGGTGGCCAGGCGGTAGAGGTCCTGGACCCCCACGCCCTCCGGCAGGACCATCTTCAGGCGCCGGGGACCCCCCAGGGCGAGCTCGCACCCCAGGCCCCGGACCGCGTCGGCGAAGCCGTCGTCGGCGCCCCGGGTCTCCACCTCCAGGAAGCGCCGGTGGGTCCGGCGCTCCTCGGCCAGGTTCGAGTGGGCGGCGACCCGGCCGTCCTTCAGGACCAGCACCTCTTCGCAGCACTCCTCCACGTCGCGCAGGAGGTGGGAGGAGACGACGATCCGCATCTGCCCCGAGTCGCGGATCTCCCGGATCAGCCGGAGCATCCGCTCCCGGGCCGGCGGGTCCAGGCCGGCGGTGGGCTCGTCCAGGAGCAGCAGCCGCGGCCCGTGGACGATCGCCTGGGCGAGCTTGGTGAGCTGCTTCATCCCCAGGGAGTAGCTCTCCATGGGGCGGTAGCGGGCCTCCCCCAGGCCGACGTAGAACAGGGCCTCGTGGGCCCGCTCCAGGGCCGGCTCCGGGGGGAGCCCCGAGAGCTCCGCCATCAGGCGGACGAACCGCACGCCGGGCATGCCGGCGACGGAGGCGTCGCGCTCCGGCATGTAGCCCAGGAGCTCTCGCACCTGCCGCCCCTGGCTGACGACGTCGAGCCCCAGGACCCGGGCCGAGCCGGCGGCGGGCCGCAGGAAGCCCAGGAGCGTGTGGAGGAGGGTGGTCTTGCCGGCGCCGTTGGGGCCCAGCAGGCCCACGGCCCGGCCGGTGAGCCGGTGGGTCACGCCGTCGAGGGCCCGGAGGCGGCCGTAGCGCACCTCCAGGCCCTCGAGATCGATGACGGGAGCCGCCTCCCGGTCCCCGTGCTGAGACTCGTGTGTCATCCGTCGGCGGTCCTCACGGGCCGGCCGGGCCCTCGGCCGTCGCCTCCGCCAGGAGGGCCTCCAGGCCGGCCAGGCCGTTGACGGCTCCGCCCGTCCCCAAAAGCGCGTTCATCAGGAACGAGCCTTCCCCCAGCGTGGCGGCGAAGACCACGCGGTCCTCCTCGCCGTAAGCGTAGCCCAGGGTCGCCGGGTGGCGCTCGGCGGCCTTCTCCAGGGTCCGCTCCTCCTCCGGGGTGAGCTCCCGCGGCTCCTGCCCGTCCCCGAGCTCTTGCCCGGACTGTGCCCGGGCCAGGGTCCGGGTCAGGGGGGCCAGCCGCGAGCCCAGGTCCTGGAAGACCACGGCGGAGAAGTTGGCGTAGCCGTCCGCCGGGAGCAGGCGCCGGAACCGTTCCGCCGCCGGCAGGTTGGCACCGGTGGAGCGGGCGGTGAGCGCCGTCTCCAGCAGCGCCCGGCTCGGGGCCGCCACCAGGTAGGCGTCGTCGTAGGTGTAGTGGACGGCGATCCCGCCGGCGGGCGTCGTCAGCCGGTAGAAGGTCCGGCCGCCCACGTCGTCGGAGGTCAGGGCGAACTCCCCTGCGTCCGCCGAGCCGGCGTCCTCCCGGGTGCCTGCCTCCTGGGCCAGCCGGGCCACCGCCCACTCCAGCGTCTGCTGGAGGCGCACCGGGTCGTAGACCTCGGCCACCACCTTGAACGACGGCTCGGGGGCCAGGGGGCCGTCCAGGGCCACGGCGATCTCGCCCCCCATGGGGGCCGCCAGGTCGGCGCGCAGGTCGAAGCCCTCCTCGCGCTGGATGCGCTCGAGCTCCGCCAGGGCCTCCGGGTCCCGGTCCAGGAGCATGGCCAGGAGCTCGTCCACCATCTCCTCGGGGTCCCGGACCACGAAGGCGGTGGCCGCGGCGGCGTCGCCGGTGACGTACTCCAGGCTCCCCATGGGGGCCGGCTCGGCGAGCCACGAGGCCAGGCCCCGACGGGGTCCGTCGAAGGAGAGGACGGCCCGGGCGCCGGGGCGCTCGCCCGCCTCGGACCACCGGGCCACCAGGTGGCGTGCCCCCTCGAAGCCCAGGAGGTCCTCCGGCGGGTCGCCGGAGTCCCGCAGGAGGCTCTGGAGGTCGACGGCCAGGAGCCACTCGACCCCGTCCAGGTACGTCGCGCTCAGCGCCTGGTGGAGGTCTGAGCCCTGGAAGGTGGCGCCAGGGTCCTCGAAGCTCCGGGCCATGGCGGCGATGCCCTCCGGAGCGGTGGCCAGGACCACGTAGCCGCCGGTGGGCCACAGGTAGATCCCGCTCCCGGTGCCCACCTCGGCGGCGTCCTCGGGCCCGGAGACCAGGTGGATCGTGGCCCGGGGGCCGAACACCGCCACCTCCTGTTCCACGAACGTGCGGAAGGCCTCCGGCTCCAGCACCCGGGCGTAGCCCACCGCCGTGGGCTCGGCGTCGCCCTGGTCCTGGTCCTGGTGCTGGGCGGCCGACAGGCTCAGGGCCACCTCTTCGCCCAGGAACGAGCCGTAGTCCCGCACCCGCTCGGCCAGGCGGTCCAGCTCGTCCTGGTGCTCGAGCGACCCGGCTTCGGCCAGGAGCTCCCGGAGCACCGGGCTCTCGTCCAGGCGCTCGCGGAAGACCCGGCGGGCCTCGTCCAGGGACTCGCTCACGTTGGGCAGGGCGGCGTACATCAGCGTGCCCTCCGGCGCCAGGTCCAGCAGGTGGGTGGAGGTCCGGGGAGCGGGTGTGGTCACGGCCCGGCGGATCTCCTCGTGGAGGACGTTGAGCTCCGCCATCAGGTCCAGGTAGCGGTCCAGGTCCCGGCTCCAGGCGATCTCGTCCGCCAGGGGCACCGGCGTGAGGCTCGCCCGGGTGGTGACCTGCTGGCCGGGCCGGAGCAGGTCCTCGGCGCGGTCCCGCTCCACCCGGACCTCCCCCTCGATCACCGAGACCCGGGAGCCCTTGGTGCCGTGGTTGACGGAGAAGATCGTGCCGGTGACCGCCACGCGGCAGTCCTGGGTGTCGACGAACAGGTTCCCCTGGGAGCGCTTCGCCGCCTCCACGATCACGGCGCCGCGCTCCAGGTCCACGGTGGTGTTCGTGCCGCGGCCGAAGACGGCGAGCTCGGAGCGCTCCCGGAGCTCGACCCGGGATCCGTCGGTCAGGGTCAGCACGGCGCCGGAGCCCTTGCCCGTCCGCACCGCCTGGCCCCGGGCGATCTCGTCGCCGGCGGAAAGCGCCTGGCCGCCGGAGCCCAGGGCGAAGAGGTCGCCCTCGATGGACGCCACCCGGGCGGAGGCGCCACCGC
>JBKHJP010000232.1:0-7077 GCA_046538065.1 Thermoanaerobaculia bacterium | reverse complement strand
TCCTCTGGATCACCCCCCCTCTCCCTCGGTCCCTCTCCCACCCCCTCCAGGGGGGGAGAGGGACGCCCCCGCCCGACTCTCGTGCACAAGCTTGACGCATCTGTCCAGGTCCCGGCTGGCCTAGGCGTGGCCCTGCGCCGGGCCGCAACGGTCGATCCCGGTGAAGGAGCGGGGGCGGGTGGGCTCCCCTCCGGGGAGCTCGAAGACCGCGCCGCTTTCGGCCGGTTCGGTGGCGACCGGCGTCGGGCGCGCGGGCTGAGCGCAGGCGCGAGCCGATGCCCCGGCCTCCACGATGCTCGCGCCGGTCCCCGGAGGGGAGCCCACCCGCCCACGCTCCCCCTCCGAGGGGCCGGGACTCAGCGCCCGTAGGGGAGGGCGTCGCCGAGCTTGGGGGCGACGCGGTCGGCGATCCACCGCTCGTCCCACCACTCCACCGGGTTCACCGGCATGCCGCCGACGAGGGTGGTGAAGTGCAGGTGATCGCCCCCCGCCAGGCCGGTCTCCCCGGTCCGCCCCAGGGTCTGGCCCCGCTCCACCACCTCCCCTGGCTCCACGGCGAAGGACGACAGGTGGGCGTAGAGGGTCATCAGGCCGTAGCCGTGGTCCAGGACCACCACGTTGCCGTAGATCCCCAGGTACTCGGCCAGGAGGACGACCCCCCGGTTCGCCGCGGGCACCCGGTCGTGGCGCACCGTCGCCAGGTCGTAACCCAGGTGGGTCTGGCGGTCCACGATCTCGCCCTCGTAGACGTAGGTCCGACGGTCGGCGAAGCTGGACATGACCTGTCCGCCGGGCAGCGGCCGGAAGGGCTCGCGCCACAGGAACTCGTCGCGGGAGTCGGCGGCCGTCTCCACCAGACGCCGGCGGTTTTCCCGCCGCAGCTCGCTGTTGATCTGGACGTAGTTGGCGATCAGGCTGCCCCGGTCCTCGAGGGTCGGCACCTGCTCCAGGATCTCCGGAACCACCGACTCCAGGAACTCGTCCGACAGGCGGATGGTGTCGTTCCGGGGTGGCTCGGGGAACCACCGGTCCAGAAACTCCACCTCGGCCCGGTTCGCCATGGCGTCCGTGGCGACCAGGCGGACCTCCTGCGGGTCGTCCAGGTCCCACGGGACGCCGAAGAGGGCGAAACGCTCGCCGGCGCCTCCCCCCGGCAGGGGGTGGCCCGGGAAGAACCGTTCCCCGGCCCGGACGCCGTCGGTGCCACCCTCGGCGAGCGCGTCCTCGCCCACCCTGTAGACGACCACGCCGCTTCCGCCCTGGGCCACGTAGTGCTGGTTCGAGAGGACCGAGACGGTCGGCGGGCGCAGGCGGACGGGGAGGCTCACCTCGGCGCTCACCGCCTCGCCCTTGCGGATCGGCGTCCCCGGCCGCTCGGCGACCGCCCGCAGCGTCGCCTCCCCCTCCTCCAGGCCTTCCACGGTCTCCAGGCCCACCCGGACCTCCATGGCGTCCTCGGTCACCCGGGGCCCCCAAAAGGCCCAGAACGGGCGGGGTCCCTCCTCGTAGGCTCGCTCGGCCAGAACGGTGACCCGGTCCTCCTGGACCACCTCCAGGCGGATCGCTGCGAGGCCGCGGGAGGGCTCCGCCGCCCGCACGGTGACCGGCAGGGCATTGCGGCCGATGCCGGGGGCCGTGGGCTCGACGGCCACCTGCGGCTCGCCCACCCGTGTCCAGGCCAGGGCCGCCAGGCCTGCAACGGCCAGGACGAGCAAGGCTCCGAGACGCTTGAAGAATTTTCCGAACGGCCCGCTTTCCGAGCGGCGCGGCGGGCTGCCGAGCTGCGAACACATGGACGACCTCCTCCAGGGGCGGGCCTCGGGGGCCAGCCGACGATCTCCCGCGAGAGCCCTGCACGGGCGGGCCGTGCACGGTTCCCAGTCTTGCCGGCGGGCCGCGGCCCTTCCGACGGCAGGCCGGTAGTGTAGCCGGCCGCGGGCTCGCGGGCGAGCCCCCTTCTGGCACGCCCTCTGCAAAGTCCACACGCACGCCAGGCGGAGGCGGAGGAGCCTTCGCCACCGACTCTGGAAGGAGGGATCAGCAGATGCGTGAGACGCTCAAAACCATCCTGTGCCTGCTTCTCCTGGCGCTCCCCCTCGCCGGGTGGGCCGGGTGCGCCCCTCAGGAGGAGCCCATGGAGGAAGACGTCGGGACCGAGGAGGAGTTCGACGTCGACGCTGCGGAAGTCACTCCGGAAGAGGAGGAGATGCAGCGCCAGCAGGAGCAGGAGCAGGAGCAGATGGAGCCGCCACCGCAGGAGCAGCAGCCGCCGCCGCCCCCGGAAGAGCAGCCTCAGGAGGAGTCGCCGCCACCGCCCCCGCCGGGCAGCGGCCGATAGGTTGCCACCGTAGCGCGCTCGCCGGGGCGGCCTCGACTCTCGGGGCCGCCCTGGCGGGTGCGTTCACGGAACGAAGCGGTAACCGCCCCCGCGCACGGTCTGGATGTGGCGAGGGCGCCAGGAGCTCTCCTCGAACGCCCTGCGCAGGGACAGGATCACGTTGTCCACCACCCGGGTGTTCGGGTGGTCGGGCAGCTCCCAGACCTCGGTCAGGAGCTCGCGCCGGCTGATCACCTGGTGGGGCCGGCCGGCGAAGACCCGCATCACCGAGAGCTCCTTCTTCGAGAGCTCGATGACACCCTGCCGCGTCTTCGCCCGCCAGCTCTTGAAGTCGACCCAGAAGTCGCCGAACTCGATCCGGGAGGGAGGCTCGGGGGCGCCGGTCCCGGTCTCCGCCTCGTGGCTGCGGGCCCACGCCTGGCGGCGCAGGAGCCCTTCCACGCGCGCCAGCAGCTCGGCCAGGTCGAAGGGCTTGACCATGTAGTCGTCCGCCCCGAGCTTGAGGCCGTAGACCACGTCGTCCGGCTGCCCGCGGGCGGTCAGGATCAGGATGGGCGTCCAGTCGGGGTGCTCGCGCAGGCGGCGGCAGACCTCGAAGCCGTCGAGGCCGGGGAGGCGGACGTCCAGGAGGATCAGGTCGTAGCTTCCTGCCGCGGCCATGGACAGCGCCCCCTCGCCGTCCGACGCCACCTCGGCCCGGTAGCCCTTGTGCTCCAGGTTCAGGACCAGGCCCTGGGCCAGGGCCTCCTCGTCCTCCACCACCAGGATCCGGCGGCTCGGCGCTTCGTTCACGCCGCCTCCCCGGCCGCCGGCAGCTCGATCCGGAAGCGGGTTCCGGGGCGGCCCTCGTGGGAGAAGGCCCGGATCTCCCCGCGGAGCTCCCGGACCAGGCCCGAGACGATGAACAGCCCCAGCCCCGTGCCGGGCCCCCGGACGCCGCCGGAGCGGGTCACCTGGTAAAAGCGGTCGAAAACGCGCTTGAGCTCCTTCTTGGGGATCCCCACGCCGTCGTCCTCGACCTCGATCACCGCCCGGGAGCCGTGGTCCCGGACCCGGCAGCGGACCTCGCCGCCGGGCTGGGAGAAGCGCACCGCGTTCTCCACCAGGTTGTCCAGCAGCCGCTTGAGGGCGTCCTCCGTGGCCAGGACCACCGACTTCGTCTCCAGGCGGCTGGTGAAGCGCACGCCCCGGGTCTCGACCCGGACCGTGGCCTCCTCGGCGTAGCGCCGGAAGAAGTCCTCCAGCGAGACCGGGTGGAGCTCCAGGCGTTTCCTCCGGGCCACCAGGCGGCTCGACTCCAGCACGTCCTCCACCAGGGTCTCCATCCGTTCCGCCTCCTGGAGGATGAACCCCAGGGAGCGCTGGCGCTCCGCCCCGGAGACGCCGTTGCGCTCCAGGGTCTGGGCGTGGAGCTTGATGGCCGCCAGCGGCGTCCGGAGCTCGTGGGTCACCGTGGCCACGAACTCCTCCTGCTTGCGCGTGTAGCGGTAGTCGGCGAAGCGCTTGGCGAGCTGGGAGGTCAGCTCGACGATCAGGAGCACGGCCAGGCCGCAGCCCACCAGGAGGACCGCCCAGTGGGCCTGGCCCACCGAGACCCCTACGCGGTCGGCCAGATCGTCGATCCGGGCTTTCGACTGAACCACGTAGACCACCCAGACCACGAGGAGGGCCACCACCACCACGAGGGAGAGGACGTAGCTGGCGACGATCTGGGTACGGCGGCTCCTGGCCATCGTCTTCATCGTATCCCGGGCGGCCTGACAGAAACCTGACAGTCGCCTGACCCTGGCGCTATGGCGTCCCGGGGCCGCACGTCCGAGAATCGTCCCGATGCCGGGCCCTGCGCCCGGTGGAGCCGTGACACAGACGACGGAGGCCGGATGATCGAGCTCGAAGGACCCCCCAAGATCCGCTGGACCTGGAAGATCGCACCGTTCCTGGCGGCCCACGCGGCCTGCCTCGCCGTCTTCTTCGTCCCCTTCTCGTGGTCCATGGTGGCCCTGTGCCTGGGCCTGTACCTGGTCCGCATGTTCGCGATGACGGGGGGCTACCACCGGTACTTCTCCCACCGCACGTACAAGACCAGCCGGGCGTTCCAGTTCGTGCTGGGCCTCCTGGGGACGCTCGCCTTCCAGAAGGGGCCGCTGTGGTGGGCGGCCCACCACCGGCGCCATCACCGCCACAGCGACCGCGAAGGCGACCTCCACTCGCCGGGGCTCCAGGGGTTCCTCTGGGCCCACATGGGCTGGGTCCTGACGAACGAGCACGACGAGACCGACTACAAGCGGATCGCCGATTTCACCCGCTACCCGGAGCTGGTCTGGCTCAACGAGTGGCACCTGGTGCCGGGGATCGCTCTGGGGGCGGTGCTCCTGGCCGCCGGGGGCCTGCCGGCCCTGGTCTGGGGGCTGTTCGTCTCCACCGTCGTGACCTGGCACGCCACCTTCGCCATCAACAGCCTCACCCACATGTTCGGCAAGCGCCGGTACAAGACGAAGGACGACAGCCGCAACAACTGGCTGCTGGCCCTGATCTGCCTGGGGGAGGGGTGGCACAACAACCACCATTACTACAAGAGCGCCACCCGGCAGGGGTTCTTCTGGTGGGAGGTGGACCCGACCTACTACGTCCTGCGGGGGCTGGCGCTGGTGGGGCTGGTCTGGGACCTGAAGGAGCCGTCGGAGGAGATCAAGCAGGGCAACCGGATCGACCGCCCCCGGCGGGCGGCCGCTTAGCCCTCTTCCGGGGTTTCGAGCTCGAACCGGAAGTGTTCCGGATCCACGGGGCGGTCCTCCAGGACCCGGAAGGCACAGCAGCCGTCCCCGGCCTGGAATCGCTTCTCCCGCACCACCCGGTAGCCCAGGAGCCGGGTCAGGACCGAGACCGTCAGGCTGCACAGGGCCGGGCGCTCCCGGGCGACGTTGAGGAAAGGGCAGTTGCGCTCCACCAGGCGCAGGCCGCCGTCGTCGGCCCGCTCCACCGAGACGAACGGATCGTTCTCCAGGTAGATCCCCTGCAGGGCCTCCAGGCGTTGCTGGAGGTCCAGGCCCTCCAGGCGGGGAGCCCACTCCCGGACGCGGGAGTCGGCCAGCTCGGTGAGGACGGTCAGAACGCCTTCGGCGCCGAAGCGCGCGCTCAAGCTGTCGATCAGGGCCACGGCCAGCTCGTCGTAGTGCTTGGGGAACAGGTGGTCGCCGGCCTCGGTCAGGTGGAAGCGGGCCTCGGGGCGGCCCACCCGGGACCGGCCCGGCTCCCTCTGGATCCGCTTCGCGAGCCAACCCTCCCGGTGGAGCTGGCCCACCTGCTGGCGGGACGCCTCGTAGGAAACCTGGAGCTCCCGGGCCAGCTCGCCGATGGCCACCGAGCCGCGGCGCTTGACGATGGCGAGGATCGCCTTGCGCATCTGGGACATCTCCGGGGAAGAGGTGGCTGCGGCGGCGTAGGTGGTCATTCGGGTCCCCCTCGAGGCGAATCGTCCGCGGATGCCAGTGGGCGCCGGGCGCCGACGCCGTGGCTGTAGACGAGGTCACCCCCGAGCCATCCTCCCACGGCCACGAGCAGCAGACCCAGCCCGGAGAGGACGAGCGTCCACGCGAGGCGCGAGCCCTCCGGCGGCGCCGGTCCGCCCCGGGCCAGGAGGGCGCCGCCGTAGGCCGAGGCCGCCGCGAGCATGGTCATCAGGTGGTACACGGCCAGGTCGGCGGCGCGTTCGGAGATCCGGCCGGAGGCCGGGGCCCGGGTCAGGGCGAGGAAATCCGCGAAGCCTGTGGCCACGGCGGGCACCGCCGTCACCAGTCCCGCCGCCAGCGTCCAGAACGAGACCCGCCAGAACACGCCCTCGCCGCCCAGCCCGGCGACGGCGAGGGCGTCCCACACCGTCGATGCCGGCAGGAGCCCGATGGGCAGGTGCACGGCGGCGGCGTGGGCCGGGTGCCTGAAGACCCGGAGTCCCTCGCCCCGCCGGTACCGCACCAGCTCCATCGGCCCGTCCGCCTCAGAACGACAGGAGCAGGAGCACGAACGCCGTGACCGCCGCGAGGGCGTGGACCACGATCAGCGGCGTCGAGAGGGCTCGTCCCCGCAGGTGACCGGCGAAGAGCACGAAGCCTCCCAGGGCCGCCACCACGAAGAGGACGAGGGAAACCGTCAGGTAGCCGCCGCTGCTCAGGCCCTGGAACACGACCCAGGCGAGCAGAACGAGCCCGGCGGCGCCGAGGAGCCCGTGGACCACCGCCACCGCCACGGGCCAGGGGCGGCCCTGGAAGTGCCGCGTCGCCATGAACAGGCCGCCGAGGGCGCCCAGAGCAAAGAGGATCGCTGCCGTCGTCAGCATCGTCGTTGCCTCCTTCGACTCCCGCGGAGCCGTTCTGGTTGCTGGGTTGAGGATTTCAGTGTCTCAGGCCGGACCACATAAGTCAAGCTCCGTCCTGGGAAATACCCCTTCAGCGGGCCGTGTACGATCCGGAGGGTGGGCACCGATCGCACTCTGGATCTCCACCCGAGGCAGAAACCGAGCCAGAACTGGAGCCAGGAGCCGAAGCCGGCCCCCGGCGTGGACCCGGACCCGGAGCTGGATGGAGAGGACGAGACGATGGTGGCGCTGGAGTCAGACCTGGAGCTGGTGGCCCGAGCCTTCCGGGAGCTCTCCCGGGACGAGCTCTACGACCTGCTGAAACTGCGGGCCAGGGTCTTCGTGGTGGAGCAGGACTGCCCCTACCTGGACCCGGACGGCCGGGACC
>JBKHJP010000231.1:0-7104 GCA_046538065.1 Thermoanaerobaculia bacterium | reverse complement strand
CCTGAACCACGAGCTCAAGTTCGGCGCCTCGTACCGGGCCTTCGAGACCCAGTCGGCCTTCGGCTGGTCCGGCGGCCGGAACTCGGCCAACCTCAGCTGTGAGGCGGCCGGCACCTGCGGTCTCGGCGCCGCCCTCGGCCTTCCGGCGGGCACGGACGACCTGCTGCTGGCGAGCCGGAGCGGCGACACCCGGGTGGAGCAGGACTACACCGCCGGCTGGATCCAGGACACCCTGACCGCCGGCACCTGGACGATCAACGCAGGGCTGCGCTACGACCTCCAGGACGGCGACAACGTCGCCAGCACGGCGGCGGCGAACCCGCTCTTCCCCGACCTCCTGCCGGCGATCGATTTCACCGGCAACGAGGGCGGCTGCGTCACCGGCGACTGCGCCTTCGGCGGCGACTTCGAGTGGGAGTCCTTCTCGCCGCGGGTGGGCGCGACCTATGCCCTGGGCCCCGATCGGAGGACCCTGCTCCGGGCGAGCTACGCCCGGTTCGCCGAGCAGCTCTCGTCGATCAACTTCTTCCGGACCAACCCCATCGGCATCCAGACGGCGACCTTCCTCTTCCAGGACGCCAACGACAACAGCGTCTTCGACGTGGGAGAGGTCTCGGCACCGATCGGCCTGCCGCCGACGAACTTCAACGAGACCGACCGGGGCCTGGACCCCTCGTTCACCGACGAGGTCATCCTGGGCGTCGAGCACGCCCTGCTGCCGGAGTTCGTCGTGGGGCTGGACGTCAGCTGGCGCAACACCACGGACGTCCTGGAGGAGCGCCAGTTCGTCTTCGACGGCGGCGTCAAGCGGATCGCCACGCGGGAGGACTACGTGGTGGACCAGGTCGTCACCTCCGACGGCGTGACGGTGCCGCACCTGCCGGACGGCACGCCCTGGAGCGCCACCTTCTGGGCCATCGATCCGGCCCTGGAGGCCGCCAACGGCACCTTCCTCACCAACGGGGACCGGGAGGTGGAGACCCTGGGGGCCAGCCTGAACTTCACCAAGCGCCTGTCGAACCAATGGATGGCCCGCGGCTACGTCAACTACACCGACCAGGAGTGGGACGTGCCCGGGTCGTACTTCCGGTTCGCCGATCCGACGAACCTGCCCTCCGGCGAGGACAACGACGGGGGCCTGTTCACCGTGCAGTCCGCCGGCTCCGGTCCGTTCGGCGACGTGCTCATCGAGAGCGGCTGGTCGGTCAACGTGAACGGCATGTACCAGGTGGCCCCGGACCAGCCGTGGGGGTTCAACATCGCCGGCAACGTCTTCGCCCGGGAGGGGTACCCCCTGCCGTACTTCTGGGAGCTGACCTCCGGACAGACCCTGGACGGCCTCGAGCGGGCGGCGGGCGTGACCGAGGAGGTGGACGCGTTTCGTTCCGAGGACCCGTGGGTCGTGGATCTGCGGCTCGAGAAGGACATGCAGTTCACGGACAACCTGAGCGGCATCCTGTCCCTCGACGCGTTCAACGTCTTCGACGAGCAGTTCGTCCTGCAGCGGGACCGCGAGCTGAGCGCGCCGACCGCCAACTTCCTGACCCAGAACCTGGCTCCGCGGATCTACCGCATCGGCTTCCGGCTGAACTGGCGCTAGGGCGCGCCGGTCCGGCTCGTGCCCGCCGGCGGGGGTGCCTCCGCCGGCGGGCAACCGTCTTGCAGAGAGCCCCGGAGGGACGGAGAGGCTCGACTCATGTCTCTTCGCTCCTACAGGGGGGCGGGGTGGCGGGTCTTCGCCCGTCGCCCCGCCCATGAGGGCCCTACTCCCGACCGAGCGCCGTGATGCCGGAGCGCAGTCCATCGTCCCGATCCTGGGATGCCACCGTGCACCGGCCGTTCGTTTTCGGAGACTTCGCGTTCGATCCCGAGAGCGGGGAGCTGCGCCACGACGGGGGCGTGGTCCAGCTCGAGCCGCAGCCGGCGAAAGTGCTCCGGATCCTCGTGGAGCGCTCCGGGGAGGTGGTCCCGCGGGCCGAGCTGCGGCGCCGGCTCTGGGACGACGAGCACCACGTGGAGGCGGACCAGGGGCTGTACTACTGCATCCGCGAGCTCCGCCGCGCCCTCGGCGAGTCGGCCCGCGAGCCGCGCTACATCGAGACCCTGCGCCGGCGCGGGTACCGCTTCCTCCAGCCGGCGGCACGCTCCGGGGAAGACCACGAGGGCAACGGGGCCGGCGGCCACCAGGTGAGCGGAGGGACCGGCTCCGAGACCCCCTCCGAGACCCGGGCGGAAGCCCGGACCGGGGCTGAGCCTCCGGCGGCGGCAGCGGAGCGGTCCGACGCGACGGAGCACCCGGTGCTGCGGCGCCAGGGCGGACCGCGGTGGATGGTGGGGCTGATCGTTTTGGCCCTGGGAGCCGTGGCCGCCTGGGTCGTCGTGGGACTGACGGCGGTGGTGGCCCCCACGTCCCAGGCGGGGGCACCGCCGGCGCCCCGGCTGGCGGTGCTCACCTTCGAGGCTCCGGGCGGGAGCCAGCCGGAGCGCTCCCTGGCCGCCGCGGTGGCCGGCGCCCTGGTCTCGGAGCTGGCGGGGCTCGGGGGCGGGGGGCTGGAGGTGGTGCCGGCGACCTCCTCGTTCGCCTACCGCGGGAGCGGCAAGACGGTGGGCGAGATCGGCCGCGAGCTCCGGACCCACTACCTCGTGGAGGGGAGCGTCCGCCCGACGTCAGCAGGCGACGGGAGCCGCGCGGTCGACGTCCGGCTGGTGGATGCGGAGGAGGACTCCATCGTCTGGATCCGCACCTACAAGACCGCCGGGCCGGCCCCGGACCCCCTCGCCGAGACCATCGCCCGGGACGTCACGGCGAGCCTGGGCCTCGCGCCGGCCGCTCTCAAGCCCAGGTCCCCTCCAGGAGAGGCTCGACCGGCTGCTTCGAGCGCTCGGCCCGCAGGTCGTTGAAGACCTCGGCCGTGGAGAGCTCTTCCTCCTGGGGCTCGAGGGCGAGGCCCAGCTCCTCCTCGACGTCCCCGGAGGCGGCGATCAGCACGAACTCGCACCCCGCGTAGCCCAGGAAGTCCGGCGGATCCGCCTCGCTGAACTTCCGGCCCCGGAAGACCTCCTGGAGGCGCTTCGGAAACTCCGCCTCCCGGTTCTCCGGCAAGCCCGCCCGGGCGGGCGACGGCCCCTCCGGGTTCTTGATCGACAGGATGTAGCTCGCCTCCGCCTCGATCCCCAGGTCGCGCTGGACCTCCCCGGGGCTCTCCGGTAGCTCCAGGGCGTAGACCAGGAGGGTGTGGTCGTCGTGGCGGAGCACCCGGTAGACCCCCTCCCCGGCGGGCCGGGCCGCCGGCTGGTGGCGCTCTCCCCGGGTCTTGGTCTCGTACTCCTCGGGGCCCAGCTCGTGGACGATCTTCTTCGGATCGCGCTCCACCTCGGTCACGAACCCCCAGTACCGCCGACGGCCGCCGGCCTCCGGGTCAGGGAGCTCCTCCCGGCCGATCAGCGCCAGGCGGAACTCCTTCTTGCCGTGAGGGGAGAGGACCATGTACAGGTTCTGGACGTCGCTGCGGCCTTCCGGGTCCTCCTCCTCCACCCGGGGGCGATAGAAGAAATAGACGTTGCCGCGCTCCAGGGTCTCCACGCCGTCGTCGGCCTGGGCCATCCGGGTGCTCCTTCCGTCCCCCGGAACCGGGGCGGTCCGCTCCGCCGCCGGCGCGTCCCCCCGTCGCCCCGCTCGGGGAATGCAAGGCCCAGGCCCTGAGCGAGCCTCGAACGTGGACGTTGATCACCGGCGACAGCGCCCCGGGCTCGCCAGGGTCTGCACTACTGTAGTGGGCCTGGCTCGCGAGCCAGAGCCACGACACTTGGCGGAACGGTCCGGGCCGAGCCTCCGGCGGGTGTGCCGCCGGCACGGCCCGGACGGCCCGGGTCGGGGGGCCGGGCCAGGGCGCTGAGGGCTCCTCGATCCGGACTCCTCCGACCCCACCGGAAGGAGGAGACCATGCACCGATCGTCCCCCGTTGCGAGGTCCTTCGCGGTCCTCGCCGTCCTCACCCTGCTCGCCGCGCCGGCGGCAACGCCCCAGGGGTGTTCCCTGGAATGCTCCGAGCGCTCCGTGACAGTGGACCCCAACGGCTAGCGGCGTCGAGCCCCGGCGGTGCGGTTCCATCCCGCGCCGCCGGGAGAAACCCTCCTCCTCCCACCGGGCGTGCCGGTGGCCGCCCCCACCGGAGGACACCCCCTTCTGTCCCGCCGAAGCGGACCCGGGCACTCGGCCGTATGGGGCCGGGAGCGGGTCCCGGCCTCGACTTGACCGCAGCCGATTCGGGCGATTACGCTTCGACGCGATTGCGGAATATGCGAGAACTTTGCAGGAGGCGAGGACGATGACGACCGCAACCCCGGATCACCCAGGCAGCACCCTCCTGGAGCGCTTCGTCCTGGCGGACACCGACCCCGAGGCCACGGCGGCGGTCGAGGCCCATCTGCGGGACGGGTGCCTCCTGTGCCTGGTGGAGGTCCAGGAGGTCTTCCGCGCGATCCGGCTCCGGGACCCGGAGCCTCTCGGGGAGCCGCCCCCGGAGCGCCTGGAGGACCGCCTACGGCGGATGTCCGCTCGCGTTCGGCACCACCAGATCCGCATCGAGGCCGAGCGGCGCATCGCCCCCTGGCTCCGGGAGAGGCTCCGGGTGCTGACCCGTCCCCAGCAGAGGGAGGCGGTCAAGGGCAAGGGGGCGTTCAAGCTCTTCGGCCTGGCCGAGCTTCTGGCGGAGGAGGCCCGGAGCGAGGCCCACCGGGACGTCAACCGCGCCCTGGAGGTGGCGGAGCTGGCGATGGTGGTGGCCGACGCGGTGGACCCGGCGGCGTACGCCCCGGGACAGGTCGCCGACGCCACCGTCGCCGCCTGGGCCGCCCTCGGGAACGCCCTCCGGGTGCGGGCGGACCTGGCCGGGGCGGAGCGCGCCCTGGGCGTGGCCCGGAACCAGCTCGCCCTGGGGGCCGGGGACCCCATGACGCGGGCCGACCTCCTGAGCCTCATCGCCTCACTGCGGCTGGACCAGGCCCGCTTCCCGGAGGCCCGGGAGGCCCTGGACGAGGCCACCATCCTCTTCCAACAGGTGGGCGACCGGCCGGGGGAGGGGAAGTCCCTCATCCAGCTCGCCGAGGTGGCGGCGGAGACCGGGGAGCCGGAGCGTGCGGTGGGGCTCCTGGAAGCCGCCGAGGCGCTGCTCGATCCCGCGGCGAACCGGCACCTCTACCTGACCGCCAAGCACAGCCGGGCGGCTCGCCTGGTGGACGCCCGCCGCGCCTGGGAGGCCATGGCCCTCTTCCGGAGCTTCCAACGCGCGTTCCTGGATGCCATGCCCCCATCCAAGACCCGCCGCCTCCCCTGGCTCCTGGGCTGGATCCACGAAGGGATGGACCAGCCCGAGCAGGCCGCGGAGCTCTTCGAGCGGGTCCGCAGGAGCTTTCAGGCCGAAGAAGAGCACTTCGACTTCGTGGTCGCCACGCTCGACCTGGTGCGGGTCCGCCTGAAGCAGGGCATGACCGGGGAGGTCCAGGGCCTGGTGGAGGAGCTCCTCCCCGTGATCAGCACCTGCGAGCTGCCCAAGGAGGCCATGAAGGCCCTCATGTACTTCCAGCGGGCCGCCCTGACGGAGAGGCTCACAGACTCGGCGGTTCGAGAGGTGTCTTCGTTCCTGCAGCGGGCGCGTCGCAACCCGGACCTGCCGTACCCCGGGGCGGTCCGCTGAGGGGCTGGCCGCCCGCCCTCGATCGGAGGCCGCTCGCCCCTCCCCGCCGCTGTCCGGCACCGGCGCGATAGCATGAAGCTTCCCTCGCGCCGGCCCGTCCGCGGGTGATCCGCCCGCGGCCGCCGGAGGAAGGCCCCCGCCATGAGCCCCGGGAAGCACCTCGGTCCCAGCGACTTCGCCCGGGTCGAGCGGCTGGTCGAGGAGTGCATGCCCGACCTCCTGGCCTTCTTCGAGAACCGGGCCCTCTCCCATGGGGAGATCGACCGGATCTTTTTCGACGCCCTCTATCGCCTCGCCCACCGGTGGGACACCATTCAGGACCGTCGGGCCTGGCTGCTGGAGACGCTCGAACGCTTCGCCCGGCAGGAGCTCGCCGAGGAGCTACGGCCCGCCGAAGGGGACGAGGCGGAAGGCTCCGACTCTTCCGAAGGCGCTGCTCCCGAAAACCCGGAGGACCGGGACGGGCCCGGGGACCCCGGGGACCCCGATCCTCGGGCCGGCGGGAAAAGCGACTCCTGATCCAGAGGTCTTCCGAAAGGTCGGCCCTCGGACGTGCCCGGGACCCGTGCCACGGGCGGCCGGCCCACCGACGGGGCGGAGCGCGCCTCTGGCCGTTCCGAGCCTCGATCCTGGAGCGGTCCGGAGCGCCCCGCGCTCCGTAAAATCTGGAGAGACCGTCCGGGAGACCCCATGACCCTCGTCCGCCGACTCCTCTACGCCGCCGTCATCGCCGCCATCGTGGCGGCGTTCCTTGCGCAGATCGTCCAGGGCCTGTGCCCGGTCCCGTGACCCTGCCCGGGGAGGCTTAGCCGGTGCTCTGCATGGCGGCGGCGATGCCGTTGATGGAGAGGAAGATCGCCTCCCGGAGGCGGGCCTTCTCGGGCTCCGACGTCGCCCGCCGGTGGCGCCGGAGGAGCTCGATCTGGACCAGGTTGAGGACGTCCGTGTAGGGGTTGCGCAGAGCGATCGACTTCTGGATCACCGGGTTGTTGTCCAGGAGCTCCTCCTGGCCCGTGATCCGGAGGATGGCCCGGCGGGCCTCGTCGAAGTCCCGGCGGATGATCGCGTGGAAGTCGGTGCCGCCGGCCCCGGACTCCTCGGCCAGGCCGGCGTAGGCTTCGGCGATCTCCAGCCGCGAGCGGGCCATCTCCCGCTGGGCGTTGTTGATCACCGCCGTCAGGAAGGGCCACTCGCGGTAGAGCCGGGCCAGGTGCTCCGCGGCGTCCTCTCCCCCGTGTGGGCCGCCGCCCGAGCTCCCGTCCAGGGTCCCTGCCAGGGTCTCGGCCAGGCCCCGGCCCACCCCGTACCAGCCCGGGACCACGTAGCGGGTCTGGGTCCAGGCGAAGCCCCAGGGGATCGCCCGCAGGCCCTCGAAGTCGACCTCCGAGGTGGAGCCCCGGGAGACGGG
>JBKHJP010000011.1:0-26716 GCA_046538065.1 Thermoanaerobaculia bacterium | reverse complement strand
CCCCTGGACCGCCCCTGGCCGGACCGGCAGGAGCACCGCGCCCGGCTGGAGCGCGCCGCCCGGACGCTGGCCGGGGGCGCGCCTACGGTAGGGGCCGCCGTCGTCCCGGCGGACGCGTACCTCGGGGGCGGCTCGGCGCCGGAGCGCCCGGTCCCGGGGGAGGCCCTGGCACTGGCCGGCGGCGAGGCGCTGCTGGCGCGCCTCCGGACCGGAGAGCCGCCGGTGGTGGGCTACGTCCGGGACGACCGGGTGATCCTCGACCTGCGGACCGTCGACCCCGGGGACGACGACGACCTGTTCGCGGCCGTCCGGAGAGCCGTGACCCACGGGGCCCCGGCGCGCGGCGGGCGGGACGCGGGGAGCCGGGCAGGATGAGCCGCGGCCGGATCCTGCTGGTGGAGGACCGGACGTCGCTCCGGAAGATGCTGGAGCGCGCCCTGGCCGGCGAGGGCTACCGGGTCGAGGCCACCGCGGACGGCGAGGCGGCCATCGCCCGCCTGGACGACGACGCCGCCGGCGAGGACCTCGACCTGATCCTCACGGATCTCAAGCTCCCCGGCGCCTCCGGCCTCGACGTCCTGGAGGCCGCCCGGCGCCGCTCGCCCCGGCTGCCGGTGGTGGTCCTCACCGGCTACGGCACGGTGCCGAAGGCCGTGGAGGCCATGCGCGGCGGCGCCCACCACTTCCTGGAGAAGCCGGTGGAGATCGACGACCTGGCCCGCCTGGTCTCCGAGGCGATCGGCGAGCGCCGGGGCGGCCGCCCCCCGGGGCTCCACCTGGAGGGGGGGCCGTCGATCGTCGGGCGCCACCCGCGCCTGCGGGAGGCCCTGGCGCTGCTGGAGCGGGTCGCCCCGATGGAGAGCACCGTCCTCCTCACCGGTGAGAGCGGCACCGGCAAGGAGCTCTTCGCCCGGGCGATCCACCGCCTCTCGCCCCGGACGGACGGGCCCTTCGTCGCCGTCAACTGCGCGGCGATCCCCGAGAGCCTGGTGGAGAACGAGCTCTTCGGCCACGAGAAGGGGGCCTTCACCGGCGCCGACCGGCGCCAGCCGGGGCGCTTCGAGGCGGCGGAGGGGGGGACCCTGTTCCTGGACGAGATCGGGGAGCTCCCGCCGGGCGTCCAGGGGAAGGTCCTCCGCGTCCTGGAGGAGCGGACCTTCGAGCGGATCGGCGGCGGGGCCACCCTCCAGGCCGACGTGCGCCTGGTGGCTGCGACCAACCGCGACCTCAGGACCATGGTGGAGACGGGGGAGTTCCGGGCGGACCTCTACTACCGGCTGGACGTCTTCCCCATCGCCCTGCCTGCCCTCAGGGAGCGCCCTTCGGACGTCCCCTACCTGGTGCACCACCTGCTGGGGCAGATCGGGCGCCGCCTGGGCCGGGACGCGCCGTCCCCGGACGAGGAAGCGCTGGAGCGCCTGGCGGCCGAGAGCTGGCCGGGCAACGTCCGCGAGCTCGCCAACGTCCTGGAGCGGGCGGTGATCCTGGCGGAGGGAGGGCGCCTCACGGCCGCGGACCTGGACCCCCTCCTGGCCCCTCTGGGGGACGGCGGAGAGCGCGAGCAGGTACGAGGGGCCCTGGAGGAGGCCGAGGGCGACCGCCGGAGGGCGGCGGAGCTCCTGGGAGTCTCCTACCGGACGCTCCTCCGGCGGATCCGGCGCCACGACCTGGGGGGCTACCCGGAGTACCGGTGAAAGAGGGGGGGCGCGCTCACCGGGAGGCCGACTCGGCGGCTTCCTCTTCCGTCTGGGAGCGCACGACGTCCGCGGCCACGTCGAAGTCCGCCCGGACGTAGTGGAAAACGCCCGGGAACTCCGCCCTGAAGCCGCCGCTCTTGCCGGCCGGAAGCGCGGTCCCGGTCAGCACCGCGTCGCTCGAGGCGATCTCCTCGTCCTCTTCATCGAAGAGCGTGACCGTCACGCCGACGCCGAGGGCCATGTGCTCGCTCGTGTTCCGGAGCTCGCCGACGAAGGCCAGGCCGTCCCCGTCGACCTCGCTCACCTCCCGCCAGGTGGAGACGACGATCGGATCGGCCCTCGTGTCCGCCTCGCCCGACTCCCGCGAAGCAGAGCGCCCGGCCGGTGCGTCCTCGTCGTCCTCGTCCGCCGATGAGCCGGACGAGCCCACGGGGGGCAGGTCTTCTTCGGTCAGCCGGGCGACCGGCTCCCGCCGCTCGGCGGGCCTCTGGTCCTCGGCATTGCGGGCCGCCGCCGCCCGCTCCGCCTCCGCCATCTCCCGGGTGACCTGTCGACTGGCCTCGAGATCCACCTCGGAGACCCGCATGGAGGCGAAGCTGCCGTCCGGCCGCTTGAAGACGACCAGCCGACTTTCGACCCGCCAGGGGCCCTGGGTCTCCACGCGTGCGCCGTCCTTGGTCACGAGCCAGTCCGCCGCGGCGGGACCCAGGGTCGCGGCCCCGATTGCGAAACCCAGGGCGGCCAGAGTCCAGCGGTGCCAGCGCTTCACTCGGTGACCTCCTTCCAGTTCTTCTCGACGATGCAGATCGGCACGGCCGCTACCCGCTCGAGCTCGGAGTCGGCCCGGACCACCTTGACGTCGATCCGGTGGTTGCCGAACTTGCACTGCTCGGGGAAGAGCTCCCTCAGCTTCTGCATGAGCTTCTGCTCCGACTCGGAGAGGGGGTCCGCCTCGATCGAGTCGTCTTCGCCCCCGGAATCGTCTTCCGAGGAATCGTCTTCCGTGTTCTGCGTCGACGTGACCGCCTGCTCCGTGAAGGGGCTGGTGACGAACTGCCCCTCGATGTCGAAGGACCGTACCAGGTTCCCGGAGGAGTCCTCCAGGAAGGCGTCCGCGTCGGTGGTGCCGACGACGTAGACGCGGCTGCGCCCGCCCAGGGTGCACTCCGGGTTTTCGTCACTGGAGCACTCGGTGCAGTCGCTGTCGTCGTTGGTGCAGTCCACCGAGCACGTGGCATCGATCCGGGAGTCGAAGGTGGCGAAGAAGGTGATGCCGGAGAAGCCGAAGGGATCGCCGATGAGTCGCTCGGCGGTCTCGAGCACCAGGAACCAGCCCTTCTCGCCCACCGACAGGTTGGGGTCGGTCAGGAGGTTCGTGTTGTCCCCCTCGTCCCGGTCGATCTGCTCGAAGTTGCTCTCGGTCATGGGCAGGTCGGTGTCGGCGAGCTCCTCGCTCTCGTCGACGAAGAGGTAGAACCGGCCCGGGGCGTTCGATTTCGCCGTCAGGCTGTCCCGGTCCCCGGTGCCGAAGGCCACGGCGAACTCTCCGAGATTCGCCACGAAGAGGGCCGCCGGTGGGAAGTAGATGGGGCGGCCGGCCGTATCGAAGATCTTCTTCGGCGCCCAGAGGGGATCGGCCGGGTCGGCACCCCGCTCGAAGCGCGTCACGGTGTAGTTGCAGATGCCGTTGATCCCGCACGCGTCCCGGCTGACCAGGGCCGGGAAGACGGGGTCCCCGTTCGAGTCCACCTCCACCAGATCGAGGCGGTACAGGAACCCCGCCGTGGTCCCGATGTAGACGCGATCGAAGAAGCCGTCCTGGTCGGTGTCGACAGCGGCGGGGTCGCTGGGCGCCGAGCCTTCGAGCTCCCGCTTGTAGATCGCCTGGCCGGTCTCGATGTCCACGATGTAGAGCCAGTTGCCGCGGCTCGCCGCCTTCGCCGGGTCCAGGCCGCCCCCGAAGACGGCCACGTACTTGTTCACCACCTCGCCGCCCTCGACCACCTGGATGCGGCCGATGTCGGGCTCGGACCAGGTTTCGCCCAGGTCGGCGAACTCGTTGCCGTCGGAGACGCCGTCGTCGTCCAGGTCCTCTTCGTCCAGACGGACCCACTCGAGGGTGGTCGAATCCCACACGCGATCGGAGAACTCCCAGAGGGGCCTCGGGTAGGTGAGGTCGTCGTCGCAGCCCAGGTCGCCGTCCCCGGTGGTGGCGTAGCACGGGGGGACGACCTTGTCCGGGTCGTCGGGGACCAGCACGGTCCGCTCCGACCCTTCGGGCCCCACGGTGTCCTCCTTGAGGGGATCCGGGTGGGTGACGTCCAGGGCGAAGTACCCGCTGCCCCCTTCCCGGAGGCCCGTGACCACCACCGTCCGCCACTCCCGGTCCCCGTCCGCCGGTGCCCCGTCGTGCACGGGGTCGATGAAGACGTCCCCCGCCACCGGGCTTCCGTCCACGCTCCAGCGATGGGCCTCCGGGTTCTCGGCCTGGAGCTTCACCGTGGGGAGCACCTCCCGCGGGATGAAGGAAAAGACCTCCTTGCCGGTGCCCAAGCCGAACGCCACCTCCGGCGGATTCGCCGTGTCGTCCACCTCGGCCCGGCCGGCGTCGAAGGCGTGGAGCATGCCGTCGTTGGCGCCCGCCATCACCACCTTCCGGCGGTTCTCGTGGCGGTTGAAGAACTCCCGGTACCCGGTCCCGAGCTCCGTCCCGTCGCCATCGAAGGTCTCCTCGGCGTCCTCGACGAAGTACCGGGTGTTGACCGGGGCCCCCACGATCACGGGGTTCGAGTGGAAGACCTCGCCCAGGATGTACCAGTCCAGGTCGTCGGTGTCGGAGGTCAAGGGGCTCTCTTTCTGGAGCAGGGTCTCCTCGACGATCCGGTTGGCCCGGCTCCGCGCCGCGTCGACGGAATCCTGGTCATTGGTGTCATAGGGGATCTCCAGGCCGTCCCAGAAGTCCCGCTCCAGCGCGGTCGCCGCCCCGCTCGAGGTCCCCGAGGTGCGCAGGAGGAGCTCGTCACCCATGGGAACCTCCCCGGTGTCGGTTCCTCCCGGGAGGCGTTCCCGGCCCCAGAGGACCCGGCGGCGGTTCTCGTTGCCGCCGCTCGTGTCGATCTTCAGGTCGACCGTGCTGTTGTCCCCGTCCGAAGCCGGCTGGGAGGACTGGTCCAGCATGGAGAGGGCCGAGTCCCAGACCCAGTTCGGGTAGTCGCGGTTCGGCGGATCCGTCTGGTCCTGCGGCATGGGTCGCGTGAACGCGTGGAGGTGGCCTTCCCAGACGCCGGCGTCGTTCAGCGGCTGGAACTTGGTCAGGTAGATCTGGTTCTCCACGGCGGTCTGGACCGAGGGTACCGCCGCGGTGGCGAAGGTGCGGGTGGCCTGGGTGATCTCGCCGATGACACGCTGGAGCTCGGTCTTGAGCTCGTCCTTGTCCGAGACCAGGACGACCGTGCCGTTGGCGTTCGACTCGATCCGCTGGAAGTCCTGGTGGTCCTGGAAGGAAAAGATCCAGTTCCGCATGCCGTGGGAGTCGTCCAGGTCGTTGTAGACGGACGCGAAGTTCTGGACCTGCTCGCCGTTCTCCTCGCTGTCGGTGATGGTGATGAGGTAGGGAATCCGGCACTCGTAGAACTCGTCGTGCTCCCGGAACAGCGACTCGAAGCCGTCCGGGTACACCTTCGGCTCCGTCTTGCAGCGGTTCGAGTCGCTGCTGTTGTACCAGCAGCGGAGATCCGTCAGCGTCCGGGTCCACGGGCTGTTGCCGAAGGCCACGATGGGCTTTTCCCCCTCGTTCCTGAGCCGGACGATCCCGGCCTGGGAGTCGGGGGTGTCCCGGAAGAACCTGGCGATGCCGAAGTAGTCCTCCGGCCGGTTCGGGTCGTACTCCGGGTGCCGGGGGTTGAGGCGGCTCAGGAACTCCTCCCGGTGGTCCACCTGCCAGTTCAGGGGGAGGAAGTCTCCGGTGTCCAGCTCGGGGAACCGGGGATCGGCCTGGGTGGGGTAGCGCAGGTTGTAGCAGCTGCCCGCCGAGGTGTCCCAGCAGAAGGTGTCCAGGTCGTCTGCGGCGTCGGGACCGTTCTCGGAGTCCTGGTTGCTCTCGGAGCCGAGGCCCGTGAACGGCCGGTCCGCGTGCCCGCAGGTCCCGTCGGCCGCCATGTCCTGGAAGTCCAGGAAGCCCGCGATGGTCTCGTCCGCCGTGCACTCGTCGGGGTCCGTCTGGTTGTTGGTCATGTCGAACGGGCCGCTCTCGACGCCCGGGTCGTTCGCGCCGGTGAGGTCCCCCTCCACCATCAGGAAGTCGGTGACCCGCTCGAAGGACACGACCGTGTCGGTCACCGGCAGGGCGGTGGACAGCGGAGAGCAGGTGAGGACCTCGCTCAGGGTGACGCGGACGTCGACGGTCGCGTCCCCCAAGGCCCCCGAGTCGGCGGATACCTCCAGCAGGTACGTCGTGTTCGACACCTCGATCCACTGGCGCGCCGTCCCGGAAGACGCGATGTCCTTCGGGAAGCGGTTGAGCTGGATGTCCGTGTTGTCCTTGTCGTTCGTGCTGAACGCGATCGGGGCGGCACAGGTCCCGGCCTCGGGGAGGCCGGCCGGAGGCTCGCCGAAGACCCACATGGTCTCGAGCTTGTCCCGGTCCGACGGGTCGCTCGGCGTGGCCACCGGGTAGGTGAAGCTCGAAAAGTGGTTCACGCTCGTCTGGGGGGCGTAGAGCCAGTGCTTGCGGAGCACCCGGGGGTGGTCCTTGTTGAACTCCACGAGGCCGAAGTTCACGTTCTCCACCGCGCTCAGGACCTCGTAGAGGGCCTGCTTCGCCTGGAAGAGCTTCGAGTTCCGGTCGTCGCCGTTGGCGGCCGCGAGAGGACCGAGGTCGCCCTTGTCGTTGAGGTCGGGTGGCAGCAGCGCCATCGACGCCGAGGTGTCCAGGAGCACCAGGACGTAGGGGTTCCCGCCGTTGACCCGGAGGAGGTCGACGTCGTCGGCGGCCTTGGCCCGCTGGACGGCCAGGACGGCGGACACGAGGGCGACGGTGAGGACGGCGGCGCGAGCAGCTCGCCGGCGGGTGGGCTGGCGCTTCGATCGGGTCATGCGGGTCATGGGGCTTCCTCGATTCCTCAGAACTTGATCTTCGCGAGCTGGGACTGGTCCTCGACGGCCGTGAGGGCCTGGGGCGGCAGGTCCCACGGCTGGAACTCCACCATCGCCGTGACGGACTTCTCGGCCAGCGGAGCGTCCGCTCCAGGGAAGCGCCGGATGGCGACGGCGGTCACGGCGTGGTTGACCCGTTGGTAGTTCTGCTCGCTGTACTCGCCGGAGTTGTTCACGTCGCACAGGTTGCACGGGGAAAAGCCGATGGGGAAGAACGGCGAGACGTCGACCTCGTGCTCGAGCTGCAGTCCCGTGCCTGCGGGATCGGGGATCGTGTAGATCTCGCTCCAGGCGGGGCGGCGGGTGACCAGGGTCCGGGCCGTCGCCAGGGAGATACCCGAGTCCGCGGCGAAGAACGAGCGCTCGATCATCTTCTCGTTGGCGCCGATCTGCATCTCCGTCTGGGTGATGAGCGCCAGCGACAGGCCGACGATCGTCAGCACCACCAGGGCGAGGATCGCCACCAGGTAGGCGCTGCCGGACTCGGAGGATCCCGGGAGCGGCCGTGGGGGAACGGGGGGGACGGTTCGTCGGGTCGGTGGTCTCATCACAGGTTCCTCAGGTCCACGACGGTCTCGAGGACCCGCCGGCGGTAGCTGCGGTCCAGCCGGTCATCCACCCCGGGCGTCGCCGGCTCGTTGTACTCGTGGTCCTCGATGGCCTGGATCGGCGCCGAGACGTGATCGGGATCGATGCGGTCGGTCCGGGCCAGGCTGGTGATCCGGAGGTAGTAGAGCCCCGCCGCCGGGCCGTTCCAGGCCGCCGGATCCGGCGGCGAGTCGCCGGGCGCGTTGAACAGCCACTCGTCGGCGTCGTCGTCGTTGTCCACCACGATCTCGTCGCCGTTGCGATCGATCCCGAGGGCCACCTGGAGGTCCAGGACGTTGTCCGCGATGTCCACGTGGAGGTTGGCGGCGTTGCCGGCGTACGCCTGGTCGGTCCCGGGGTAGACGCGGGCCCGGGAGAGCCGGGGGGCCGGGTCCACGTCCCGGGCGTAGTAGCGGTACTCCTCGAGGATGCCCACCATGGCGACGGTCCGGAGACCCTCGGGGAACTGGCCACCGGGCGAGAGCTTCAAGTACTCGTCGGCGTTGCCGCCGCTGAGGTTGAAGTTCAGGGTGATGGAGTCCGTGTTGTCGACGATGCTTTCGAGCTCCACGACCGCCTGCACTTCATCGCTTCCCGCGCTCACCAGGAGGAGGGCCTCGGGCCGGAAGTCGTCCGCGAGGGCGGCGAGGGGACCGAGGTCCTGGGGCACACCCGTGGGGCTCGTTTCCCGGACGACGACCGAGCCCTCCCCCGACACGTTGGACCCCTCCACGTCGCCGTCCTGGGCCGGGTTGATCTGGTAGACGGGCGTGTTGAAGACGCCGCGGACGGTGAGGACGTCGCTCCCGTCGACGATCGCGGTCTCGGCGTTGCCGGCGATGAGCTCCTCCCCCGTGAGGTTGTTCTCCACCGTGACGGCCGGGCCCTCCGGCAGGGGCATCCCGGCGTAGGCGCCCGAGGCCGGGCGCCACCTGGGCAGGCCCCCGCGGCCCGCCATCCGGACATGCCCGACCAGGTCGGCCTGCACCACCCTGAGCGCCTGCTGCATCTCGGACACGTTGATCTGGGCCTTGGCGATCCGGCTGTTGACCTGGAGGATGGCGAGCAGTCCGCCGAGGACGACCACCATCACCGCCAGGGAGACCAGCACCTCGATCATCGAGAAGCCGGCCCGGGGGGATCGCTGCTCTGGGAACCGTTTCATCCGTTTGCGCCTCCTACTGGGACTTGAGCACGCGGACGGCGATGTCCTTGCCGCCTCCGAGGGCACCGGCCCGGGTCCCCTCCACGGTGACCGTGATCTCCTTCAGGTGGACCGCGTCCGGCGGAGCGTCTCCGTCGAGAGGGGTGGTGAGGTCGGCGATTCCGAACTGGCGCACCGTGGCCGTCCTGGTGAACAGGGCCACGTCCCCCGACCGGCCGGACCACTCGTCCTCGTCGAACCACTCGTGCTCCTGCTGGGAGAAGAAGTCCTCGGCCTCGAGCTCGGTCTCACCGCCCGGGACGGTGAGCTCCGGGCTGTTGAACGGCAGCTGGAGGAGCTCCTCGGCCTTGGAGCGGGCGGCGTTGCTCACCCGCGTGTAGTCGAAACCCTCGATGTTGCTCCGGATCGAGCGGGTGTAGATGGGCACCAGGCCGAGGGCGATCACCAGCAGGATCAGGCCCGCCACCATGACCTCGATCAGCGAGAAGCCGGCGGCCTCCGGGCCCACCCCCGGTCGGCGCTCGGCACGCATTGCCATCGCCATCAGTTCCACCTCCAGGGCTTCGGGTCCTGGGCTTCGGGGTCCACGGTGCTCAGCCATTCGCTGTCCTGCCACTTGCGCACGCGCACCCGCCCGGTGGCCGCCGGGGCGATCCGGACCTCCAGGACGTTGCCCCGGACGTCGGCGACCCGGTACGCGAACGCGTCGGCCAGCGGGTTCTCGATGGAGCCGTCGGGCTGGAAGATGGGGGCCGGGACGTCCGCGCCGTCCACCTCGACGGTGGTGTTGCCCAGGACCGAGGCGGTGCCGGTGTTACCCGCCTCGTCCTCGAACTCCACGTTGGACGGCAGGTCCAGCCGGGAGAGCTCGTAATCGACGGTCCGGGGCGTGCCGCCGGTGGGGTCGAACACCCCGTCGCGGTCGGCGTCGATGAAGGCCACCAGGCGGCGGTTGGCCACGTCCAGGAAGACGGCTCCCTCCCGGTTCATCCGGATCGCCTCGAGGCGGGTGCGCTGCATGAGGGCCGACGCGTCCCGGACGAAGCCCTCGGTCTTGCTCCGGACGATGAGGTTCTGGATCGCCGGGATGCCCAGGGCGAGGATCACGGTGAGGACGCCGACGACCACCAGGACCTCGATCAGGGTGAAGCCGCTGGAGCTCCCACCCGTACCCGGCCCGGGTCGCGTGCTCTTCGGTCGGGTCATGCCCAGCAGCTCAGGCAAGGCCGGTGCCAGGCAGAGTTGAACAGAGCAACCCTCTCGGCAGCAGTGAGTTGCGTTTCGGAGGCTCCTCTCGTGCCGGCGCCGAGGCGGCCCGCCGAGACGCCGCAGCGTTACCATTGGTAACGAAAGTGCCAGGAGAGAGGCTCAGAGCTTGTGAATCAATCTCCGGCCGTAGCGAGGGCGTTCCCGGGCGCCCCGCGTCCACCGGGTCCGGGAGCCGGGAAGCGCACCCGGGCCATCGCGCCCCCGCCGGGGCGGTCTTCGAGCTCCAGCCGGCCTCCGTGGAGGAGCACGATGCGACGCGCCAGGGCGAGACCCAGGCCCACTCCCCCGGGGCGGGCGCTGGCGAACGGCTGGAACAGGCGCTCCTTGAGCTCGGCGGGCACCCCCGGTCCGCGGTCGGCGATGGTGATCTCCAGGGCACCGCCGTCGAGGAGCGCCGCGTCTACCTCAACGGCGGCGGGACCACCCTCGCCGGAACCGCCGGCCGCCCCCGGGTCCGCCGAGGCCTGGACGGCGTTGTGGAGCAGGTTCCGGAAGGCCCGCTCCAGGAGCTGGCGGTCCCCGGAGGCGGGGAGGCCGCCCGGCGGCGGTGAACCCAGGCGGATCCGTGCGTCCGCCAGCACCGGGTCGGCCGCCGCTCGGGCCAGCACCTGGTAGAGGTCCACCGGCTCCAGCCGGGTGGTCCCCGGGCGGGCGAAGGAGAGGAAGTCCTCCAGGACCCGCTGGAGGTGGTCGGTCTCGCGGCGCATCTCCGTGACCGCTTCCGCCAGGTCGTCGTCCACGGCTGCGGCCGGCCGCTCCGGCCCGCCCGGCGGCTCCTGACCCGGTGCGCCCGAGTGCGCACCACCCCCTCCGCCCGGACCGGACCGGCGGCCGCGGTCGATCAGGGTCAGGTACCCCTTCAGGGTGGCCAGGCCGTTCCGGAGCTCGTGGGCCACCCCGGCGGCGAGCTCGCCGATCTGCTGGAGACTCTCGGCGAGGCGGGTCTGGTCGCTCCGCCTGCGGATCTCGGTCAGGTCGATGAAGAGCACCAGGAAGCCCCGGACCTTCTCCCGGCCCCCTTCGCGCCGCAACGGGTGGACGGTGAGACCCAGGACCAGCTCCCGGCCGGAGCGGGTGGTGGTCTCGATCTCCCGGCGGCGGACGCCCTTCTCCTCCTCCACCGCTTCGGCGAGGACCCGGACCAGCTCGCCGTGCCCCGCCAGGACCTCCTCCGGCGGGCGGCCCGCCGCCGCGTCCTCCGGCGGGAGGTCCACCGGCTCGACCTCCAGCAGTCCGGCGCCGGGGCGGTTCACCACCAGGACCCGCCCCCGCCGGTCGAGGAGGAGCACACCGCTTTCGAAGCTCGCCGCCAGCGTGCGCTGGAGGAGGGCGATGTCGTCACCGTCTCCGTCGTCGGTGTCCGGCCGGGCCTCCGGCCGGGGCTCCGGCTGGGAAAGGGCTTCCAGCGCGCGCTCGAACGTCGCCACCAGGAACGCCGCCTCGTCCTCGGAGGCCGGCGGAACCTCCCCCGCCTTCCGGGCCTGGTCGAGAAGGGTCTGGTACGGGCCGAGCACGCGCCCCAGGAAGAGGACCACCAGGACGAGCACACCCCCGTCCACAACGAGGACGACCCAGGTCAGTACCCCGAGGCCCCGCCGCTGGAGGGCGAGGCCCGGGGCGCCCAGGTCGACGCGCACCCAGCCCGTCCCGCCGTCCAGCGCCACCGGGACCACTGCGGCCACCCGGTCGCCGACCAGCCGGTCCGGGCCGAAGGTCTCGGCCGCTCCCGGGTCGTCGACCGCTTCGGGTAAGGGCGCGAGGACGCCGGCCCGCCCGGGCGAGCCTCCCGGGCCGCCGGGCAGGGAACCGCTCCGGGCCAGGACCGTCCCGTCCGCACCGACGAGCGCCACCGCGCGGGCGGTCGGGGCCAGGCGCCTCAGGTCGTCCCCGGAGAGGTCCTCCGACGCCAAGCCCGCCACCCGGTGGGCCAGGAGGAGGGCCTCGCCGCGGCGCTCCTCCAGGAGCAGGGCGATCCCGTCGCGGTAGGTGAAGAGGGTGAAGATCGACAGGAGGACCAGGAGGAACAGGGCCACCGGCACCAGGATCAGCACCTCGCGGCGGAGGCCGATCCGGCGCCGGAGCCTCTCCCGGGCGGCCCGCCGGAGGCTCATGGCGCCGCCGGGGCGACGCCCAGTGCGTGGACCAGGTAGAGCTCCACCAGGAGCGGCCCGGCGAAGAGGGCCACCACACCGCCGAAGGCGAGGAACACGCCGAACGGGAGCTTCGAGCGCATCCCGCCCCGGCCCAGGGCCACGACGGCGAGGCCGGCCACGGCGCCCGTTGCGGCCCCCAGGAAGAGGGTGACCAGGACCCCCTTCCAGCCCAGGAACGCGCCGATCATGGCGAGCATCTTGACGTCGCCGAGGCCCAGGCCCTCCTCACCGCGGAGGAGGAGCCAGGTCCAGTAGGGGGCCAGGAGCACCGCCGCGCCCAGAGCCGCCCCGAGGACGCCGCCGGCGACGCCGCCCCAGGCCCCCCCGGCCCAGCCGACGAACGGCTGGAGGAGGACCCCGGCGCCGATGCCCGGAAGCGTGATCCGGTCCGGCAGCAGGTAGTGCTCGGCGTCGATCGCTGCCAGGACGACCATGAGCGCGCAGAAGAGGGCCGCAGCCAGGGCCGCCGGCGACAGGCCGAAGCGCTCCATGGAGGCGAGGAAGAGGAGGCCCGTCACCCCCTCCACCAGGGGGTAACGCGGAGAGATGCGGGCGCCGCAGCCCCGGCACCGCCCCCGGAGCAGGAGCCAGGAGAGGAGGGGCAGGTTGTCCAGGGGACGGATGGGAGCGCCGCAGGCCGGGCACCGGGAGCGGGGCAGGACCGTCGACTGCCCCCGGGGCAGCCGGTGGGCGACGACGTTCAGGTAGCTGCCGGTGACCAGGCCCACCAGGGCCGCGTACAGGTCCAGCAACAGGCGGGAGGACACGGGGGGATTGTAGCCGGGCGGCGTGCGGAATCCTCAGGGAAGCGTGTAGGGGAGGAGCTTGTCTCCTCCCGGGGTGCGGAATCCTCAGGGAACCGTGTAGGGGAGGAGCTTGTCTCCTCCCGAGGTACGGAAGTTTTCGGGGGTTGCTGAGCCACCGGCGGAGGCGAGCTCCGCCCCTACACGCTTCGGTCGCGGGCGGGAGCCTTGGCCGGGAACCCGGAGCCAGCCCTCGGCACCGGGGTCAGGAGCCCTGGCCGGGCCAGCGGAGGAACCCGCCGTCCACCCAGACCAGGTCCTGGTCGTAGTCCGTGGGCTCGAAGGAACCGGTCTCGTACTCGGACGCGTCCTCCGTCCGGTCCCGGCCGAAGCTCCGGACCGCCAGGATCTCCTGGCCGTGGGGGTCGTTCAGGTCCAGCCGGTAGTCGTACGCCTTGCGCCACGGATCGAGAACCGGAATCTGCTGGATGTACGCCGGGATCAAGATGTCCTCGAGGTCCACGGACGACCTGGGCGGGATCTCGGAGACGTCCACGGTGGTCTGTCCCGCCGCACCGGCGGCCCCGGCCTGGTCGGTGAGCCAGGCCATCATCGCCGTGCCCACCAGCTTGATGTCCCCCATGGCCCGTTTCTGCTTGGTCTTCTGGAGGGCATCCAGCAGGTTGGGCACCAGGATCGCCGCGATGATCCCGATGATCGCGATCACGATCAGGAGCTCGATCAAGGTGAAGCCGCGGGAGGTGGTGCCTCGTCGCATCGTCGTCCTCGGTTCGTTCGGTTTGGGCCTGCCGCTCGTCTGATGCGACATGGAAAAGCAAAACCCATTCCATAGAGACTTGTCTCTATCCCTTTTGTCGTCAGGGAGTTCAGGGCGAGAGTACCAGCCGGAAGAGCCGGCGCCGCCCGCCCCGGCCGACCCGTCGGCGCTCAGGGCGGACTCCCAGGATTGGTGGTCAGGACGACGCGGCGCAGGCCCGGACGATCCGGACCATGCGGTCGACGCCCAGGTCGAGCTCGTCCAGGGGGATCGACTCGTCGGCACCGTGGATGCCGAGAAACGTCTGGGGCTCCAGGTAGAAGGGGGAGACGCCGTAGGCGGGGATGCCGCGCTCCCGGAAGTAGCGCGAGTCGGTGAAGCCGGCGATGAAGGCCGGCACCACCGGGGCGGTCTCGCCGAGGACATCGGCGACCGTTTCGTAGACCGGGTGATCCTCCGGGGAGGGCGGGGACGGCGGCGAGGACAGGACCACCTCCAGGTGCACGCGGTCGCCCAGGGCCTCGCGCACCCGCTCCAGGTAGGCTTCGGCGTCGGTCCCCGGGAGCAGGCGGGCGTCCACCCGGGCCGTGACCTTCCCGGGGATGACGTTGATCTTCTCCCCCACGTCCACGACGGTCACCTGGAAGGTGTCCAGGAACAGGTTCGCCAGGCCCGGGAGGATGTCCACGGTGGGGCCGTCGGGGCGGATGTGGGCCTCCGGCTCGGAGAAGATCCGCCGGTACTTCTCGTTGTGGAGCGGCGCCAGGGCCTCGAGGTACCGGCGCACGGGCTCGGTCACCTTCCACTCCTGGGGGAGGTCCAGGACCCGGGCGAGACCCCGGATCAGCTCGTGGCTGGCGCTCGCCGGGTTGAGGCCGGAGCCGTGGCCGGCCCGCCCGTTGGCGGTCACCCGGAGCCAGAGGGGCCGCTTCTGGGCCACCTCGATGCCGGTCCAGAGGCTCCGGCCGTTGATGGTGCGGTTGGCGCCCCCCTCCCCCAGCACCGCGGCGTCGGGGCGCTCCAGCCCCGGGAAGAGGTCGGCGTGGCGCTCCAGGATCCAGCCGGTCCCCTCCTCGCCGCCCCGCTCCTCGTCGGCCACGGCGAGGTAGATCACGTCCCGCCTCAGCGGCACGCCCCGGCGCGCCAGGTCCAGGAAGGCGGCGAGCTGGGCCACGCCCAGGCTCTTGATGTCCAGGGCGCCGCGACCGTAGAGCCTGCCGTCCCGGACCTCCCCGGCGAAGGGGTCCACCGTCCAGTCCGGCCCCGAGGGAACCACGTCCATGTGGTGGTGGAGGACCAGCGGCCCCGCCTCCGGCGCAGGCGCCGCCAGCCGGGCGTACAGGCTCGTCCGACCGCCGGGGCTCACCAGGAGGCGCGTCGGGACCCCTTCCTGGTGGAGGAGGTCCGCCAGGTAGTGGGCCGCCCGGTCCTCGTTGCCCGGCGGATTGGTGGTGTCGATCCGGACGTAGTCCCGGAGCCAGGCGGCGGCCTCGGAGAGGCGGGGCTCCCGGGCTTCGGCCTGCAGCCCCGCAGGAGCCTGGATGGCCAGGCCCAGGACGGCGAGCAGGTTCAGGACGATCGTGCGGGGGGTCCGTCGGGGCGGGTTCATCGGGGTTGCGGCGGCGGGTGGTCGGCTCCGGAGGAGCCGAGTCTACAGCGGCACCCGCCGGCGCGTCCTGCCGAAGGGCGGTGGTGGCTCGGGAATCCAACCGCCAGGCGCCTGCGCGGCACGGAAAGGGGCGGTCGGGGGAGCCGGCGGGGCCATAAACGACGAACCGCCCGGCCGGAAGCCGGGCGGTTCGAGCCGCTTTCGCGGAGGCTGGAACGCGGATCAGCTCTTCTGGGGGTAGGTCACGAAGAAGCCGTCGGCCCAGACGATGTCCTGGTCGTAGTCCGTCGAGTCGAAGGACCCGGAGTCGACCGTACCGCAGGTAACTTCCGACCCGTCGCGGCCGCCGCTGCCGATGCCCAGAGCCGTGTCCGAGCTGAGGACGTCGCTGACGCTTGCAGCCCGGCAATAGGTGTAGGCGTTCTGCCACGCGTCGTTCTCCGGCACTTCCTGGATGTACTGGGGTTCGAGGTCCTCCTGGACCGAACTGAACCCGTAGTCGTTGTCCGGGAGCGAGTACTGGCTGGACGAAGCGCCCGCGGCGGCTGCGGCCCCGTACTGGTCGGTCAGCCACGCGAACCACGCGGTCCCGGTGTCCTTCATGTCCCCCATCGTCCGCTTCTGCTTCGCCTTCTGCAGCGAGTCCAGGAAGTTCGGGATGAGGATGGCGGCGATGATGCCGATGATCGCGATGACGATCAGCAGCTCGATGAGGGTGAAACCCCTCTGGCGCCTCATCAGTCGGCTCATGAGTTCGTCCTCCTTCGGTTAGCTCGTCTCCACACAGATTGAGGCAGAGTACAGCGCAAGGTACGTGCCAGCCCCGGTGAGCGTCCAGGGGCACTTGTGACGGGGGTGCAGCAGACGAAAGCGACAAGAAGTGTCACTCGGGCGACGTGAACTGTCTGTTTGCGAGGCGTCGGAGCAGGTCGCGGTAGACAGCGACACCCTCCACGTATCCCGGGAGATCGATCCGTTCGGCGTGGGTGCCCACCCGCAGGACGTCGGTCGTCAGGATCGGGAACGGAGTGAAGCCGTAGCTGGGGATCCCGTGCGCCCGGAAGAAACGGGAATCGGTGGCGGTCCAGGGGAGGACCAGGGGGCCCACCGGAGCGCCCGGGTAGTGTTCGGAGATGAGCTCGGCCGCGATCTCGAGCACCGGGTGTTCCACCGGGCTCCCGTGGAGAGCCACCGGGACGATCTCGAGGACGCTCTCGACGTCCCAGAACAGCCATGGAGGCAGGAGCTCGTCCCGGACCTCGTGCAGCTCGGCGCCCGGCAGCAGGTGGATCTTGACCGGCAGCTCCCAGCCGTCGCCGTCGTCGGCGGGTCGGACCCCGAAGGAGTGGACCTCGTTCCGGAAGAGGGCTTTCAGGTAGCGCGGGAAGCGGTCGAAGGCTTCGCGGTCGCGAAGGATCACCCCCGGATCTTCGAGGAGCTGCCGGAGATCGGCCCGATCCCGGGTGGGGGCGTAGTGGGCCAGGAAGCTCCGGACTTCGTCCACGAGCAGCAGGCGCTCCTCCAGGGCACCGAACTGCTGGATGTCTTCGTGGAGCTGCTCCAGCAGCTCCCGGGACGGGTCGCAAAGGACCAGCGTCTGGTACCGCTTCTGGGCGAACTCCGTGCCCCAGTACTTGATCTCGTCCCGGCTGCGCCCCTCCACGACGCCGCCCTCCGTGAGCACCACCTCGAAGCGCTCCACCAGCTCCGGGTGCTCTCGAAGCACCCAGCGGGTGCCCAGCTCGCTCCCGGTCTCCTCGCCGGCGGTGGCCAGGAGGATCACCGAGCGCTCGGGCCGGATGCCGCTCCTGACCAGCTCCACCACGGCCAGGAGCTGGGCGATCCCGATGCTCTTCATGTCGAAGGTGCCCCGGCCGTAGAGCCAGGGAAGGTCGATCTCCGCCGCGAACGGCGGGTAGGCCCACCGCGCCGGGTCGCCCACGTCCTCCACGTCGATGTGGTGGTGGAGCACGACGGCTCCCGGTCTCTCGCCCTCGACCACCGCCCAGAGGTTCGCGTCCTTCTCCCCCACGCGCTCCAGGGTGTACGGGATCCCGGCTTCCTCCAGCAGACCGGCCAGGAACCGGGCTCCATCCAGGGTGCTTCCGGTCGCCTCCGAGGTATCGATCCGGACGTACTCCCGGAGCAGCCGGACCTCCTCCAGCGAGGCGTAGTCCACGTCGCCCCAGGTGACCTCCTGCTCCTCCAAGAGCGGCCCCCTCGCCAGCTCCACCAGGAGACCGGCGATCACGACCACGAGGAGTACGCTGCCGTAGAGGGCGATCCGGGAGACGGTCCGGAGCCGCCGGTCGAGCTCCCGCGTCCTCATGGGAAGCTGGGCGTGAAGAAGCCCGGAGGCAGCCTCTGGACCTCGAAGAGCATCGCCACCAGGGAATCGTCGGAACCGGCCCGGTGAGGTGAACGAAACTCCCAGAGGATCCGGCCCTCCGGGTCGATCTCGAAGGCCCGGCCGGGGACCGATTCGGTGATCAGGGTGTTGCCCCCTTCCAGCCTGGAGCACGTGCCAGCAAGCCGCGAAGCGAAGGACGGCGTGGGGCTCCGGGGCCAGCTCCAAGCGATCGCGCCGGTCCCCGGGTCCACCTCCACCAGGCGGGAAAACCCGTCGTAGCCCTCGTTGTCGAAGAGGAGGATGCGGCCGTTCTCCAAGAGGGACGGCTCGTGCTGGTGACGCCAGGGGCCCCGCTGCGCCCAGAGCACCTGCTCCGAGCGGGGATCGACGATGGCCACCAGGTCCAGCTCGCGGATCGAGACGAGGAGGTTGCCCCGGGCGTAGCGCGGATCGACGGATGCGAGCGAGCCCTCCAGCTCGGTCACGGTGTTCGCGTGGAGGACGTCCCCCGCATGCGGCATGCGATCGAGGAGGTGGGCGTACCCCGAGTCCCGAAACGCCTCCGTGAGCGAGATCCGGCGCTCCTCCCGGCACCGGTTGCGAGCGTCCAGGCGCAGGAGTACGAGGAAATCGTCCAGCCGGCTGAACGGGGCGTCCTCCGCGAGAACCTCCTTGGCGACGGTCCAGATCCGGCCGTCGTTCCCCACCCAGAGGTCGTTGTAGAAGCTCCCGGGACAGGTCGCGATCGGCCGCGACCTCCTGTCCAGCAGTACGAGACCACCCGTCTGGTAGAGGGCCAGGAGCCTGCCGTCGGGAAAGGGGTGGACACGCCGGAAGAACCCGGTGTCGGTGGTGGGCTCGACGTCCGGGAAGGCTTCCTCGAAGGCGCGACGCCAGCGGTGGAGGACCCGGCCATCCATGTCCATGAGGATCGCCTCCGGACCGTGGCCGGAGTTGTAGAGGTTCAGGCCCTGGTAGGCCCGGGCCCGGTGGTGCAGGACCACGCCGAGCTCGCCGTCTTCCGGAGCGGGGGCTCTCCCGCCGAGGTAGGGCAGGGCGACGAAGCGCGCGCGCTCCTCGGCGTCTCTTGCCGGACCGCCTTCCCCGTCTCGTTGCCCCCGGTGAGCGGCATGCCAGAAGCCGCGGGGCCGGACCGGAACCTCCGCGGCGCCACCCGTCGTTTCCAGGCCGAGCCACACGCCTACGAGGAAATCCGTTCCGATCGCGAACAGGGCTCCGGTGACGGCGGCGGCGACGAGGAGGGCGAGCACACGTCGGGCATGCGTCCTGCGGCTGGTGCGGCTCGCTCCCATCGTGACGGTATGCTACCGATCTCCCGATCGCCCCGCCATGGCCCTCTCCCAGACTCGAGCCACCCGCCCGTGCCTTCCGGCGGCTCTCGCCACCGGGGCGGCCCTCCTCGCGTGCGGTCTCTTCGTGGCCGTCGAGCTGCGGGCCCTGGACCATCGCCTCGGGTTCCCGCTCGACGACGCCTGGATCCACCTGGCGTTCGCCCGGAACCTGGCGGCGGGCCACGGGCTGGGGGTCGACCCGGGGGAGCTGGTGGCGGGGTCCACGTCGCCCCTCTGGACGGCCTTCGCGGCGGTGGGAGTGGCGGCGCCGGTCCCGGACGTCCTGTGGATGAAGCTCCTGGGGCTGGCCTTCCACCTGGGCGGCGTGCTCCTGACGTGGTCCGTATCCCGGGAGCTGGGTCTCGGAACCGGGCTCTCGGCCCTCGCCACCGGGTTCACGGTCGCCACCGGCTGGCTGGCCTGGTCGGCCCTCTCCGGGATGGAGATTTCGCTGTTCGTGGCCCTGACCCTCGCCGGGCTCCTGCTGCACCTGCGGGAGCGGCGCCGCCCGGAGCGACCGCCCCTGTCCCTGGCGGTCCTGGGGGTTTCGGTCCTGGCGCGGCCGGAGGGCCTGCTCCTCCTGGGCCTGGCCTGGGGAGACCGGCTCCTGCGGTTTCGGCGACGGCCCGACGGAGCCCTCGCCTGGCACCGGTCCGGCGCCCCCGGCGCCACCCGTTTGCGGCGGAGCCTCGCCGGCCTCGGCCTGGCCGCCCTGGCCTTCGTCCCGGTGGCCGCGTTCTACTCGGTCCTCGGCGGCTCCCCGCTCCCCACGACGCTGGCAGCCAAGACGGGAGGCGGCGGCGAGGGGCTCCACCCGCCGAGCCTCCAGTATCTCCACACGGCACTGGGCATCCTGTTCCGGTCGCTCCCCTGGGCGGTGGTCCTGGCTCCCGCCGGCGCCCTCGCCCTGGTGCGGCGCCTCGGCACCCGGAGCGATGCCGGCCTCCTTCCGGCCCTCTGGCCCGTGGCGCTGCCCCTGGCCTATTCATGCCTGACGGCGAGCGGCGGCACGCCCCTGGTGGGGAACTTCGGCCGCTACCTTTTCCCCCTGATGCCGTGGATCGCCATCCTGGCGGCGCTGGGGCTGGAGCCGGTGGCGACGGCCCTTCGGCCCGCCCGGACCGGCGCTCCCCTCCGCCGCGCCCTGGCGGCGGCGGGGGTGCTCCTCGTCCTCTGGCCGACCCTGGCCGACCTACCCCGGACGGCGGGGCTCTACGCCCGGAACCTCCGGGACGTGGCGGACGGCGACGTGGCGATGGCTCACTGGCTCGCCAAGCGGGTCCCGCCGGAGGCGGTGATCGCCACGGTGGACCTGGGAGCGATGGCGGCGCTCCTGCCCAACCCGATCCTGGACCTGGTGGGCATCGCCGACCCCGAGGTCCACGATCACGTCCGGCGCGTGCAGGCGGAGGGCGGGAGCTGGCAGGACGGGGTCCTCGCCTTCATCGCCGAAGAGAGGCCCGACTACCTGGTGGTCTTTCCCGACTGGCTCGACGCCTTCGACCGGCCCGGAACCCCGTTCCGGCGCATCCACACGATCCGCGTCCCGGGAAACGTGACCCTGGGGCGCGATACCCTGGCCGCCTACGCGACGCCCTGGACCCGGCACCCGTTGCGCAACGCCGGGCCACCTGAGCCCCGGCCCCGGCCGGAGGAGCCACCGACCGACTGATGGACAGCATCGAAGACCGGCGGCAAGCGCTCCGGGGGACGCCGTCCCACCCCGTCCCGCGCGGCGCCAGGCCGGAGCCCGAACGGAAAGCACGCTCGTGAAGATCCCCGTCTTCGACCTCACGCGAGCCGCGGGTCCCCTGGCCTCCCCCCTGGCGGAGCGCTGGGCGGAGCAGGTGCGCTCCGCCGGCTTCGTCGGCGGACCGGAGGTCGCCCGCTTCGAGGAGGCCTTCGCCGCCTACCTGGGAGCCGGCGGCTGCGCCGGGGTGGCCAACGGAACCGACGCGCTGGTGGTGGCCCTCCGGGCCCTGGGACTTGAGCCCGGCGACGAGGTGATCGTGCCCGCCTTCACCTTCATCGCCACCGCCTCGGCCGTGGCCCTGGCCGGAGGCACCCCCGTCTTCGCCGACGTGGAGCCCGACACCCTGAACCTGGACCCGGCGGACGCCGAGGCCCGGATCACCCCCCGGACCGTGGGCGTGATCGGCGTCCACCTGTTCGGCCGGCCCCTGGACACGGCAGGCCTTTCCGCGCTCTGCCGCCGCCGGGGTCTCTGGTGGATCGAGGACGCCGCCCAGGCCCACGGCGCCCGGCTCGGCGGGGAGCGGGTGGGCACCTTCGGTGCCCTCGCCTGCTGGAGCTTCTACCCGACCAAGAACCTGGGGGCCTTCGGCGACGCCGGGGCGATCACAGGCGGCGACGCCGACCTCCTCGCCCGGGTGCGGCGGATCGCCAACCACGGCCGGAGCGAGCACTACCTCCACGGCGAGCTGGGGACCAACAGCCGCCTCGACGCCCTCCAGGCCGCGGTGCTGAACCTGCGCCTGCCGGGGCTGGACGCGGCGAACCGTCGGCGGCGCGAGATCGCGGCACGGTACGCGGAGGCGCTGGCCGGGGCGGCGGGCGTCGAGCTCCTGCGGGACCCGGAGGGCACCGAGCCCGTCTACCACCAGTTCACTCTCCTCACGGACCGTCGCGACGCCCTCCGGGAGCACCTGGCCGCCGCCGGGATCGGCTCCACGGTGTTCTACCCCGTCCCCCTCCACCGCCAGCCGGCCCTGGCGCGCTTCGCCCCGGAGGGGCTGGAGCTGCCGGTAACGGAGCGCTCGGCGGAGCGGGCCCTGTCGCTTCCCATGTTCCCGGAGCTGCGGGAGATGGAGCTGGACAAAGTCCTCGACGGCCTCAGGACCTTCTCCTTCGTGTAAACGGCCCGTGATTTGCGACAAAGCCTCTTTCCGGGGTCCATCGTCCCGCCGGTAGTACCATTCAGCAGACCGCGTCGCAGGCCGAACCCATGAAGCTGATCATCCAGATTCCCTGTTTCAACGAGGAGTCGACCCTTCCCACGACCCTGGCCGACCTGCCGCGTCAGGTGGACGGATTCGACAGGGTTGAAGTCCTCGTGATCGACGACGGCTCGTGCGACCGGACGGCCGAGGTGGCCCGCGAAGCCGGCGCCGACCACGTGGTGACCCATACATCGAACCAGGGCCTGGCCCGGGCCTTTCGGACCGGCCTAGACGCTTGCCTTCGGCTCGGAGCGGACGTCATCGTCAACACGGACGCCGACCACCAATATCGAGGGGCTGACGTCCCCGCCCTGGTCCGCCCAATCCTCGAAGGCCGAGCCGACATCGTGATCGGTGACCGACGGCCGCCGGAAGTCGAGCACTTTTCGCCCCTGAAGCGCCTCCTCCAGCGGGTGGGGAGCGCAGTCGTCCGGAGGCTTTCCGGCCTGGAGGTCGGTGATGCCGTCAGCGGGTTCCGAGCACTCTCCCGGGACGCCGCGCTTCAAACCAACATCGTCTCCTCGTTCAGCTACACGATCGAGATGCTCATCCAGGCCGGCCGTAAGGGCCTGACCGTCGCCAGCGTGCCGGTCGGCGTCAATCGGGTCACCCGCCGCTCCCGGCTTTTCCGGAGCATCCCCGAGTTCGTCCAGCGCTCGGTCACCACCATGCTCCGGGTCTACGCCATGTACCGGCCCCTGCGAGTGTTCTTCGGGCTCGGGCTCACGATGGCGCTGATCGGACTCGCACCGATCGTGCGCTTCCTGTACTTCTACGTCCGCGGCGAAGGCGGAGGCCACGTTCAGTCCCTGGTCCTGGGGGGCGTCCTCCTGACCATCGGCTTCGTCACCCTGCTCGCCGGACTGCTCGCCGACCTGATCGCCTTCAACCGGCAGCTCGTCGAGATCACGCTGGAGAAGGTGCGCCGTCTGGAGCTCCGGCTGGACGAGGGCGCCGGGGGCGTGACGACCGCTGCCTCCGAGGGGAAGGCGCAGCGAGCTACCGAGGAGCGAACCGTTGTCTGAGCGATCTTCCGGAGCCGAGACCCACCCCGTCGGACGGTCCGAAGAAGCCCTCGCAGCGTACGACGCCAAGGCGCAGGCCGCCTGGCAGGGCGAGGACCCCCGGGACCAGCCCACCTACATGGGATCGAAGATGCGCTGTGACTACGCTTTGGTGGACCGCGTGGGGATCGAGGGCAAGTCGGTCCTCAACGTGGGGTGCTCGTTTCCGGTGGACGAGCTGCACTACGCCCGCAAGGTCGGGTCCTGGACCGCGGTCGACCTGAGCGAGGACTCCTTACGCGAAGCTGAGGGGATCCTGCGGCGGGAGCTGCATCCCGGTCTGGTCGCGAAATTCCGCTTCCGGTCGGCGGATGCCTGCGATCTTCCCTTTCCGGACGGGAGCTTCGACCTGGCGGTCTCGATGTCGACCTTCGACCACCTCCCCACGGCAACGGCTCGCCAAAAGGCGGTGGACGAGATGGGCCGCGTGGTCCGGCCCGGAGGGCACGTCGTGGTCACCGTGGCGAACTGGTGGAATCTCCCGTACGCTGCCGGGATCTGGAAGATGTCCCGGGAGAAGACCCTCCACTACGGGTACGCCTACCTGTTCTCCCCTGTGGAGCTCCGCAGGATCGTTCGCAAGGCGGGGCTGGTCCCCCAGCACTTCGCTTCCAGCATCGCCCCGCCTCGGGTCTGGCTTCCGGGTTACCCGTTCCTGGTGCGCTATCCTGCGGCCCTCGTCTTCAAGGCCCTCCGGGCTGCGGGGCTCTTCGGACGGCGCATCGGCTTCGCGTGCCGGAAGCCGTGACGACCCCGTGCCCCTCCGCTCGTCACCTCACCCAGCCGCAGGAGACCACCCCATGCGACAGGTAGTCCGCCGGGTCATCGACCGCAAGGGTCGGGTCCGCGTCATCGAGCTCCCGGAGCCCCGCCTCGGGCCGGATCAGGTTCTGATCCGCAACGCCTGCTCCCTGATCAGCACGGGAACCGAACTGGGCACCTTGGGCAAAACGCCCCTGGAGCTGGCGCGCCAGACGGTCGCCGACCCGTGGATGCGCCACGTGGTGAAGCAGACCGTCCTCTCCACGGGCCTCGGCCAGACGGCGGGCCGGATCTGGAAGGAGATGGTCGTTCCCCGGGAGATCGGCTATAGCGGCGCCGGCTGGGTGCTGGCCCTGGGGGAGCGGGTTTCCGGCTTCCAGGTCGGTCAGCCGGTGGCCTACGCTGCAGCCGGCCATGCCGAGACCGTAGCACCGGGGCTCAACCACGTCGTGCCCGTGCCGCCGGAAGTCCCCCTCCGCCACGCGGCGTTCGTCACCGTCGGCGGCATCGCCACCCACGCAGTGCGGCGCACGGAGCTCCGCTTCGGAGAGGTGGTGGCCGTCTGGGGGCTGGGCCTGGTCGGCCAGCTCGCGGCCCGCATCGCCCGTGCTGCCGGCCTCGTCGTGGTGGGGATCGATCTCGATCCGGAACGCAACCGCCTGGCGGCGGCGAGCGGGGTGGAGCTCACCCTGAACCCGGAGACGGACGACGTCGAGCGCCGCATCCAGGACTTCACCGGCAAGCGCGGGGTCGACGCCACGCTGGTGACCGCACGATCGGAGCGCAGCGACATCGTCAACCGCTCGATCGACGTGACCCGCAAGCAGGGCAAGGTCGTCCTGGTGGGCTACGTGGGGCTGGACGTCCATCCCAAGAATTTCCTCTACAAGGAAATCGATCTCCGTTACTCGCGCGCCTACGGTCCCGGGAGCTACCACGACGCTTACGAGCGAGGGCGCGTCGATTACCCCTTCGAGTACATCCGCTGGACCGAGCAGCGGAACCTGGCGGAGTTCCTGAGGCTCCTCGCCGAAGGGAGCGTCGACGTCGAGCCCCTGATCGGAGACGCGTTCCCCATCGAGCACGCCCAGGAGGCCTTCGACGGCCTTCGACGGGGCAGCCTGGGCGGCGTGGCCGCCCTCCTTTCCTATCGCTCCGACGGCGAGCCGGACCGCCGGCCAACGCTCCCGGTCCGCCCCCGGAAGCCGGCCGAGGCGAAGGTGGGCGTCTCGATCGTCGGCTGCGGCAACCACGTTTTGGGAAAGCACCTGCCCAACCTGGCGAGGATCCGCCGGGCGGAGCTCCGGGGACTCGTGTCCGCCACGGGCAAGAACGCCGCGACTGCCGCGAAGCGCTACGGCGCCACGGTCACGACCACCGACATCCAGGAGGTCCTGGGCGACCCGGGGACGGACGTGGTGATGGTCTGTTCCAGCCAACCCCTCCACGCCGAGCACGCCGTCGCGACGATCGAGGCGGGCAAGGCGGTCTTCGTCGAAAAGCCCATGGCCACCACGCTCGAAGGCCTTCGCCGCGTGGCAGCGGCGATGGCGGACGGTCCGGTGCTCTTCACCCTGGGGCTCAACCGCCGGTACTCCCCCCTGGTGCGCCGTCTCCAGGAGGAGCTGGAAGGAGACGCCGACGCCGTCACCTACCACGTGGCCCAACCTTTCATCCCCCCCGACCACTGGACCCTGGACGAGGTGGAGGGGGCCGGACGGCTGATCACTGAGGGAGAGCACTTCATCGACCTGTGCAACCTCCTGGTGGGGCGCCGGCCCACTTCGGTGACGGCCAACGCCCTGGGGGAGCCCCCCCCCGACCTGAGACGCCTCGCCAACTACTCCGTCACCCTGCACTACCCGGGGGCCTCGGCGTCCATCGTCTTCGACGAGAGCGGGTCGGTGGGGTACCCCCGGGAGAAGATTACCGCCTTCTCGAAAGGCAGGGTGGCCGTGCTCGACGGATTCGCCCGCCTTACCGTTCACGGCAAACGGGTGCGCTCGTGGGGACGGGCGACCCGCGCCCAGATGGGGCACCGGGAAGAGCTCCGGGAGCTCGTCGCCGCCCTGGCCGGGGAGCCGAATCGCCTCCTGGGATGGGACGAGGCGAGCACGGCGACCCGAGCGATGTTCGCCGCCCAGGAGAGCATCCGCACGAGCGAGCAGGTTTTCCTCTCCGAGCTCGCCCAGCTCCCCCCGGAAGAACGGCACGCCGGACAGGAGCCGGCCGGGGTTCCATGAAGCTGGCCATCGACCTGCTCCATCCTGCCCACGTCCATTTCTTCCGCAACTTCGTCGCGGAGATGGAGACCCGGGGCCACGACGTGCTCTTGACGGCTCGGGCCAAGGAGCACACGCTGGAGCTCCTGAACGCCTTCGGACTCCCGCACGCCCCCATCAGCCGACAGGGCCGCGGGCGGCTGGGGCTCGCCCGGGAGCTCGCAGTCCGAACAGGCCGCTTCTGGCGCCTCGCCCTGCGCTTCCGGCCGGACTACCTCTTGGGGATCATGGGGCCCACGATCGCCCTGGCCGGCAAGACGCTACCGGGTGCCCGGACGGTGATCTTCTACGACACGGAGATGGCCCGGGTGACGAACCGGTTCGCTTACCCGCTCGCGGACGTGGTCTGCACCCCCGAGTGCTACCAGGGCACGGTCCCTTCCCGCACGCGGCACGTCCGGTACCCCGGGTACCACGAGCTCGCCTACCTCCATCCGCGACGGTTCCGGCCGGACCCGGAGGTCCTGGTCGAGCACGGCCTGGACCCGGGGGAACCGCTGTACGTCGTGCGCTTCGTGGCCTGGGCGGCGAGCCACGACACAGGGGAGTCGGGGTTCTCCACGGCCGGACGGCGGCGTCTGGTCGATCTCCTGGCCCCCCGGGGGCGCGTAGTCGTCTCCTCCGAGGCCCCTCTCCCGGAGGACCTGGAGCCGTACCGCCTGCGCCTGCCCCCCCAGCACGTGCACCATCTCTTGGCCGAGGCCCGTCTCCTGGTGGGGGAAAGTGCCACGATGGCCTCCGAGGCGGCGGTCCTGGGTACGCCGGCCGTCTTCCTTTCCTCCACCGGCCG
>JBKHJP010000230.1:0-7130 GCA_046538065.1 Thermoanaerobaculia bacterium | reverse complement strand
TCCCGGAGACGCCGATCGAGACCACGCGCTGAATTCCGTCGCCGGTGCGCAGCGCCGGTCCCTGATAGACCTGCGCGGTGACCGCAGAGAGGGTCTCGGCCCGGTCAGACGCGGCGTGGAAGTCGCGCCGGGTGAGGCCCACGTCCGTGAGGCTGCCGTCGGGGCGTTCCCGGACGTGGACCAGCCGGACCAGGCGCTCGTCGTCGGCGAAGGGCAGCGGCCGGAGCAGCGTCGGGTGGGCCACCGTGAAAATCGACGTGTTGGCGCCGATGGCGACGGCGAAGGTCAGGATGACGAGGGAGGCGAAGCCCGGGGCGCGCCGGATGCCCCGGAACGCGAAGCGCACGTCCTGGCGCAAGGCGTCCCAGTGCTCCCGGGGGGCGCTCCGGGCGAGGTCCGCCATCGCCCGGAGCCATAGGCGCAGCAACCGGCGGCGGCGCCCCGGCACGCCGGCCGGCGCCGGCCGCTCGCCCTCCCCGGAGCCGGCGGCGTCGCGGTGCTGGAGCCGGAAGAGCTCCTCCATCTCCTCGCGGTACTCGAGACGGAAGTCCACCGGGAAGAGGCCCAGCAGCCGGCGGTAGATCCGCTCCGAGAGGCTGGGGCGGCTCATGGCCGCACCCCCTGGAGCGCCTGGCCTTCCGGCAGCAGGCGCTTCGTCCGGGCGTCGGCCACGGCCTCCTCCAGCCGGGCGGCCTCCGCCGCCGCCACCCGGCGGCCCAGGCCGGTGAGCCGGTAGTAGCGCCGCCTGCGGTCGTCGAGGTCCGGGTCGGGCCGCTCGCGGGACTCCTCGATCAGGCCCTCGCGCAGGAGGCGCTTGATGGTGCCGTACAGGGTGCCCGGCCCCATGGCGACCCGGCCGCCGGTGGTCGCCTGGACCTCCTGCATGATGGCGTACCCGTGGCGGTCTCCCCCCGCCAGGGCCAGCAGCACGTGGAACGCCGCCGGGGTCAGCGGCAGGTGGTGGTCGATCCGCTCGGGGTCTCTGCGCATCCGGGGCCTCCGTTTCGAATGGCCCGAGTGTATATCGGGAGTCGATATATCGGCTGCCGATGGTGGGCTGGGCACGCCGGGCAATCACCACAGCCGGGGTTCCGGTACGTTCGCTCGCGAGCCCACGCCCTGGGATTCGGGTAGGCTGGGCCGCACGAGCCCGAGCCCGAGAGGCCGAGCCGCAAAGCCTCGTTCATGACCGATCGAATCCTTCGCTTCGTCCGCCGGCGGCGCCTCCTGTCCGGAGTCGTGTCGACGGCGTTCCTCCTGGTGCCGGCGGCGTGGATGGCCGGATGGGCCGCCGAGCGGCAGGGTCTCGCCTTCTACGAGGCGGGGCAGGCGGCGGTCGCCTCCCTGGCGGAGCTGGCACAGGCCCTGGAGGCCCGGGACTCGCGGCGGATCGAAGCCGCCTTCGCCCCGGACTTCGACGGCTCGGCCCTGGGCCTGCCGGGAACGGGTGAGCTCCGGCCGGTGAGCCGGCGGGACGGGGTCGTGCTCTCCCGCTTCGAGCCCCCCGGAGCGGCCACCGACCGGCAGGGCGCGATCGAGGAGTGGTGGCGCTACCTGGAGGGGTTCGGGGAGATCGAGACGGTGGAGCTCCACGTCCAGCGCCTGGAGTCCTGGGACCAGGAGGTGGTGGCGACGGCCCGGTTCGAGGTGATCGGCACCCCCCGGGGGGCGCCCCGGGCCGGAATCGACCGCGGTCTGCTGCGGGTCCGGTTCGCGCCGGGCGAGGCGGCCGGCGCCGGCGGCGAGGGCCGGTACCTCGGGATCCGGAGCCTCCAGCTCCTGGAGGGGGAGCGCCAGATCGCCGAGCGGCCCCTCTTCGCCGAGGTGGGGGAGGCCGCGGGCATCGCCTTCGAAAACCGGTACTATCCCCCCTTCCTGTCCGAACCCCTGGAGTTCGGGATGATCCGACACGGACCCGCGGGCATCACCGCCGCCGACTACGACGAGGACGGGCTACTGGACCTGTTCATCCCCGACGGTGTCTCCTCGCGCCTGTACCGCAACCGGGGCGACGGCACGTTCGAGGACGTGACCGAGGCCGCCGGCCTGGCCGGCCTCTCGGGGGTGAGCGTGGCCCTGTTCGCCGACTTCGACGGCGACGGCTGGAAGGACCTGTTCGTGAGCCGCACCTTCGAGCCGAACCAGCTCTTCCGGTCCAACGGCCCCCCATCGGGCCCGGCGCCGGACCGGTCCCCAGGCGGAGCGCAGGGAAGCGGGCCGGAGGCGAACCCCGCCGGCGTGACCTTCACCGACGTCACCCCCCGCTCCGGGATCGCCCCGGACTGTTGCACCACCGTGGCCTCCGTGGGCGACTACGACCTGGACGGCGACCTGGACCTCTACGTGGGCCGCTACATCGATCCCCGGGAGCGGATCCCCACCAGCTTCTACGCCCGGAACGGCGAGCCCAACCGCCTGTACCGGAACGAGGGTGACTTCCGCTTCACCGACGTCACGGAGGAGGCCGGCGTGGGCGACACGGGCCTGTGCCTGGGCTCCGCCTTCGCCGACTACGACGACGACGGCTGGCCCGACCTGTGGGTGGCGAACGACTTCGGCAGGAAGACCCTGTACCGCAACCTGGGCTCCGGCTCCGGGGCCGGGTCGGGCGCGGGGCCGGGCGCGGAACGGGGCGGCGGCCCGGACGGCGTCGCCTTCGAGGACGTGACGGTGGAGAGCGGCACCCTGGCCTACGGCGCCGGGATGAGCTCCACCGTGGGCGACTACGACAACGACGGCCTGCTGGACCTCTACGTGGCCCACATCCGCTCGGAGCACGCCTGGTTCGCCGAGGCCCCGACGGTCCGGCGCCACATCGTGAGCGTCCTGCGCCACGGCGCCTGGAGTGCCCTGCCCCTCTACTTCGAGGTCTTCCGCCAGTCCGGGCCGGACTTCGTCGAGGTCTTCCAGCAGACGGCGAGCGGCAACACGCTGCTCCGCAACCGGGGGGACGGCACGTTCCAGGACACCACCCGGGCGGCCCGGGCGAACCCGCCGGGCTGGTTCTGGGGCACCAGCTTCGCCGACTTCGACAACGACGGGTGGCTCGACCTCTACGCCGCGAACGGGTGGGTCTACGGCGAGCCGGGCACCGAGCTCGAGCTGGAGTTCCTGAACGACGTGGTCGGCCGGCAGGACCTCTACCAGGCCGGGGCGCTCTTCGACCCGGCGAGGTTCGACGGCCGCTCGTGGCACGGTTGGGAGCGCAACCGCCACCTGCGCAACGACGGCCCGGCGGGGGGCGATGGCGAGGTGACCTTCACCGAGATCGGCCGCGCCGCCGGAACCGACCTGCTCCTCAACAGCCGGGGCATCGCAGTGGGCGATTTCTGGAACCGGGGAGTGCTGGACGTCGCCGTGGCCGCCTCGGCGGACCGCCACGCGCTGCTGGCGAACCGGGCCGGTGGCGGGGTCTCCGGCCGGCGGTGGCTCCAGGTGGAGGTGGCGGGGGCGGGCGACGCTCTGCCGCGGGGCACCAACCGGGACGGCGTGGGCGCCCGAATCGTCCTGGAGGCCGGCGGGCTCACCCAGACCCGGGAGGTGATCCTGGGGGACGGCTACGGCTCCCAGAACGCCCTGCGCCAGCACTTTGGCTTGGGAGGGGGCCTCGGAAGGGGCCTGGGGGACGCCCGCCGGGTGGAGCGCCTGAGCGTCACCTGGCCGCGCTCCGGCCGGGTCCAGACCTTCCGCGACGTGGCGACGAACCGGATCGTGCGGGTCACCGAGGGCCGGGACGAGCTCGAGGTGGTGGAGCACCCCTCCGCCGAGCCACCGCTCGCCGAAGCGCCGGTCGTTCAGCCGCGGGTCGAGGCGCCCGAAACGCCGGACGGCGGCGGCGAGGCGCCGCGGGCCGGAGCACCGCGCTCCGGCCGGGGAGCCACTCGGTGAAGCGACCCGGTTTGGCCGTCCTCTTGGCCCTCCTCGTGGCCCTCCTGGGCGCCGCCTCCGCACCGGCGGCGTCGGCCGGCGGGAGCCCGCCCGACGGCCCCGGCGACGCCCCCTGGTTCGTGGACGTGACCGCCGCCGCCGGCGTGGACCGGCCGCACCGGAACCGCGCCTTCGACAACGAGTACGCCCACATCATGGAGGGCTACACCGCCCTGGGCGCCGCGGTGGCGGTGGCGGACTACGACGGCGACGGCTTCGACGACCTGTTCGTCACCGACTCGTCCGAGGACGGCCGGAACCTCCTCTACCGCAACCGGGGCGACTTCACCTTCGAGGAGGTGGGCGAGGCCGCCGGCGTGGCCGACGGCAACGACGCCGCCAACGCCACCGCCGACGCCCTCTGGCTCGACTACGACGGCGACGGCCGGGAGGACCTGCTGGTGGTGCGCTTCGGCCGGAGCCTGCTCTTCCGCAACGAGGGGCCCGACCCGGACGCCGGCCCGGCGGGCGTCACCTTCCGGGAGGTCACCGAGGAGGTGGGCCTGGGGCGCTACCTCAACTCCATCACCGCCGTCGCCTTCGACTTCGACGGCGACGGCGACCTGGACCTCCTCCTGGGCAACTACTTCCAGCCGGTTGACCTCTTCGACCCCGACACGCCGCACTTCTTCCCGGAGAGCTTCGAGACGGCGGAGAACGGCGGCGGGCTCACCCTCTACCGTAACGACGGCCCCGATGCGGACGGCCCCCGCTTCGTCGACGTGACGGAGGAAGCCGGCCTGGCCCACCACACCGGCTGGACGCTGGACGTGGGCCACGCCGACGCCGACCACGACGGCGACGAGGATCTCTACGTGGCCGCCGACTTCGGCACCGACCGGTTCTTCCTGAACGACGGGGACGGCACCTTCACGGACGCCACCACCGAGGCCCTGGGCGGCCCGGACACCAAGAAGGGCATGAACGCCGAGTGGGGCGACTTCGACAACGACGGCCTGTTCGACGTCTACGTCACCAACATCACCGACGAGTACATGCGCGAGGGGAACTTCTTCTGGCGGAACTTGGGCCCGGGCTCCGGCGCGGAGGGCGGCGTCGCCTTCGACGACGTCGCCCGGGAGACCGGCACCTGGGACACCGGCTGGGGCTGGGCCGGCAAGCTCTTCGACCACGACAACGACGGCTGGCTCGACCTGTACGTGGTCAACGGCTGGGTCTCGGCGGGGCCGGAGAACTACGTCGTCGACGTCTTCGAGCTCATCATGGCGAGCGCCGAGGAGGACGGCGTGGACCTGGCGGACGCCCGGAACTGGCCCCCCATGGGGGAAAAGACCCTCTCCGGGTACCAGAGGAACCACCTCTTCCACAACGAGGGCGGAACCCTGTTCCGGGACGACGCGCCCCGCCACGGCGTCGATTCGATCCGGGACGCCCGGGGGGTGGCGGTGGCGGACCTGGACAACGACGGCCGCCCGGACCTCTTCGTGACCAACGCCGGCGACGAGCCCCACCTCTACCGCAACGTCCAGCCCACGGAGAACGCCTGGCTGGAGCTGGCGCTCGAGGGCTCCGGGGCCAACCCCCGGGCGGTGGGCGCCCGGGTCTGGGCCACGGCGGGGGGCACGACGAGGGTACGGTTCGTGGACGGCGGCAACGGCTTCGCCGCCCAGAGCACGCGGCGGGTCCACTTCGGCCTGGGGGACGCCGAGGTCGTGGAGCGCCTGGAGGTCGCCTGGCCCTCCGGCCGGCGGCAGGTCTTCGAGGACGTTCCCACCGGCCGGATCTACCGGGTGGTCGAAGGACAGCCGGCGCTCGACGCATTCCGGGCCCGGGAGGACGGATGATTCCGCGCGGTACCGCCCCAGGCAACGCCACGAACCCCGAAGGAGCGGAGGTCGCCTCCGCCCGAGGCACGACCACCCCGAAGCGTGTAGGGGCGGAGCTCGCCTCCGCCCGGGGCACGGCAACGTCATCGGTGCCGATGAACCCCGGGAGGAGGCAAGCTCCTCCCCTACACCCGGCCCGGGCGTCCGGGCGTCCGCACTCCGGGAGGAGGCAAGCTCCTCCCCTACAGGCGCTCGGGGTGCTGCTCGCCGCCCTCCTGGGCACCGGCGCAGCGCTGCCCGCCCCCGCCGGCGACGGCGAGGCCCCGCCGGCCATCCGCTTCCAGGAGGTGGGCGAGGCCGCCGGGGCCCGCCACGTCCACGCCCCCCGAAGCTTCGGGGACCGCCACAAGGCGGAGGTGCTGGAGATGTTCACCGACGGCGGCGCCGCCGTGGCGGTGGGGGACTTCGACGGCGACGGCCACGACGACCTGTTCCTCACCGACTCGGACGAGGGACGGCCCAACCACCTGCTGCGGAACCTCTACGGCGAGACCCGGGAGCTGCGTTTCGCCGACGTGGCCACCGAGGCCGGCGTGGCCGGCGGCAACACGGCCGAAGCCATCGTGGCCGACGCCCTGTGGCTCGACTTCGACGACGACGGCCACCTGGACCTCCTGGTGGCCCGCTTCGGCACGCCGCTCCTCTACCGCAACCTGGGGCCTTCCGGCGAGGGCGGCGAGGTGCGCTTCCGGGAGGTCTCGGAGGCCGCCGGCCTGACCGCGTTCGGCAACACCATCGCCGTCATCGCGTTCGACTACGACGGCGACGGCTGGCTGGACCTCCTGTTCGGGAACTACTTCCGGCCGGTCAATCTCCTGGACCTGGACACCCGCCACGTCCTGCCCAACGACCTGGACGGCGCCGACAACGGAGGCGGCGTGACCCTGTGGAAGAACGTCCCCGGGGGCTCGGAGGCCACCGGCGGCCGGGCCTTCGTGGAGGTCACCGAGGCGGAGGGCCTGGCCGGGCACACCGGCTGGTCCCTGGACCTGGGCCACGCCGACCTGGACAACGACGGCGACCAGGACGTCTACGTGGCCGGGGACTACGGCACGGACCGGCTGTTCCTGAACCGGACGGCGGACACCCGCCCGCCGGGGGACGGGCCGGACCAGGGGGCGGACGACGGACCGGACCAGGAACCGGACGATCAGCCGGACGGGCGACCCGGCCGGGACGGGCCGGCCTTCGTGGACGTGACCGAGGAGGCCCTGGGTGGCTTCGACACCAAGAAGGGCATGAACGTGGACATGGGCGACTACGACCGCGACGGCTTCCTGGACGTCTACGTCACCAACATCACCGACGAGTACATGCGGGAGTGCAACATGCTCTGGCACAACCTGGGGCCCGCCG
>JBKHJP010000229.1:0-7144 GCA_046538065.1 Thermoanaerobaculia bacterium | reverse complement strand
CGCCCGCTACCTCCAACAGGCCCGGACCAACCCTTACCTAACCTTCGATCCCTGAAGTCGGGAACGGCGGTTGCACACTGAACGGTGCGATGGCCGAGATCCGCATCGGTGTCTCCGGCTGGAGCTACGGCCACTGGCGCAAGGGGGTCTTCTACCCCGAAGGGCTGGCCCAGCGCCGGGAGCTGGAGTACGCGAGCCGGCGGTTCAACTCGCTGGAGATCAACGGCTCGTTCTACTCGCTCCTCAACCCGGACACCTACCGCCGGTACCGGGAGGCGGTGCCCGACGGGTTTCTCTTCGCCGTCAAGGGGAGCCAGTTCATCACCCACTCGAAGAAGCTCAAGGGCGTCCAGACGCCGCTCGCCAATTTCTTCGCCTCCGGCGTCCTGCGCCTCGAGGACGCCCTGGGCCCCGTGCTCTGGCAGCTCCCGGAGATGAGCTGGGACCGCTCCCGGCTGATCGACTTCCTGGAGCTCCTCCCGAAGGACACCCCCGCCGCCTCGAAGCTGGCGAAGGGGCACGACGAGCGCCTCACCGGCCGGGCGTCGATGGTGGTCCACGAGGACCGGCCGATCCGCCACGCCCTGGAGATCCGTCACCGGCACTTCCTCCACGACGAGGTGGTCCGGGCGTGCCGGGACCACGGCGTGGCCCTGGTCTTCGCCGACAGCGGCGAGTGGCCCTACTTCGAGGAGGTCACCGCCGGCTTCGTCTACCTGCGCCTCCACGGCTCCCCCCACACCTACGCCAGCGGCTACGGCCCCGGCCGCCTGGACCGCTGGGCGGAGCGCATCCGGACCTGGACCGAAGGCGGCGAGCCTCCCGACGCCGAGCGCCTGACCGATTGGAAGCCCCCGCGGCGCAAGACCCGCGACGCCTACGTCTACTTCGACAACGACTCCGAAGCCCGTGCGCCGCACAACGCGCTCGCCCTGATGGAGCGCCTCGGAGTGGAGGCGGCCGGTGCTCCGGGCGGACCCTGACCTTCACTCGGCGGGCAAGAGCCTCAGGGTGTACGCGGGCGGCCCTGGCAGGAACGGCGTGGGCTCTCCTTCGGCCCAGGCCCGGTGACCGTCGTCTACACCTCCGAGCCGTCGTTGGTCTGAAAGACGTCGGACCACGGCGGAGCGAACCTCTCCCCGTAGTTCCGGTCCCACCCGCCCTGTACATATACAGACCTTGTTGAAATAATCGTCGAGTGTCGAGGATCGGAGCCGAAGCTCGCTGGATCCCCCTCCTGACCGGCCGGGCGGCCGAGCGGGCCCTGGAGGCCGTCGAGGAGATCGCAGCGGAGCTTCCGGAGGCAACGGAGCCGAATATCGAGGACCGCCCCGGGCGCGGGGCCAGCCTCGCCGGCGGCTGTGCCGGATTCGCCCTCTTCTACGGTTACCTGGCCCGGGTAACCGGCGACGAAGCCCACGCCGAGACCGCCGCCCGGTACCTGGACCAGGCCATCGACGCCGTCGCGGCCCAGGTGACCCGCCCCGGTCTCTACAGCGGTTTCACCGGCGTGGCCTGGGTCGCCGAACACCTGACCGGGCGGATCTTCGAGCCTGAAGACGACGAGGAGGACGCCAACGAAGAGGTGGACCGGGCCGTCGCCGCCCTTCTCGATCAGACGCCCTGGAGGGCGGACTACGACCTGATCAGCGGCCTGGTGGGCTTCGGCGTCTACGCCCTCGAGCGGCGCCATCGGCCCGCCGGCCGGGCAATCCTCGAACGCGTCGTCGAGCGCCTCGACGAGCTCGCCGTCCCGAACGGCGACGGGCTGACCTGGTTCACGCCCCCCGAGATCCTGCCACCCCACCAGCGGGAGCAGAGTCCGGAGGGATGCTTCAACGTGGGGGTGGCCCACGGAGTGCCGGCGGTCCTTCCGCTCCTCGCGCGTACGGCGGCGGCCAGCGTGTCCCGCGAGCGGGCGCGGGCGCTCCTGGACGGCGGGGTCCGCTGGCTCCAAGACGAGAAGGGCCGAGTGGAGGGGGTTTCACTCTTCCCCTACTCCATTGGGACCGGGGGAAGCCGGCACCCGTCGCGCCTGGCCTGGTGCTACGGCGACCTGGGCGTGGCCGCGGCGCTCCTGGACGCGGCGGCCTCGGCCGGCGAGCCCGCCTGGTGGGAGGAGGCGGTAGACATCGCCCACCACGCCGCCAGGCGTTCCTGGGAGTCGGCGGGGGTTCACGACGCCTGCCTGTGCCACGGCGCGGCCGGCAACGCCCACGTCTTCAACCGCCTCTACCAGGCGACCCGCGACAACGCGCTTGGCGCGGCGGCCCGCGCCTGGTTCGATCGGGCCCTGGAGCTCCGGCGACCGGGCGAAGGCGTGGCCGGGTTTCCGTCCTGGGGCCCGCAACAGGTGGGCGAGGAGCCAAGGTGGACCGACGACGCCTCATTCCTCACCGGTGCCGGAGGGGTGGGGCTTGCCCTCCTCGCTGCCGTCACCGACGTGGCCCCCGACTGGGACCGGGTGCTGGCGATCTCGGTTCCTCCGGCACCGCCGTGAAGCGATCGCCGGCCCGAGCGGCGTGGACTTCAACCCCCGTACCACCCCGGTGCCGCTTGGAGAGCACCTCCGACCGCTACCGCCCCTTCGCCCGGGCCCGTCCCAGCTCGGCCCGGTAATGTCGGTAGAGCAGCTCGTAGAGCACCAGCTCGTGACTGCGTGGCTCGCCGCGGATGAGGCGGTTGGCGTGCATGTGGAGGAAGCTTGGGGCCATCTGCTCCACGCTCGCCTCGAGCCTCCCCGCCGCGTCCCTGCGGCGGAGCTCGGCGACGGTGGGCGCGAGCTCCCGGGATCGGCGGTCGAAGGCGGCGTAGCCCGGGCCGTAGGCCGCCTCGGCCTCCGGAGTGCGCCCGAGGACGGCTTCGATGGCGGCGCGTTCCTTCCGGTGCCGGTCACCGAGCTGGCGCTTCAGGCGCAGGTCGGCCCGGAACTCCCGGGTCCAGCTCTCGCGCAACCGCGTGGCCACCCGGAGCCGGCCCTCGAGGTCAAAGCCCAGGTCCTCCAGGAGACGGTGGGCGCCCAGAAGGGCCAGGCGCCACCGTGCGTCGGTCCCCTCCTCGCCCTCGAGGGTGGCGACGATGGCCAGGACGGCGTCGCTGTCCGCCGCGAAGAGCCGCTCGGCCAGGGCGATGCCCGCCGGCCCGCCGTAGCGTGCGGTCTCCCGCCGGTAGGTGTCGAACCGGAGCGCCCACAGGCGCCCGTCGTCGAGAAGCGGGGCGGCCGCCGTGTAGAGCCGGGGCAGGACCTCCAGGTGGAGCGCCTCCGGTGCGCCATTGAAGCGCACTCGCAAGTGCGTGTCCGGGTCGGCGTAGCGCATGAAGAACCACCCGTCGCAGGCGCTCCGGGATTCCCGGACGACCGGGAGGACCACGTCCTGGAGCACCTTGTCGGCCGTGGACGTCCCCGTGTGGAGCTTGGCGAACAGCCACTCCGAGCCCGGCGGGAAGCTCTCTCGAACCGACTCTCGGTGGCGGCGCTCGGCCACCCGGACCCCGGGTCCGCGCCCGGGCTTCGACGAATCGACCGCAGCATAGGGGACGAGGATCTCGTGGACGAAGCGCCCCTCCGGACCCCGGACCCAGAGCTCGTCCGGTCCCGGGAAGAGCTCGCAGAGGACCACCTCGCCGCGGTCCTGGAGGAGGTCCACCATCGCCTCCAGGGAGAGGACGTTCTCGAAGTCCACGACCAGCTCGTTGTCGCCCCCGAGGAGCACCGCCCGCCGGGGCAGGCCCCGGTCCCGGCGGAGCTCCCGGGCCGCGGAGACGGTCGCGCCCCCGCCGGCCCCCTTCTTCGTGAGGTTACCGGTCAGGCGGTCGACCTCCCGGCGGGTCAGGCGCCAGCGGGCGCGGGAGAGGACGACCCGGCCGGCGGTCACCCGGGGCAGGTAGGGAGCCGCGTCGAGGGCACCCCAGCTCCAGGCGAGCCCGCCCTGGACGCCCTGAGCCTGGAGGGCGCAGAGGAACCGGTAGGTCCCGAGGCTGCGGCCCAAGAAGTTGTGGGCGGTGGTCAGGCGCGGGACGACCTCGCGTCCCAGACGCTCGGAGGTGAGGACGACGCGCCCTTCCACCACGGAGACCCGGAGGTCCGTTACCGGGATCCGGTGCTCCTCGCCTACAGACGCCCGCCCCAGGAAGGGGATCTCCCATGCGCGCAGGGCGGGCCGCGTCAGGATGTTGCCGATCCGCCCCTGGGGCAGGTGGACCACCTCTGCGAAGACGGCTTCGGGGCGGAGGGCCTCCTCCTGGGCTAGGTGGCGTCGCACGCCGTCCTCGAGCTCCCGGTCGAGGTGGCAGAACCGGCCCAGCAGCCGGGCGCCCGAGGGGCCGCCGACGTTGCGCACGTGGACGAGGAAGTCTCCGGCGTTCAGGTCCTGCGCCGATGCAGCGGCGACCTCCGCCATCACGTGGAAGGCATCCGGCAGTGGCGGCGGCTCCTCGTCGCGCCCCCCGGCGAGGATCTCCAGGTCGCCCTCGCCGAGGTCGAGAACCGCCTCGCCGGCCGCCAGCGCCCGGTGGGCGCGGTGCAGGAGGTAGGCCTGCCGGGGGCCCCAGGGCACCCGGGTCTCCGCCGGACCCCTCGGCGGGAAGGTGAGGCCCGCGAGCAGCGGCGACACCTCGGCCGCGGGGCCGGCGGTGCGCTCGAACCCGATGCCGATCTCCTCGTCCAGTACCTCCACCAGGGGTACCTCCCGGCGCTCTCCGAAGCGCTCGGCGAAAGCCTGCTTGAACCGGTCAAAACCCTCCTGGACGACAGGGCCCGCGAGGCACCGGAGGAGATGCACGCCACGCTCGATCTCGGAGAGCACCTCGGCCCCGAGGACCGCCTCCTCCACCGGCTTGACACTGTCCACCTGCACCAGGCGTGACGGCTCGACCGGCGTCGGCAGGCTCTCGTCCAGCAAGCGCGCCAGGGCCCGGTACGCGGAGGGGTCGTTCCCGCCGGGGGTCTCGTCGAGCGCCCGGACCCTCCGCCGGGCCTCCCGCAGGTGTCCGGCGTGGTCCACCGCCGCGGAGTGCTCCGCCAGGCGCCGGGCCAGCTCCTCCACCGCGTCCCCGACGGTGATCAGAGGCGTCAAGCCGGCGACCAGGATCTGACTCTCCACCAGCTCGCGGACGAACGCCTCCGCCTCCTCCGGCTCCACCTCGGCGTCGTCCTGCACCAGGCCGGCGGCGAGCTCGTCGACCGTGGCCCCCTCTGCGGCGCGCGCCAGGGTGCGAAGGAGGTACTCCGAGGGCTCGACGGCCACCAGGTGGTAGGAGCGGAGCTTCCCATCCAGGCGTCCCTCCGCGTAGCGGAGCCGGCCGCCAGCGCGGTAGAGGCTGCTGTTCGGCCGGTACTGGAGCTCGCGGGCCAGCGCGTCGTCGCGCTCGAGATCCTCCGCCAGGCCGAACAGGTAGTCCATGTCCAGCCGGGTATGGCGACCGTAATCGCCGCGGCCGACCAGCCGGATGCGCGTCGCCTCGCCTTCGGGGGCGGCGATCCGCCCCACCGAGGACGCCGCGAAGAGCCCGAAGGGGGTGGCTCGGGAGGCCATCCGGACCAGATAGCGCACGAGGGCCCTCTCGGCCCGGAGCCCGTCCTTGGAGTCCGGTGCCCACCGCCAGGCCGCGACCCCCTCCTTCCACACGGTCGGCGAGGCCACGTAGATCGCCTCGCGCACCTCGGGCCGCTCCAAAAGCTCCCCCAGCCGCTCCCGGAGCCGCGCCCGGTCCGCCGCGATCGCCGCGTCGAGGCCCGCATCCGGCGCGCCCGGGGCGGCGAGATCCTCGCCGAAGCGCTCGAGTTCCTCGTGGGGCAACAGGGGTGTGCGGAACGCGAAGAAGCCCGCAGGGGCGAACCTTCTTCCCTTCACGATTTCTCCTATGTTGATAAACGCTATTATGCCCCCGATTGACCGCGCGCTTCGGAACAGTCTATAATTTCACGAAGCTCAAGGGTTCCTGCACCGGCGGAGGCGGAGGGGGCGGAGGCAGGACCGACGTGACCTGCACCTGCATCGATCCGCCGAGCTACTGCTGGTGCCCGTGAAGGGACCGACGCCCCCTTGGCGGATGATGCCGCTTCCCACATCGAAAGGAGGAGTGACTCGATGAAGAAAGATAGCACGAAGAAGCTTCGACTGAACCGCGAAACCGTCCGGCTTCTGGATGCCAAAGCCCAGGACCGCAGGCCGTTCGCCGGGGAAACCGATTGCACCGACCCCGGGTGTACCTTCCCGTGCCTCGTGGACACCTGCGACTGTTGACCTCCGTGCGTTCGGAGACGAGCGGCGGAGGAGGCCACCTCCTCCGCCGCCTAATCCCGCCTGCTTGCGCTTTCGTTCCATCTGCCCCCGGACCAGCTCCGCGTAGACCCCGTCGCGCGTCACAAGCTCGTCGTGGTGCCCCTGCTCTACGAGTCGGCCGGCGTCCATCACCAGGATGATGAGATCGGCGTCCCGGATCGACGACAGGCGGTAAGCGATGAGGATCCGGGTCGCGGCCAGGTCGGCCAGCTCCCGCTGGATCGACGCCTCGGTGACGGCGTCGAAGTTGCTGGTGGCCTCATCCAGAAGCAGGATCGCCCGGCGCTGGACCAGGGCGCGGGCCAGGGCGTTCCGCTGGCGCTGCCCTCCGGAGAGCGACGCCCCTCTGTCCGCCAGGAGCATCGCGAGCAGCCCCGCGCCCAGGACCAGGACGTTCAGCAGGTCGATGTTCCCCCGGGGCACGACGCGGTCCACACGAGGGTAGTCTCCTCGCGATCGACAGAGCGGGACAGGACGGCATCGCCGGGCTCGACCCGCTGGCCTTCGCGCACCCGCACGTCGGCGCCGGTCCCGGCCGCGGGTGCGACGAGCCGCCGCTGCTCCAGCCGGGCCTCCGCGACCTCCCGCTCGCCCCTCGGGTTGGCCAGGGTCCGGCCGGCGACGGCGTCTCCCGGATCGCGGAGCCGGTCGAGGAGCCGCAGCTCGATCTCGTTGTCGATGCGCTGGGCACGCCCCCCCTCAACGCCCTGGCACTGATGGAACGCCTGGGCGCCGAGCCCGTGGAGACGTGGGATGAGCAGGCAGGCTGATCCCGCCGGTTCCACCGGCCAGGCGTCCCGATCCGGTCCGGCCGCCTCCCCATCCGGATACGATGGCGGGCACCCGATCCGGGCCAGGAC
>JBKHJP010000228.1:0-7174 GCA_046538065.1 Thermoanaerobaculia bacterium | reverse complement strand
AGATCCTGGGGGCGGGGATGGTGGACCCCCGGGTGCTCCGGGAGTGCGGCATCGATCCCCGGGTGTACAGCGGCTACGCCTTCGGCCTGGGGGTGGACCGGGTGGCCATGATCCGCTACGGCATCCCGAACATCCGCCAGCTCTTCGAGAACGACGAGCGGCTGCTCCGACAGGTGTACTAGGGATGGGATGCCCTTACCCGACCCTTGCCATGCGTGGAGGGGCGGACCTTGCGTCCGCCCGGGCCGAAGCGGCCGGGGAGACCCCAAGCGACCGGGGGGGTCGAAGCCCGGGAGGAGGCAAGCTCCTCCCCTACACGGACTTGGCTGAGCTAGCGTGAGCGCCCATGCTCTTTTCGTGTAACTGGCTGAGCGACTACGTCGAGCTCCCGGAGGACGTCGGGGAGCTGGCCCGGCGGCTGACCGCCGCGGGCTTCGCCGTGGAGCAGGTCCAGGAGACGGCGGACGGCGACACGGTGCTGGACGTGGACGTCACCACCAACCGCGTTGACGCCATGAACCACATGGGCCTGGCCCGGGAGGTGGCGGTGGTCTTCGGGAGCGCGCTGCGGCCGCCGGAGCCGGAGCTCCCGGAGGGCGCCGAGGCGACCGGCTCGGCGGTGGAGGTGACCATCGAAGCGCCGGAGCTCTGCTCGCGCTACGCCGCCCGGGTGGTCCGCGGGGTCTCGGTGGGCCCGTCCCCGGAGTGGCTCTCCCGCCGCCTCCTGGCCATCGGCCTGCGGCCGGTGAACAACGTCGTGGACGTGACGAACTACGTCCTCTGGGAGCTGGGCCAGCCCCTCCACGCCTTCGACCTGGCGACCCTGGAGGGACCGGCGATCCGGGTCCGCCGGGCGGAGAAGGGCGAGCGGCTGGTCACCCTGGACGGCGACGAGCGGCGGCTGACGGAGGAGATGATGGTGATCGCCGACGCCCGGCGGCCCGTGGCCCTGGCGGGGGTCATGGGGGGCGAGGCCACCGAGGTGGGCGAAGACACGGCGGACGTGCTCCTGGAGAGCGCCTGGTTCGACCCCCTCTCGGTGCGCCGGACCGCCAAGAGCCTGGGGATGCACACCGACGCCTCCCACCGCTTCGAGCGCGGCGCCGACCCGGAGATCCAGGTGCGCTCGGCGGACCGGGCCGCGGAGCTCATCGCCGAGCTCGCCGGCGGGACCGTCCTCGCGGGGGCCGTGGACGCCCTGGCCGCGGACCACGCCGAGCGCCACGCGCGGCCGTCGATCGCCCTGGACCTGGACCGGCTGGACGCCTTCGGCGGGGTCCGGGTGCCCGAGGGCCGGCCCGCCGCCTGGCTCACCGGCCTCGGCTTCGGGGTCGAGGAGGAAGGCCCGCGAGCCCTGAAGGCGACGGCCCCCTCCTGGCGCCTGGGGGACGTCTCGGAGGAGGCGGACCTCTTCGAGGAGGTCCTCCGGGTCCACGGCTACGACGGGGTCCCGTCGACGCTCCCCTCCCTGGCGGAGCCCGACGCGCCGCCCACCCCGCGCCAGACGCTCCGTCGCCGGGTCCGGGAGGTGCTGGCCGCCGCCGGCTACGCCGAGGCGATCACCTGGGCCTTCCAGTCGCCGGAGGAGGCCGAAGGGACGGCTCGCCTGGGAGAGGGCTCGGCGGACGAAGAGCCCGTGGTCCTGGACAACCCCCTCTCGGAGCTCTACTCCACCCTGCGGCGCTCCCTCCTGCCGGGGCTGGTGGCCGACGCCCGGTTCAACACCCGCCGCGGCGCCGCGTCGGTGCGCCTCTTCGAGATCGGCTCGGCCTTCGGCCGGCGGCGCCCCGACGGTACGCGGGGCGAGGAGGGCGAGGTCGTCGAGCGCGAGGCCGTGGCCCTGGTCTGCGGCGGCATCGTGGGCACCCCCTGGGAGGGCCAGCGGGAGCTCGACCTGTTCGACGCCAAGGGCGCCGTGGCGGCCCTGGCCGAGGTCATGGGCAAGGACCTGGAGGCCCGGCCGGCGGAGGTCCGCGGGCTGCTGCCCGGGACCAGCGGGGAGCTCCTCGTGGAAGGCCGGCCCGCGGGACGCCTCGGCCGCCTGGCGGAGGACGGCGAGGCCTTCCCCCTGTTCCTGGCGGAGGTGGAGCTCGCCGCCCTGGAGCGCACCCCGGAGGAACTCCACGCGGCCCTCCAGGTGGACGCACCCCCGCGCCTGCCGGGGATCGACGCCGACCTGACCCTGACCCACGCCCTGGAGGTCCCCTGGGCCGACCTCGAGCAAGCGATCCGGGAGCGGGCCGCCCCGGAGCTCCGGAGCTTCCGGCTCAAGGTCCGCTACACGGGGGAGGGCGTGCCGGAGGGGGCCGTCAACACCACCGTGACGTTCCATTACCACGGCGGCGAGCGCCAGCTCACCCAGGAGGAGGTCAACGAGCACCAGGCGGCCCTGGCGCGGGCCCTGGAGGAGCGCTTCGGCTGGAGCGGCGCCGGGCGGTCCGGCGGGCCCGGCGGACCGGGGGGAGGAGTCGAGTGAGCGAGCCGCCGAAGGAGTGGCTGGACCGGCTGGAGGCCACGGTACGCCAGGCGACCGAGTCCCTCGAGAGCCTGCGGGGCGAGCGCGACGAGCTCGCCCGCCGGGCCGAGGAGCTGGAAGGGCGCGTCGCCTCGCTGGAGAAGGAGCTGGCGGCGGCGCGGAAGGCCGGGGCCGAGGGCGCGAAGGGCAGGGGCGCCGCCAAGGGGAAGGCGGCGGACGGGAAGGACTCCGCCGAGGCGAAGGCCGCCGAGGAGGCCCGGGCCGCCTGGCAGGAGGAGCGCCGGGAGATCCGCCGCCGGGTGGAGGCCCTCACGAAACGCCTGGAAGGCCTCCTGGACGGGTAGGGGCGGCTCGCCGCACCGGATTCCCGTAGTTTCCCCGCCGTCCGGGCGGGCCGGGTCGGGAGCCGGGGGCTCCTGGGGACGGTGCGCGCATCTCGGACTTCCAGCACCCGGCGCGCACCTCCGCAGGGACCGCGCCCCACCATCCGCCGACTCCGCAGATCCTTGCCCGGCGCGGTCCCAGAGGCCCCTGGAGCCCCCGGCTCCCGACCCGGCCCTCCGCCGAACCGTCGCGGCGAGACTCATCTCCCGTAGAGAGGAGCGCGCCTGCGCTCACCCCGCGTGTAGGGGAGGAGCTTGCCTCCTCCCGACCGGAATCGGCCTCCGGCCCCCGGGCGGACGCAAGGTCCGCCCCTACACGCCGTCGTGGAGGGGTCACCTCCAGCGCGTGTAGGGGAGGAGCTTGCCTCCTCCCGGGGTCGCACCCTCAGTACCGCGGCACGGAGGGGTCCACCTCGACGGACCAGGCGTCGATGCCGCCGGCGAGGTTGACCGCCGGGAGGCCCCGGCGGCGCAGCAGATCCGCCGCCACGTCCGAGCGCTGGCCGTGGTGGCAGAGGGTCACCAGCACCTCGTCCGGGGCCGGATCTTCGATCTCCCCGGCCCGGCCCGGGAGCTCCTGGAGCGGAACCAGGACGGAGCCCTCCAGGCGGCAGATCTCGTACTCGGCGGGGGTCCGGACGTCGAGGATCCGCACCGGCCGGCCCTCGGCGAGCCACCGGTCCAGCTCCCGGGGCCCGATCGCCTCCGGCAGCTCACCACCCCCGGCACGCTCGCCCACCCCGGCACGCTCACCACGACCCCCTGAAGCGGCCGAGCTCTGCCTCGGCCGATCGCCGCCCTCCACGCCGCAGAACGCCTCGTAGTCGATCAGCTCCCTCAGAGCCGGCTCCTCGGAGCAGACCGGGCAGCGCGGGTCCTTCCCGACCCGGACCTCCCGGAAACGGAGGCGCAGGGCGTCGTAGGTCACCAGGCGACCCACCGCCGGCTCGCCTCCGGCCTCGGGGCCCAGCAGAAGCTTCACCGCCTCGTTCGCCTGGAGGGCGCCGATCACTCCCGGAAGCATCCCCAGGACCCCGCCCTCGGCGCACGACGGCACCAGGCCCGGCGGCGGCGGCTCGGCGAACAGGCACCGGTAGCACGGCCCGTGGGCGCCCCAGAAGACCGCCACCTGTCCTTCGAACCGGAAGATCGAGCCGTAGACGTTCGGCTTGCCCAGGAGCACGCAGGCGTCGTTGACGAGATACCGGGTGGGGAAGTTGTCGCTCCCGTCCACCACCACGTCATAGCCCTCCAGGATCTCCAGGGCGTTGTCCGAGGTGAGGCGAACCGGGTGGGGCGCCACCCGGACGTGGGGGTTGGCCTCCCGCAGCCGCTCCTCCGCCGCCTCCAGCTTGGGCCGGCCCAGGTCGGAGTCGCCGTAGAGCACCTGGCGCTGGAAATTGGTCACCTCCACGTCGTCGAAGTCCACCAGCCCGAGGGTGCCCACCCCGGCCGCCGCCAGGTAGAGGGCGAGCGGCGAGCCGAGCCCGCCGGCCCCCACCACGACCACCCGTGACGCCTTGAGGCGCCGCTGTCCCTGCCGGCCCACCTCCGGCAGGACCAGGTGGCGCCCGTAGCGGCGGATCTCGTCGTGGGAGAGCTCCGGGAGCTCCCGGCCGGCCAGGAGGTCCGGCAGAGCGGGCAGAGCACGGGTCGGGCTTCGAATGGGCCGTTCGTCGTGGACGGTCATCCTCGCGATCCTTCCAAGGTTTCCTCCTCGAATCCCTGCCCGTTCCCCCGGAGCCGCCAGCTCCGGGGCCGGCCGGCCAGCCCCTCCGCCACGGGCACGATCAGGTAGCTCACGGCGGGCCAGGCGTCCTCCAGGTCGCGGCGGCTGGGCTCGCCGCTCCGGTCCGGGTGCGAATGGTAGTACCCCACGACCTCGAAGCCCTCGGCCCGCGCCTCCCGGCGGGCGGCAAGGACCCGCTCCGGCGGGATCAGGTAACGGGTGGAGCGCTCCGCGGGGTGCTCGTTAGCCGCCGCCAGGGTCCGCTCGACGGTGGCGCCCTCCGGGAGCTCGCGGCCCAGGAGAAACCCGCAACACTCCTCCGGGTACGCCTCCGCCGCGTGGCGGCGGACTGCCTCCAGCGGGCCGGGGGCGATGGCGAGGCGTCGGCGGGTCATGGTGCGGGCGGCGAGAGGGGCACCGCCTCCGCAACAGGAATACCCGCTGGGTGGAAGGGCGAATTCCGGTGGCCTCCCGCCGGCCCCGCCCCGCGGCCGAGCGGGGAGCCGGCACCGGAAGCGGAGGCCCCGGGGGGTTCGGCGGTAATGGGGCCGTGGTCACGGCGTCAGGCCCCCAGCATCGGCAGGGCCGTCACCACGGACAGGACCACGGCCGCCGCCGACGCCACCAGACAGACGAGGGCCGCCACCAGGTGGTTGAGGCGCTCCGGCTTCAGGGGATCCAGGATGCTGGCCGCCAGCCAGCCGCCTCCGAACCCGCCCAGATGGGCCCAGTTGTCGATGCCCGGAACGATGAACCCGAACACCAGGAAGAGGATGACGTAGCCCCAGGCCCAGCGCCCAACCTCCGTGGAGCCGCCGCGCCGGCCGTAGTGGACCAGGGCTCCCAGGAGCCCCATCAGGGCCGCCGAGGCCCCCAGGGTGAGCCCGGCGCCCCCGGGCAGGAGCGAGCTCGCGACGAAGCCGGCCACGGAGGCCGCGACGTAGACGATCACCATCCGCCCCGGCCCGTAGAGGCGGGCCACCGGCGACGCCAGCAGCCGGACCCAGTACATGTTGAAGAAGATGTGGAGCAGGCTCCCGTGGAGCCATCCGGCGGAGAGCACCGTCCACCACCGGTCGTACTGCACGACCGGGATGTGCCCGGCGGCACCCAGGACGAAGGAGCTCTGGCCGCTCGGCGACAGGAACCCCAGGAACCCCCGGGCCTCGCCGATGGCGCTCGGGTCCAGCACGAGGGCCAGAAGGTAGAGGACCACGCACGCGCCGATGGTGACCTTGGTGAAGCCGAAGTCGTCCGCCCCCAGGCGCCGGATCACCGGCGCGTAGCCGAAGAGCGCCGGGTACCGGGCGCCGCAGTGGAAGCAGGTGGTGTCCTGCACCCCCACGAGGCGCCCGCACGAACGGCAGACGACGGACCCGCTACGCTGTCGGCTCAGCATGGCGGCGCTACCTTACCGCGAACCGATCGCCGCGGCGCCCCTTCGTGACACCGGGTCCGGCATTCGCCGGGAACCCCCCCCCCGTGCGCCGCCGGATCCCTCGGCACCCGCCGCCCTCAACCTTCCGCCGCCCGCGGTGTCCAACCGGGAGGAACGATCCGACCGGAGGACTGCCGTGGTGAAGATGATCGGACGGCCCATCGGCCACTGGATTCTCGAGCGAGTGCTGAAGCCCGGGGGAATGGGAGGGGTCTTCCTGGCCCGCCACGCCACCCTCGGCACCCCCGCCGCCGTCAAGATCCTGACCCGAAACGCCGTACCGGGTGCGGAGGCTCACGAGCGCCTTCGCCACCCCCACGTGGTCCGGGTTCACGACAGCCTGGAAGAGGCCGGGGTCCGCTTCCTGGTCCTCGAGTACCTGCCCGGAGCCTGGCCGAGCGCCTGGAGGAGGGGACACCGCCCCCGGCGCAGGCCGTCCGCTGGATCCGCCAGGCCCTCGCGGGCCTCGGCCACGGCCACGCCCGGGGAGTCGTCCACCGCGACGTCAAGCCCGGGAACCTGATGCTCGACGCGCGGGACCGCGTCAAGGTCGTGGACTTCGGGATCGCCGGTGCCCCGGCCGGGACCCGGCGCGGCTCCGGGGCAACCACCCTCGGCACGGTCCAGTACGCGAGCCCGGAGCAGCTCGAGGGGCTGGACCAGGCCGACCACCGCTCCGACCTCTACGCCGCCGGCGCAGTCCTCTACGAGCTGCTCGCCGGCGAACCCCCCTTCGCCGGCACCGGCCTTTCCCAGGTCCTGCGGACGCGCCTGCTGGCCCCCGAGCCCCCGCCCGTCGACCGAATCGCCCCGGCGGTGGAGCCCGGGCTGGCGGCGGTCGTCCATCGATGCCTCGCCGTCGACCGGGAGGAGCGCCACCAGAGCGCGGAGGAGCTACGCCGCGCCCTCCTGCCCTTCCTGGCCGGAAGCGCTCGGGTCTGCGGCGAGCGCGGCGAGCGCGCGCGGCGGACGGCGTCGTGGGGCCGTCCCCGGAGCGGTGTGCACCCTGTCACCGAAGGGTTCCGCCGCCCCGGCACGGCGGCGCGCTGATTGATGAAACGCCCGTTTCCGTCGGCCCTCCGCCCTGGTAACGTCGTCCTCCATGAAGCGACAGGACGGTAGGGCTCCGGCGCGAAACGGGGCGTCTT
>JBKHJP010000227.1:0-7236 GCA_046538065.1 Thermoanaerobaculia bacterium | reverse complement strand
ACGAGCTCGGCGACACGATCTTCGCCCAGCTCTACGTGGCGGGCGATCAGGGCACTGTCGTCACTGGTTTCGCCTTCACTGCTCCAGACCGCCAGAAGCAGACCGTCGGCGAGGCGGTGGATCTTGGGCCAGCTCTCGAGTCGCTCGGTGCTCGAGGAGAGCTCGAAGCGCCGAGCCGCCGGCTCGCCGTTCGGGCGGAAGCGCTGCGCCATGACCTTACGCGAGGCGAGATCAAAATCCCGATGGAAGGGCGCCACGCGCAGCTGGCCCCGTTCCTGGGCCCAGACGAGGACGAAGTCGCCCCCGGGCAGGAAGGCTGCGGCCGGCTCCACGGCGAAGGTGGCCAGTCCCTCGCCCGGGATGGACGGTAGGCGGTTGCTCACAAGGTCCAGAACCGGCCCGCGCTTCGTCCCCTCCGGACCGAATAGCTGGCCCTGCACCCCGTGACGGGTGTCCTGCCAGACCACCAACGAGACGCCTTCGGGCCCGAAAGCCGCCACCGGGTTCTCCTGCCACGACCCGCCACTCCGCTGGACCCAGAAACCGCCTCCTTCGGCGGTCAGGACGGCGGCCGCAGGCGCGGTCACCACCAGGGACACGAGCAGTGCGACGGGGATTCCATGTCGTAATCTCATACCTCCTCCTTTCGTCGCCCCGGAGTGTATGCCACAACGACATAGCGTGTCAAGGCGGAGACTGAAATGCTTGGGCTCAAGGCCGTCACGAGCCGGGACGGCCGATGGACTGCAGATCTCGCAGCCCGGAGTGCCGGATCCGCAGCTCCGGAGCGGGGCGGAGCCGTCCCCTGAACGCCGGAGGCCTCGCCCACCAGGGCTTCCCGCCCCCGACCCAGCGGTGGCACCTTCTTTGCGGCTTGCCTCGGGGATGCAGAGCGCTCAGAGTCCAGAAGACCACGCGATCCGGCCGGGGCGCAGGAGCCGCTTCGCCCGCCTCCGGACGCACCGTGCCGCCGCCCGGCCCGGCATCACCCTCGCCGCCGGCGCCCTCGCCCTCCTGACCTCCCTGGCCGCCCTCGGCTGCCGCGGCTCCGCCTCCGACAGCGGTCCCCGAGGCCGGGCCCCGGGGGAAGGTCCTCCACCGTCGGTGGAGGCGGTGGCGGCCCGCTACGGCTCTCTCCCCCTGGAGCAGGAGCTTTCCGGCATCGTCCGCGCGGAGAACCAGGTGGCGATCCGGCCCGAGATCGAGGCCGTCGTGGCCGAGGTCCTGGTCCGGAGCGGGGACGCGGTGGAGCGCGGCCAACCCCTGGTGCGCCTCGCGGACGACCCGCTCCGCGAGCAGCTCCGCCAGGCGGAGGCGAACCTCCGCCGGGCCCGGGGTGCCGCCGCCGAGGCCCGGGCCCGGGTGGCCGAGGTGGAGGCCCAGGTCACGCGCACCCGGGCTCTCGCCGCCGAGGACCTGGTGCCCCAGGTGGAGCTCGACACCCAGGAGGCGCGCCTGGAGGCCGTCCAGGCCCAGGCGGAGCAGACGGTGGCCCAGGTCGACGAGATCGAGTCCAACGTGGAGGAGCGCCGGACCGCCCTGTCGAAGACGATGGTCCGGGCTCCCATCGCCGGCCGGGTGGGCCGGCGTAACGTCGAGCCGGGCAAGCTGGTGGACCCGAGCACCACCCTGTTCCTGATCGGCGAGCTCGACCGGATGATCGTGGAGGTGCCCCTGACCGACGCCATGCTCGTGCGCACGGACGAGGGCACCCCGGCGCAGGTCACGCCGCCGGGGTCGGCCGAGCCGCTCGAGGCCGAGATCTCCCGGATCTCCCCCTTCCTGGAGCCGGGGAGCTTCAGCACCACCGCGGAGATCGACGTGGCCAACCCGGAGGCGCGGTTGCGGCCGGGGATGTTCGTGGCGGTGAGGATCCTCCACGGCGCCACCGAGGAGGCCACCCTGGTGCCGGCGAGCGCCCTCTGGGAAGACCCGCGCACCGGGATCCGGGGCGTTTACGTGGTCCAGGACGTCGAGGGCCTGGAGGAGCCGGAGGTGGACGCCTCGCCCGGGGCCGCCGCGGCCGGCGACCGGAGCGACCCCGGGGTGCTCCCGGAGGAGGTCCGGCCCGTGGTCTTCCGACCGGTGGAGACGCTGGCCGAGGGCCGGGGGGTCGTGGGGGTCGAGGGCGTGGAGCCCGGCGAGTGGGTGGTGACCGTGGGCCAGCAGCTCCTCCACCAGGAGCAGGAGTCCATGGCGGCGGACGGGGACGCCGGGGCCCAAGGGGCCGGCGGCGCGGAGGACCGGCGGCGCCGGGAGGCGGCGGGGTCGGCGGAGGGTGCCGATCCCGGCGAGGCCACCGTCGCCGCCCGGGTGCGCCCCACGTCCTGGGCGCAGGTGGCGGCCCTCCAGGACCTCCAGGACGAGGACCTCCTCCGGGGCTTCCTGGAGCGCCACCGCGTCGCCGTCCGGGCCTTCGGCGCGGAGATCCCGGAGGACCCCCACGCCGTCGACGACCTCGTCGCCGAGGCCGCGAACGAGGGGACAGGAGGCAACTGACGATGGCTTCGATCAGCAACGTCTCGATCCGCCGTCCGGTGGCGACGGCGATGGTCTTCCTGATCCTCATCGTGGTGGGGATCGTCTCCTTCCGGATGCTGCCGGTGGACCTCCTGCCGCAGATCGAGTTCACCCGCCTGACCGTGCACGTGGACTACCCCAACGTGGGCCCGGAGGAAATCGAGACGATCATCACCGACCTTATCGAGAACGCCGTCTCCGGCTTGCCCAACCTGGAGCGGGTGACCTCCAGCTCCGAGGAGGGCGACAGCCGGGTGCGCCTGGAGTTCGCCCGGGGCACCGACATCGACGAGGCGGCCAACGACCTGCGGGCGGCCCTCGACGAGCTCCGCGACGAGCTACCCGACGAGGCGGACACCCCCCGGATCTTCAAGTTCGACCTGGACCGGGTGGAGGTGATCAACCTCGCCGCCACCTCGAGCCGGCCCCTGGTGGAGCTCACCCGCATCCTGGAGGAGGAGCTCGCCCAGCGCTTCGACCAGATCCCCGGCGTGGGGGCCCTGGAGATCCGGGGCGGCGTCAACCGGGAGATCCGGGTGAACCTCCAGCGCGACCGCCTGAAGGCCGCCGGCCTGACCGCCCTGGACGTGGAGCAGGCCCTGGAGTCGGAGAACGTCACCCTGCCCGCCGGCGACGTCAAGAGCGGCTTTTCCGACCTCTACGTCCGGGCCATGGGCGAGTACGAGACGGTGGAGCAGGTCGCCCGCACCGTCATCACCCGGCAGGACGGCATGCCCATCCGGGTCGAGGACGTGGCCGAGGTCGTGGACGGCTACGAGGACGTGGGCTACCTGGTGGAGATGAACGGCGTGCCGGCGATCTCGCTGGGGGTCCAGAAGCAGAGCGGTGCGAACACCGTGGAGGTCGCCCGGAGGGTCCGCCAGGAGGCGGAGCGGATCAACCGGGACCGGGACGACCTCCGCCTCGCCGTGGTGGAAGACCAGAGCGAGTTCATCCGCCAGTCCATCGACAACGTCCGCACGTCCGCCGTCTGGGGCGGCCTGCTGGCGGTCTTCGTCCTGTACCTCTTCCTGCGCAACCACACCTCCACCGTCATCATCGCCCTGGCCATCCCGATCTCGGTCATCGCCACCTTCGGCCTGCTCTACTTCGGTGGGCTGACGCTCAACCAGATGACCTTCGGCGGCCTGGCCCTGGGAGTGGGCCTGATCGTGGACAACGCCATCGTGGTCCTGGAGTCCATCGTCCGCAAACGGGAGGAGGACGACGCCCACCAGGTGGACGCGGCCCGCGTGGGCACCCGGGAGGTGGCGGGGGCGATCGTCGCCTCCACCCTCACCACCTGCGTCATCTTCCTCCCCGTGGTCTTTACCACCACCACCAGCGGCGCCCTCTTCCAGGCGCTGGCCCTGGTGGTGGTCTTCGCCCTGGCGTGCTCGCTCCTGGTGGCGCTGACCCTGGTGCCCATGCTGGCGTCGCGGTTCCTGAAGGTGCGCTCCGCCGAAGAGCAGGAGCGCTCCCGGGGGGCCCGGTTCTTCAAGGGCCTGGAGACCTGGTACACGGGACGGCTCGGGAGCGCCATCCGCCACCGGGGGTGGGTCTTCCTGGTCACCGGGGTGCTCCTGGCCGTGGTCCTGGCGCTCTGGCCGCTGATTCCGGTGGAGCTCGCGCCGCCCACCCACGCCGACGAGATCGACATCTCCCTGGACATGGCCCGGGGCACGAACATCTCCGTGGCCCGGGCCTACGTGGAGGAGCTGGAGCGCAAGGTCACCGAGGTCATGCCGGTGGAGGACGTCAACCTGACCTCCGTGGAGGTCCGGGGCGACAGCGCCGCCGTGGAGCTGAAGCTCGTGCCCCAGCGCGAACGCACCATGAACAGCGAAGAGATGGCCGACCGGATCCGCGAGGCGGTGGAAGGGGAAATCCCCGGGGCCGAGGTGGACGTGGACGCCCAGCAGGGCATGTGGATCCTGTCGCGGATCTTCAGCTCCGGCGGCGGCGGCGACGAGGTGGAGCTCGAGCTCCGGGGCTACGACCTGGAGCGGGCCGACCGGGTGGCCGCCGAGATCCGCCGGCGGATGGAGACGGTCCCCGGGGTCGCGGACGTCCGGGTGAGCCGCCGGGAAGGGCGCCCGGAGGATCGCCTGGCCCTGGACCGGGAGCGCATCGCGGAGCTCGGGTTGTCGGTGCAGGAGGTGGGCCGGACCCTGCTGGCCAACGTGGGCGGCCTCGAGGCCGGGCGCTTCCGCGAGGGCGGCGACGAGTTCCCCATCCGGGTGCGCCTGCGCCCGGAGGACCGGTTGAGCGGCGAGGACCTGGGCAACGTCTCCCTCCGGACGCCGGCGGGAGCGATCATCCCCCTGTCCGCCGTGGTGGATCGGCAGCGGGCCCGGGGCCCGGTGGAGATCGACCGGGTGGACGGCCAGCGGGTGACCTACGTGACGGCCAACCTCGAGAGCGGCGTGGCCCTGGGGGACGCCGTGGACAGCGTGCGCGAAGCGCTGGCCGGCCTGTCCATGCCGGAGGGCTTCTCCCTCCTCTTCGGCGGCCAGTACCTGGAGCAGCAGCGGGCCCGGCGGGACTTCCTCGTGGCCATCGTCATGGCCCTGGTCCTGGTCTACATGCTCATGGCGGCCCAGTTCGAGCGCTTCCTGGACCCGCTCATCGTCATGGTCTCGGTGCCCATGGCCCTGGTGGGGGTGGTTCCGACCCTGCTCCTGACCGGCACCACCCTCAACCTCCAGAGCGTCATGGGGCTGGTGATGCTCATCGGCATCGTGGTCAACAACGCCATCGTGCTGGTGGACGCCATCAACCTGCTGCGCCGCGACTACCAGATGGGGGCGGCGGACGCGGTGATCGAGGCGGGGCGGCTCCGCCTGCGGCCCATCCTCATGACCACGGCCACCACGGTGCTGGGCCTGCTGCCGCTGGCCATCGGCCTCGGTGTGGGCGCGGAGATCCAGGCCTCCCTGGCCCGGGTGGTGATCGGCGGGCTCCTGGCCTCCACCTTCGTGACCCTGGTCCTGATCCCGGTGACCTACAGCACCGCCACCGGTGCCATGGCCCGGGTGCGGGCGAGCCGCTGGTTCACCCGGGCCCGGGGCGAGGAGCCCCGGCCGGAGGACCGGGCCGCCACGGCGTGAGCCGTGCCCGCCCCGGCCCGGAGCGACGGCACCGACGCGCCGGAGACCGCCGGCGGTAGCATCGCCCCGCCCAGCCCATGCGCCGCGCACGCCTCGCCCTGGTCCTCGTCCCGCTGCTGCTGAGCGCCGCCCTGGTGGCGACCCTGGTCGCCACCTACGTTTCGGTCCGGGACGTGCTGGTCACCCTGGTCTGGGGCCAGGGGGACGCGATCCTCGACTCCCTCTCCCACCACGCCCGGGAGCGCCCGGACCGGGAGTTCCTGGAGGCCATCCTGCGGGAGCAGAGCCCGGAGGGCCTGCGCTGCATCGCGGTCTTCGGCCGGGACGGCGGGCCGGTGCAGGTCGTGGGAGAGTGTCTGGCCGAAGGGCCGGAAGCCCTGCGCCAGGCCCTTCTCACCACCCATGCCCACGAGGTGGTGGAGACCGGCGACCGGATCCGCATGAGCCGGGGGGCGCCGCGGCCGGAGAGCCCTTCGGAGCCGGGGGAGCCCTTCCGCCACCCCGTCCTGGTGGAGTTCGAGCCCCTCATGCGCGAGGAGCTGGAGCACGGGGCGCTCCGGAGCCTGGGAATCGGCGGGGCGGCGTCGCTGGCCCTGGTGGTGGTGGCCCTGATCCTGTGGCGCTTCTCGCTCCGGGAGGAGCGCCTGAAGGCGGCCATGGAGCGGGACCGGCGCCTGGCGTCCCTGGGCGAGATGGCGGCGGTCCTGGCCCACGAGATCAGAAACCCCCTGGCCTCCATGAAGGGCCATGCCCAGCTCCTGGCGGAGCGCCTGGCCCCCGGCACCATCGACCGGGAGAAGGCCGACCGGGTGGTGGACGAGGCCCGCCGGCTGGAGGAGCTCTCCGCCGACCTCCTGAGCTTCGTCCGCTCGAAGCACCTGGAGCGGCGCAGCGTGGCGCCGGCGGACGTCCTGGCCGCCGCCGCCCGGGACGTGGACGGCGGGCGGGTCGAGCTGGCGCCGGAGGGCGCCCCCGGCGCCTGGTCCCTGGACCCGCACCTCCTCCAGCAGGCCCTGGCGAACCTGCTCCGCAACGCCCTCCAGGCCTCCCCCGACGGCGGGCCCGCCACCGCCTCGGTGGCGGCGGAGGACGGGGCCCTGGTCTTCCGGGTCCGCGACCGGGGCGAGGGTGTACCCCCGGCGGACCGGGAGCGCATCTTCGAGCCCTTCTACACCACCCGCACCCGGGGCACCGGCCTGGGCCTGGCCGTCGCCCGCCGCATCGTCACCCTCCACGGCGGCGCCATCGAGGTCGGCGACCACCCGGAGGGCGGAGCGGTCTTCCGGGTGACGCTCCCGCCGGGGTAGCGGACGGGGTCGTGTCTCCGGACCTGGCGGGTCTTCCTGGTCCGAGCGGGAGCACGCACAACCAGCCTTGCGGTCCCGCACCGCCCTGAGCGAGCGCAGCGAGTCGAAGGGAGCGGAGCGCAGTGCAGTGGAGGAACCTCGCCAGAACCATAGACAGTCCACCCATTTGAGGCCCCTGTGTCAAGCCCCGTACGTCTCCTGTTCCGAGCGGGAGGGGGAAGCTGCGCTCGGCGAAGGACTTACGGCACCCATTTGAGGCCCCTGTGTCAAGCCCCGTACGTCTCCTGTTCCGAGCGGGA
>JBKHJP010000226.1:0-7239 GCA_046538065.1 Thermoanaerobaculia bacterium | reverse complement strand
AGCTCCGGCGCCTCCACGCTGTAGCCCAGGGCGTGGTCGATCTCGTGGTGGAAGATGAGGGGGAGCCCGGTCACGCACAGGAGCAGCAGAAACACCATGGACACCAGGCTCGTCCACTTGTGGACCAGGTACCAGGCCTTGATCGTGCGTCGCGTCACGTCGGGTTCCTCCTCCGGGCTCCTCCGTCGTCACCGGGCCGCTACCAGCGGAACCGGACGCTCCCGGTGACGCTCCGCGTCGCTCCGAAGGTGCAGAAGTCACCGCCGCGGACGAAGCAGGAGGCCACGTACTCGTCGTCGAAGAGGTTCCGGGCCGTGACCGAGAAGCGCAGGTCCCGCCAGTCGTAACGCACCGTGGCGTCGACCAGGGTCGAATCCGGGCCCTAGCCCCGAGCGCGTGAGAAGGGCACGACGCGGGGCTGTGCCAGGCGCAGCCAATCCGCCGTGGCGAGGACGATCGAGCGGTCGTTGCGGCCGGGGGTGAAGGCGATCTCCGGGGGCTCGAGGAGCGACGGGTCGGCCAGTAGCTCCAGGGGGAGCACCGGGCGGCCGAACGGGGGCACCATGCCGGGCTCTAGACCGGTGAGCTCCGCTAGCTCCGCGGCCGTGGCGAAGCGGGTGCGCCGGACCCCCAGCTCCTTGCGCAGCGACCGGGAACGGAGCGCCCGGGCCGCCGAGAGCGCCAGGACCCGGAAGGTTCCGTCCAGCTTGAAGACGATCGCCTTGGCCCCCATGGCGAGGGGCGTGCCCCGCACCTCCGCGGCCTCCTCGGCGGTCCGGACGGGGGGATGCTCGACCTCCCGGAAGGAGCAGCCCTCCGCGTCGAGGAGCTTCAGGATCCGCTCGTAGGGGCTCGTTCCGGTCGCCACGGCACGTATTGTGCCCCGATCCCGGCGGCTCGGTGAAGACCCGGCGGCGGGCCGTACGAGCTTCCGGCGCCCGGTCGCGCTAGGCTCGACGTCATGAAAGAGACAGCCGCCCACGAGCCCTCGGGCAGTGCCCTCCGTTTCCGGCAGGGGTTCCTCCTCCTCCTCGTCGCCGGCATCTCCCTGCTCTTCGTGCTGGTCATCCGCCGGTTCCTCCTGGCGGTGCTCCTCGCCGCGGTCTTCGCCGGCCTCGCGTACCCGCTCTACCACTGGCTCCTCCGCCGGATGCGGGGCCGCCGCACCCTGGCCTCGGTGTCGACCATCCTGCTGCTGCTGCTGGGCTTCGCCCTCCCCCTCGCCGGCTTCCTCACCGTCGTGGCGGCCGAAGCCGTACAGGTGAGCCAGGGGGCGGGCGAGTGGTTCGAGGAGCAGGAGGACCGCCTGGAAGACCTGCGCTCCATGGTCGAGCGGCTCCCCTTCGTCGATCGGCTCCTCCCGGAGTCGGGGGAGCTGGCGGAGCAGTTCGGCGAGGTGGCGGGCCGCACCGGCGGTGCCCTCATGGGCAAGGTCGCCGCCGCGACCCGGGGGACCCTGAACTTCTTGCTACAGATCTTCATCCTCCTCTACGCGATGTTCTTCTTCCTGGTCGACGGCCCCGCCATCCTGCGCAGGATCCTCTTCTACGTCCCCCTCGATCCGAAGGAGGAGGCGGCCCTGCTCGAGCGCTTCATCTCCGTCACGCGGGCCACGCTCAGGGGCTCGCTCCTCATCGGCATCATCCAGGGTTTCCTGGCGGGGCTCGGTTTCTGGGCGACCGGAGTTCCCGGGCCGGCGTTCTGGGGCACGGTGATGGTCGTGCTCTCGGTGATCCCGGCCCTGGGCGCGGCGCTGGTCTGGGTGCCCGCCGTCGTCTACCTGTTCCTCCTGGGCGAGGTCGGCGCCGGGGTCGGGCTGCTGGCGTGGTGCGCCGTCGTGGTGAGCTTGGCCGACAACTTCCTGCGGCCCTGGCTCGTGGGGCGCGATGCACGGATGTCGGACCTGCTCATCCTGCTGAGCACCCTCGGGGGGATCTTCCTCTTCGGGGCCGTCGGGTTCATCGTCGGTCCCATCGTCGCGGCGCTCTTCGTCAGCATCTGGCACATCTACGGCGAAACGTTCAGCGACTGGCTCCCCGAGGTGCCGCACAGCCCGAGCAGGCCGAGCAGGTCAGACCTCGCCGCGCCGACCCCGAAAGCGACCCGGGACACCGGCATTCCTGAACAGGACTGACGGGGCTCTGCTCAGACCATCAGGGCGGGTCGGCGGGAGTGGCTCCGGGCAACGATGCTCCCCCGGCCCCGTCGGCTCACGGGGCGAGGCTGGCAAGCCGCGGGGAACCGGGGCCGGGGCTTACCGCTCGGTGGACTCGGCCGGACCGGCCGGATCGGCCGGATCGGCCGGGGGCCGGGGAGGATCCTCGCCCCTCTGTTCGAGGGCGGCCATCAGCGCAAACAACTTCTCCAGGCCTATGGGCTTGAGCAGGTGAGCGTCGATGCCGGCCTCCTTCAGGCGAGCCGGGTCCTCCCGGTACCCGGTGAGGGCGACGAGCATGGCGCTCCCGCCGAGGCGCGCACGGAGCTCGCGGGCCACCTCGTAGCCGTCCATCCCGGGCAGCCCCAGGTCGAGGAGCACGACCTCGGGCTCGAACGTCTCCACGAGCGCCAGGGCGCTCTCCCCGTCCGCCACGGACCGGGCGGTGTGCCCCTTCCGGGTGAGGAGCTCCACCAGCGCCCCGGCGGCGTCCGCCTCGTCGTCGACGACCAGGATCTTGTGGGTCTCCCTAGGCGCAGACGCGGCCTCGGCCTTTACCGCGGGCCCCGCGACCCCCCGCCCCTCGAGGAGGCGGGGCAGGGTCACCACCACCTCCGTGCCCTTGCCGACCCCACCGCTGAACGCCTCGACGCTCCCGCCGTGCATCTGCACGATGTTGCGGACGAGGGGCAGGCCGAGGCCCAGGCCTCCGTTCGTGCGGTCGGTGCTGGAAGGCGCCTGCGTGAACAGGTCGAAGATGTGCGCCAGCAGACCGGGCTCCACGCCGATGCCGGTGTCGCGGACCGAGAGCTCGATCGTGTCGTCCGCCGTTTCGACGGTGAGCCAGATCCGGCCCCCGGCGTCCGTGTACTTGACCGCGTTGGTGAGAAGGTTTTCCGCCACCTGGGCGAGGCGCATCGCATCGCCCTGGACCAGGGCTTCGTCCGGCGGGGGCAACGAGACGATGAGCTCCTGGCCCGCCGCGTCGATCTGCGGCTTCACGCTCTCCACCGCCGCCTCCGCCGCCCCGGCGACGTCAGTGGGCTCTCGCGCCAGCTCGAGCTTGCCGGAGATGACCCGCGCCACGTTGAGGAGCTGGTCGAGCATGGAGGAGATGCGCCCGGTCTGCCGGGCCATCATGGTGCGCGTCGCCTCCACGGTCTCCGCGCCGGGCCGCTCCAGGAGCTCGATCCCGGTGGCGATGGCCGCGAGGGGGTTGCGCAGCTCGTGACCGAGCATGGCCAGGAACTCGTCCTTGCGCCGGTGCTCTTCCGCCAGCTCGTCGGCGCGACTCTGGGCCGCCATCTGGGCCTTGCGCAGGTCGGTCACGTCCTCGATGGAGACCAGGATCAGGTCGGCGCGGCCGGCGCGGGACATCACGTCGGCGTTGAGCCTCATGCTGCGCCAGCCGATCCGCTTGAACAGGTGCTCCACGTCGTAGTCGCGGATCCCCCGGGCCCCGTGCAACGGAGCCTCCTCCAGCAAGGCCTGCACCCTGGGAATGTCCCACTGGCCGTCACCCACCTCGTGGAGGCGCCGGCCCACGACCTCCTCCTCGCCGACCTCGAAGGTCTCGGAGAACGCCTGGTTCGCCGACACGATGCGGTACTCCATGTCGAGGACGAGCAGGGGTGTGCGCGAGGTGCGGATGATGGCCTCGGCGTAGAGGCGGGCGAACTCGCTCTCCTCCGCCGCCTGCTTGAGGGCCGTGACCTCGTGGAACGTCAGGCAGACTCCGTCGACCGTTCCGGCGGCGGTCCGGTAGGGGAGGATCCGACGGAAGAACCAGCGCTCGTCCTCGCCGCCCACCTCCACCTCGACGGTCGTGGAGTCCTCGAGCACCCGCTGAGCGTCGGCGAGCAGGCGCTCGTCGCGGACCTTCAGGCCGAGGTCCTCGATGGGCCGGCCGACGTCGCCCGGACCGATGCGCAGGACCTCGGTGGTCGCGGGAGTGAAGCGCCGGACCCGCAGCTCGCGATCCAGGAAGACGGTGGGGACCCGGGCACTGCTCAACAGGTTGTCCAGGTCCGAGGTGAGGGTGCGCAGCTCCTGGTTCCGCTCTTCGAGCTGGCGGTTGGTGGTGGTCAGCTCCTCGTTGAGGGACTGCAGCTCCTCTTTCGACGCCTCCAGCTCCTCGTTGGTGGCCTGGAGCTCTTCGTTGAGGGAGAGGAGCTCCTCGTAGCTCGCGCTGTGCTCCTCGGAGGCCGTCCTGAGCTGGTCCACCGCCGTCCGGAGCTGCTCCCTCGTCTCCTGGAGCTCCTCTTGGCGCTGGACGGACACGGCACGCTCCCGCCCCTTCGCGTCGCCCTGGGCTTCGCCCCCGGCGCGAAACACGGCGGTGGGTTGCGGCACGTCCCGGAAGGCCACCAGGAGCAGGCCGTTCGAGCGCACACCGGCGGAGATCGGCTCGATGGTGATCTCCACCCGCGTGGCATCGGTGGAGCTCTCCAGCCGCATGCCCGTCAGGGTCACCGGCCGGCGCCCTTCGCGGGCCTCGGCGAGGCCCAGGCGCAGCTTCGCGTAGAGCTCGGGCCGCACCCACGAGAGCAAGTCCATCCGGACCTCGCCCGAAGGCCGCTGGAGGTACCGCTCCGTCGGGCCGAAGAAGTAGAGGATCTCGAGCCCATGGCCCACCACGACGCAGGGTGTGGTGTAGCGCCGGAGCACCAGCTTCTCGATCAACCGCGGGGCCTTGGAGACCGGCGTGGCCCCCTCCGGCGGCCTCGGCGCCGCCGGCGGCACCGGCTTCGTCTCGCCGCCCCGCCCCCGCCCCGACGCCAGGGAGTAGCCCAGGGCCGGACCGGTCCGGGTCGCACGATAGATCCGATGGTTGCCGGGAGCCGGCGTGAACAGGTCCGTGCGCCGGCCGATGGTCTCGGCGGTGCCGAGCCACAGGGTCCCACCGGGCCGCAGCGCGAAATGGAAGCGCTCGAGGAGGCGCTCCTGCGCCAGCGGCTCGAGGTAGATCAGCACGTTGCGGCAGGCGATCAGGTCCAGGTTGGGAAACGGCGGGTCCGACAGGAGGTCGTGGGCAGCGAAGGTCACCGCCCCGCGCAGCTCGTTCGTGACCTCGAAGCCCTCCGCGCAGGGCCGGAAGAACCGTTCCAGGCGTTCCGCGGAAACCTGGTCGGCGATGAACGCGGGATACCGCCCCCGCCGCGCGATCTCCAGCGCCCCGGGGCTCGCGTCGGAGGCGAAGACCTTGACCTCGACACGGCGCCCCGCGGCGTCGGGGTGATCGAGGTGCTCGAGGAGGACCATCGCGAGGCCGTACGCTTCCTCGCCCGTGGCACACCCCGCCGACCAGGCGCGCACGGCGGAGGCTTCACCCCGCTCCGAGACCAGCGCCGGCGCGACCTCGCGGGCGAAGAGCTCCCATTCGCCGGTGTCCCGGAAGAAGCTGGTCACCCCGATGAGGAGGTCCCGGTAGAGGGCCTCGACCTCCTCGGGATGGGCCGCCAGGAAGTCGAGGTACTCCCGCCAGTCGGACAGGCCGTGGAAGCTGATGCGCCGCTCCGCCCGGCGCCGCAGCGTCCCCCGCTTGTAATCGCGGAAGTCGACGCGATACTGGGTGCCGAGGACCTCCAGGACCTCGGCGAGGCCGTCGCGGGACGAAGCGGCCCGGCCAGCCGCCGCTGACTCCGGTCCGGCCGGCGCCAGCGGCCCGGCTCCGGCGGCCGTGCCCTCGCCATCCTCCTCTCTGCGCCGCGCCGGCCGGCTCGCGGGGTCTGCGGCGAAGCGGCCGAGGATCGCCCCCATCTCCTCGGGGGGCACCACCGCGTCGGCGACCCCGGTGTCGACGGCGCTCCGGGGCATGCCGTCGTAGCCGGCCGTGCCGGCGTCCTGGACCAGGCACAGGCCCCCGGCAGCGGAAACCGCTTCCAGGCCGGCGGAGCCGTCGTCCCCGGTACCCGAGAGCACGACGCCGGCGCAGCCCGCCCCGCGGTCGGCGGCCAGAGCGCTGAAGAAGGAGTTGACCGGCCTGGCCCGGAAGTGCGGCTCGACGGGCGCGCCGGCCGCCAGAGCGCCGTCCCGGATGCCGAGGGAGGTCCCGGGCGCGATGACGTAGACGTGGTCGCGCTCCACCCGCTCGTCCCCCGCCACCTGGGTCACCGTCATGGCGGTCGTCCGCTGGAGGATCTCCGCCACGTGGCTCTCCTCCTCCGGCGAGAGGTGGAGCACGATGACGAACGCCAGCCCGGCGTCGGTGGGAGCCCCCTTCAGCAGCCGCTGGCAAGCCTCCAGCCCGCCGGCGGAGGCGCCCACCCCGACCATCAACTCCGGCGGGGCGGCCTCCGGTCCGGCACCAGGGGAGCTGTCGCGCCGGGCCCTCAGGGGGCGAGCTCCACGGGGACCAGGCCGATTGCGCCCCACGTCGGCGCCGCTGCAGAGATGGTGCTCATGAAATTTTGATCCCGCCCCATGTACACGACACTAGCACGGGGCGTTACCAGAGCTTCGAGGGACCTTGCGAGGAGGCGCCGTGGCATCGACCCAGGGGTGTGTCCGGCGGCGCCGGAACGCATCCTGCATCGGGGGGCTCTCGTTCTCCGCCGGGTGCCGGACGACGGCGCCGGGCGACCTTTCGATGCAGGATTTCCACTGAAGGAGGCAGTTTCGATGACGAGAACGCTCGCGATCCCCGCCCTCGTCCTGGCACTCGCCGCCTGGACGGCCGCCGACGCCGGCGCCCAGCCCCGCCAGGTCCGCGCCGAGCTCGACGGGTTCGAAGAGGTCCCGGCCCTGTCCACCACCGGCAACGGCACGTTCCGGGCCACCCTGAGCCGCGACGGCGACGAGCTCAGCTACGAGCTGAGCTATGCCGACCTGGAAGGCATGGTCGCCCAGGCCCACCTGCACCTGGGCCAGCGCGGCGTCAACGGAGGCGTCTCCATCTTCCTGTGCACCAACCTGAACAACGGCCCCGCGGGCACCCAGCCCTGCCCGCCGGCTCCGGCAACGATCTCCGGGAGCGTCTCCGCCGCCGACGTCATCGGCCCCGCGGACCAGGGGATCGACCCCGGGGAGCTCGACGAGGTCGTCCGGGCGATCCGGGACGGCTCGGTCTACGTCAACGTCCACTC
>JBKHJP010000225.1:0-7242 GCA_046538065.1 Thermoanaerobaculia bacterium | reverse complement strand
CGTGCTCCACCCCCACCAGCCGGGCCACGTGGTCGAAGTGGTCCAGCAGGTCGTCGACGTCCGGCCGGCCGGGCCCGACGAACGACTTCACCATGGTGATCCCCATCACCCCGCCGGTGGCCGCCATGCGCCGGATCACCTCGTCCGACTTGCACCGGGGCTGGCGGGGGTTGAGGGCCAGGCAGTTGGCGTGGGTCACCAGGACCGGGCGCTTCGAGGCCGCGATGGCGTCCTGGCTGGTCCGCTCGCCGCAGTGGGAGACGTCGATCGCCATGCCCACGCGGTCCATCTCGGCCACGATCCCGGCGCCGAAGGGGGTCAGGCCCTTGTCTTGGCGGTGGCAGCCGCTCCCCAGGCGATTGCGCTCGTTGTAGGTGAGCTGGGAGACGCGCTGGCCCAGCGCGTGGAAGGCCTGGACGTCGTCCACCGTGCGGAAGTGGTTGGCGTTCTGGAACCCCACCATCACGCCGATCCGCCCCTGGAGGGCGTCGCGCTCCAGATCCGCCGGCCGCTCGATCCGGGAGAGGAAGCAGGTCCGCGACGAGAGCAGGTGGTTCCAGCCGGACATCCAGCGCATGGCCGCCGAGTACGGGTCGCGGGCGCTGGTCTCCACCGCCGGGTGGACCACGTTCGTGCCCCACATCTCCAGGTGGCGGAAGTCCGCCTCCTGGAACTCCTCCGGCTTCCGGTGCCACCGGAAGAGCTTCGGCCAGTCCAGGGTCAGCAGCCCCAGCATGTCGATGACGTCGGTGCCCAGAACCACGTCGGCGGCTGCCGTGGAGACCTCCACGGGCTGGAGGCCGTGGAGGCGCACGCGCCCCAGGTTGAGCATGGGTCCGGCGACCAGGCCGGCACCGGCCAGCAGGCCGCCCTTGAGGAGCTCCCGGCGGTTCATGCGCCACCTCCCGCCTGCGGCCCGGAGGCCCGGAGGCTGGCACCGACCTTGCTCCTCCCCATGGCCGAAGGGAGCCCGACCCCGTGACCATGCCCCTGCGCCGATTCACCCCAGCCCTCTGCCTGGCCGTTGCGGCCCTGGCCGCCGGACCGGCCTGGTTCGCCTGGGGAGGCGGCGGCGAGCCCTCCGGGGCCGACGCCACCCGACGGGCGGAAGAGGCGATCGAGCGGGTGGTCCTGGCGGAGGCGACGCCCCAGGACCGGGCCGACAGCGTCGTGGAGCTGGGCTTCGCCCCCGGAGCGGCGGCCCTGACCTCCGGCGCCCGGGCCACCCTGGACCGGGTCCACCGCCGGCTCCTCGCGGGCGAGACCGACTACTACGTGGACCTCCAAGGGCACGCGGACACCGCGGCCGGCGAGGCGCGAGACCGGCGCCTCAGCCATCTCCGGGCCGAGGCGGCCCGTCGCTACCTCCACCGGGAGAAGGACGTCCCCCTGGAGCGGATGGGGGTCTTGCCCCTGGGCTCGAGCGCCCTGGCGCCGGGCGCCCCGGACGGCGACAAAGTGGTGGTGGTGGTCCTGCGGGCACCCTGAAGGCCCCGGGAGGCACGCCCCCCGGGCGCCCGTGGCGGCGAGCGGAGAGCCCGCGCCCGAGACGTCGTGGGAAGCCGGGAAACGAGAGCCCGCCCGGTGGAGCTCCGGACGGCCGCGCCTCTCCCCGGCGGAGAGTTCCTCGACCGCTACGACCATGGGGAACGAACAATACAAGCTGCCGGGCAAGAATTCCATTCCAGAGCACGATTTTTCGCTCCGGTGCGCTCCGTCCGGTGCGAAACCCCCGTCAAAAGGCACGTTTCGCCGCATCCCCGCCTCCCCCGGGACGAGCCCCGAGCGCCGCCGGCGAGGGGGCCGCCAGCACCTCGGATCCGGGGACTCCCTGTGCTAGCTTTCTCCCCCCATGAGCCCCCGGCGCCCGCACGACGAGGAGGAGGCGGCCGAACGGATCGCCGGCCTCCGGAGCCAGATCCGGCACCACGACTACCTCTACTACGTCCAGGACGCCCCGGAAGTCTCGGACGAGGCGTACGACGCCCTCTTCCGGGAGCTCCAGGAGCTCGAGGAGCGCTTTCCGGAGCTGGTCACCCCGGACTCGCCTACCCAGCGGGTCGCGGGCCAGCCCCTGGACCAGTTCCCCACCGTCGAGCACAGGGCGCCGATGCTCAGCCTGGACTCGTCCTCCGAGGAGGCCCAGCTCCGGCGCTTCGACGAGCGGGTCCGCAAGGCCCTGGGGGAGGACGCCGACGTCCGCTACGCCCTGGAGCCGAAGCTGGACGGCGCCTCCGTCGAGCTGGTCTACGAGGAGGGCCGCCTCGCCCGGGGCTCCACCCGGGGGGACGGCTGGCGCGGCGAGGGGGTGACCGAGAACCTCCGGACCATCCCCTCGGTCCCCCTCACCCTCCGAGAGGACGGCGACCACCCGGTGCCGCCCCTGGTGGCCGTCCGGGGTGAGGTCTTCATGCCCATCCGGGACTTCGAGACGCTGAACGAGCGCCTCCTGTCCGACGGCAAGGAACCCTACGCCAACCCCCGGAACTCCGCCGCCGGGTCGCTCCGCCAGCTCGACCCCCAGATCACCGACGCGCGGCCCCTGGACCTCTACGCCTACGACGTCCTGGACGGCGACTGGGGCGACGGCGACGCCCCGGAGAGCCAGGCGGAGGTCTTCGAACGGCTCCGGGAGTGGGGCTTCCGGGTCAACCGGCTGAACCGCACCGGCATCGCCTCGGTGGACGAGGTCGTGGACTACCACCGGGACCTGCTGGAACGCCGCGACGACCTGGAGTACGAGATCGACGGCGTCGTGGTGAAGCTCGACGACCTGGAGGCCCGGGAGCGCCTGGGGGCCACCTCCCACCACCCGCGCTGGGCCTATGCCTTCAAGTTCCCGGCGCGCAAGGAGGTCACCCGGGTGATGTCGATCTTCCCCAGCGTCGGGCGCACCGGCGTGGTCACCCCCATCGCCATGCTCCGGCCGGTGGAGCTCTCGGGGGTGACCGTCGCCCGGGCGAACCTCCACAACCGGGAGGAGGTGGCCCGGAAGGACGTCCGCGAGGGCGACCTGGTCCGGGTCCAGCGTGCCGGCGACGTGATCCCCCAGGTGCTGGAGCGGATCGACGAGCCCGGCCGGAAGCGGGGCCCGGAGTTCCGCATGCCGGAGCGCTGCCCTTCGTGCGGCACCGAGCTCGTCGAACGGGGACCGTTCAGCGTCTGCCCCAACAGCTTCGAGTGCCCCGCGCAGCTCGCCGGGCGCCTGGTCCACTTCGGCTCCCGGCGGGCCCTGGACGTCGAGCACCTGGGGGACGAGACCGCCCGCCTGCTGGTCTCGAAGGGGCTGGTGCGGACCCTGCCGGAGCTCTTCGACCTGACGGAGGACGACGCCCGCCCCCTGCCCGGCTTCGCCGAGCTCTCCGCCCGCAACCTGGTGGAGGCCATCGAGCGCTCCTCGGAGGTGGAGCTCCACCGGTTCCTCTACGGCCTGGGCATCCCGGAGGTGGGCACCGCCACGGCCCGGGACCTGGCGGACCACTTCCGCTCCTTCGACGCCATCCGCAACGCCTCCGCGGAGGAGCTCCAGGAGGTCCCCGGCGTGGGCCCCCGGATGGCGGAGGAGATCACCGCCTTCTTCGCCGACGAGCACCACCGGGAGGTCCTGGACCGCCTGCTGGACGGCCGGGTGACGCTGGTCGAGCCGCCCCCGCGGGAGGAGGCGGGCCCGCAGCCGCTGGAGGGGCTGACCATGGTCTTCACCGGCAGCCTGGAGCGCTTCACCCGGAGCGAGGCCAAGGAGCTGGCCCAGGCCCACGGGGCGAAGGTCACCGGGTCGGTGTCGAAGAAGACGGACTACGTGGTGGCCGGCGAGGACCCGGGCTCGAAGCACGACAAGGCGGTGGAGCTGGGCGTCACCGTCCTGGACGAGTCGGGCTTCGCCGACCTCCTGGCCGAGCGCGGCGTGGAAGTGTAAGGTCCGCCGCCCGGGCCTTACGGTCGCTGAGAGAGCCGGGCTCCGAGGACCGGACGGGGTGGCCGAGGCATCGTTCCGGCCCGGAGGAGCCCGCCCGGGACCCCGCGCAGACGTGCAGAAGCAACCGGCGCCCCCTCCCGGGCGGCGGCCGGGTGCGCGTCGGGCTGCGGACCGGCGCGGGCTGGTCGGACGGTTCAACGCAGGGCCCGCGCCTCGGCTCGGGCCTCCCGCGGCCCTCTGGGTATCCGGATCGGTTGTGGCCCGGGTCGGCCCTCGACGTCCTCCGCCCGGCGCGCACCCGGCCGCCGCCCACCCCCGGCTCCGAACAGCTTCCCGAGCGTTGTCCTCGACGTTCCCCTGGCGGGCTCCTCCGGGCCTCCACTCAGTGGCTCCGGCCGTACGGGGTCTAAAAAGCGGTGCGCCGTCAAGGGCGAAGGCAGCCCTGGAGTTCGAGGGCACTCCAACGAGGTCGGGCCGCAGCAGGTCAGTCCATCGGGAAGTCCGAACCCGCCGAAGGAGGCGGAGGGAGCGGGGGGCTCCCCTCCAGGGAGCTCGAAGCCCGCGCCGCTTGCGGCCGACGAGGAGTGCACGCCCGCCCGGCGCGCGGGCTGAGCGCAGGCGCGAGCCGACGCTCCAGCCTCCAAGATGCTCGCGCCGGTCCCAGGAGGGGAGCCCCCGCTCCCTCCGCCGCCCCTCCCGACGTGTCGGAGATCCTCCTCTACAATCGCGCCACAACCGGCCCGGAGCCCCCCTCATGACCAACGCCGACCTCGCCCGCCACCTCACCGAGCTCGCCGACCTCCTGGAGATCCAGGGAGCCAACCCCTTCCGCGTCCGCGCCTACCGCAACGCCGTCCGCACCGTCGAATCCCAGACCGAGCCCCTGGCCCGCTGGATCGACGAGGACCGGGACCTCACCGAGCTCCCCGGCGTGGGCAAGGACATGGCCAGCCACATCCAGGAGCTCTGCGAAACCGGCCGGCTCTCGGCCCTCGACGACCTCCTCCAACAGATCCCCGCCACCCTGGTGGACCTCATGCGCCTGCCCGGCGTCGGCCCCAAGAAGGCCCGGAAGCTGTGGGACGAGCTCGGCGTCGAGACCGTCGACGCCCTCGAGGCCGCCGCCCGCGACGGCAGGGTCGCCGCCCTGGACGGCTTCGGCGCGAAGAGCGAGCAGAAGATCCTGGCCGGCATCGAGGAGTACCGGCAGCACCGGAGCCGCGTCCCCCTCTTCGAGGCGGACAACCACGTGGCACCCCTCGTGGAGCACCTCCGGCAGTGCCCCGAGGTCGAGCGCCTGGAGGTCGCCGGCAGCTACCGCCGCCGCCGGGAGACCGTGGGCGACGTCGACCTCCTGGCCGTGGCGAGCGACGGCGAGCCGGTCATGGAGCGCTTCCTCGCCTACCCCCAGGTGGACCGGGTCGAGATGGGCGGCACGACCCGCTCCAGCGTGGTCCTCGCCTCCGGGCTCCAGGTGGACCTCCGGGTGGTGCCGCCGGAGAGCTACGGCGCCGCCCTGGTCTACTTCACCGGCTCCAAGGAGCACAACATCCGGCTGCGCCAGCGGGGCCTGGACCGCGGCCTCCGGGTCTCGGAGTACGGCGTCTTCCGCGAGGAGGAGGGGCGCAAGGGCCGCCCGGAGAAGGCCCACGAGCGCGACCCCCAGGCCGGCGAGCGGGTGGCCGGCGCCGAGGAGGACCAGGTCTACGCCGCCATCGACCTGCCGTGGATCCCGCCGGAGCTCCGGGAGGACCGGGGCGAGATCGAGGCCGCCGCCGAGGGCCGGCTGCCGCCCGTCCTCGAGGAGGGCGACCTCCGGGGCGACCTCCAGATGCACTCCACCTGGTCCGACGGCAAGGACTCGATCGAGGAGATGCTCGAGGCCTGCGCCGCGCGGGGCTACGACTACCTGGCGCTGACCGACCACTCGAAGTCCCTGGCCATGACCGGCGGCCTGGACGCCCGGCGCCTCCGGGAGCAGTGGAAGGAGATCGACGCCGTCCAGGCCCGCCACCCGGAGATCCGCCTGCTCAAGAGCCAGGAGGTGGACATCCTGGCGGACGGCACGCTGGATCAGGACGACGAGGCCCTCGCCGGCCTCGACGTGGTCCTGGTCTCGATCCACTCCCGCTTCGAGCTCCCGGAGGACGAGCAGACGGAGCGCATCCTTCGGGCGGTGCGCCACCCCCGGGTCAACATCCTGGCCCACCCCACGGGGCGCATCCTGGGGCGGCGCAAGCCCTACGCCTTCGACGTGGAGAAGGTCCTCCAGGCCTGCGCCGAGCACAACGTGGCCGTGGAGCTCAACGCCCACCCGAGCCGCCTGGACTTGAAGGACACGCACCTGATCCGGGCCCGGGAGCTGAGCATCCCGGTGGTGATCTCCACCGACGCCCACCGCACGGAGGAGCTGGCCCTGATCCGCTACGGCGTCGAGCAGGCCCGCCGCGCCTGGCTCGAGCCCCGGCACGTCCTGAACACCCGCCCCGCGGACGAGCTCCTGGCCGCCCTGGCGAAGTAGGCCCCCGCCTCCAATGACCGAACGACGCGTGTAGGGGAGGAGCTTGTCTCCTCCCGAATGCCCGAGGTGGGAGCCGGGGCGGGGAGCCTCCCCGCCCCGGCTCCTTCCACGCCTTCAGTGGCTGAGCCTCGCGTGGGCCTCCGTCGGCTGCGAGCGCCGCGCGCATCGGGGAGGAACAAGTGTCGGGCGCGCGGCTCCGCTCAGCGCCGGCGCGTAGAGTTGCCGGTGGCCGAAGCATCGAAAGCGGCCGGCGCTTCGAGGTCGCTGCCGCCGGAGGCTCGCCCTCGTTGAAACGGCGTCGAGCAGGCCCGCCGCGCCTGGCTCGAGCCCCGGCACGTCCTGAACACCCGCCCCGCGGACGAGCTCCTGGCCGCCCTGGCGAAGTAGGCCCCCGCCTCCAATGACCGAACGACGCGTGTAGGGGAGGAGCTTGTCTCCTCCCGAATGCCCGAGGTGGGAGCCGGGGCGGGGAGCCTCCCCGCCCCGGCTCCTTCCACGCCTTCAGTGGCTGAGCCTCGCGTGGGCCTCCGTCGGCTGCGAGCGCCGCGCGCATCGGGGAGGAACAAGTGTCGGGCGCGCGGCTCCGCTCAGCGCCGGCGCGTAGAGTTGCCGGTGGCCGAAGCATCGAAAGCGGCCGGCGCTTCGAGGTCGCTGCCTCCGGAGGCCCGGGGGTGGGAGGCGGCCGGGGGCGCGCCGGGCGGAGGACGTCGAGGGCCGACCCGGGCCACGCCCCGCGCGGACACCCCGACGGTCGCGGGAGGCCCGAGCCGAGGCGCGGGCCCTGCGGAAAACCGTCCGACCAGCC
>JBKHJP010000224.1:0-7272 GCA_046538065.1 Thermoanaerobaculia bacterium | reverse complement strand
CCTGGCTCGTGGAGCGCCACAAGAAGGTCATGGTGGACATCAAGATCTTCGACATCCCCAGGACCGTCGAGGCCGCCGTCAAGCAGCTGCGGGGACGAGGCGTCACCTTCGTCACCGTTCACGGGACGGATGAGATCCTGCGGGCCGCCGTGGCCGAGAAGAACGACGTCCAGGTGCTCGCCGTCACCGTGCTGACGAGCTTCGACCGACAGGACGTGCGGGATCTCGGCCTCGACGTGGACATCAAGACCTTGGTGACCTCGCGGGCAAAGCGTGCCCTCGCCCTGGGGTGCGATGGCGTGATCTCCTCCGGCTTGGAGGCCAAGGAGCTGCGCGGCCAATTCGGAGAACGCTTCCTGATCCTGGTCCCCGGCGTACGCCCCGGGTGGAATCGAGAGGAGCCGTGGGACCGGGACGACCAGAAGCGCGTAGTGGCTCTCAGCCAGGCGTTCGAGAACGGTGCTGACTACGTGATCGTGGGGCGCCCGATCCGGCAGGCAGACAACCCTCGACGATCAGCCGAGGAGATTCAGGCGCAGATCGCGGCCTTCGCCGAGCAGCGGCCGGCTCGTTAGCCTCCCGCTCGTCCAGGGAGTCCACCGTCCACACCAGCCCGGACCTGTGCCGGGCCGTTTCCCCGCCCTTGGGCCCCGTCTTCGGCAGGGCCCGAATGTCCCTGTACGCCGATGGACCCTTGCGTCCATAGAGCTGATCCACCGAGTCCAACTCCCCCGGATCTCGGGAGGCCCGCATGTTCGTCAAAAGATCTTGCATCCGTCCAGATCCTTTGACACGGGCTGCGGGCTGCCCTCGGACCCCTGGTCTCCCGGCCTGGCCGAGCCCCTGAGACCTCCGGCCCCCTCGAATCCTGTCCAGATCCTTTGACGCGCGGGCCTTTGGCCCGCCCGGCGGGATTTCGTCTAACTCGTTCCCCTTACGGGAGTTACGCATCCTGGCGCGACCTGGCCCGGACCTTGTTCTCTCCCGGTCGCGAACGCGAAACCGGAGAGAGGAGGTGAGAGCCGACGAGGAACCGAACGACCGACGAGCAACGGTGAGGCAACCGGGGGTCCCTCCCGCGGGAGGGGCCCCGCTCGACGGAAGCGACACGGTCTCCGGCCCCTCGGCCGGAGGCCTCTTCGACGAAACCAGAACGACAGAACCACTCGATCCGAAAGGAGAACGAACGATGACCCACACCATCCTGACCCTGAACCCCAACCCCTTCCACCGTGCCCTGGCCGCCGCGCTGGTGCTCCTGGCCCTGGCCGCTGCCACGCCGGCCTTCGCCGTGCCGTCCGGCGTCGTCAACGTCAACACCGCCGAGACGGCTCAGCTCGAGCTGCTGCCGCGGATCGGCCCGGCCCTGGCGGGGCGGATCATCGAGTTCCGGGAGGACAACGGCCCCTTCGAGGCGAAGGAGGACCTGCTCCTGGTCCGGGGCATCGGTGAGCGCACCCTGGAGCTGCTGGAGGACTTCGTGGCGATCGAGGGCGAGACGACCCTCGCCGAGCGGGTCCGTCCGTCCGAGCTCCAGAGCGACGACGAGCAGCCCGCCGACGACGAGCAGCGCTGAGGCGCCGGACCCCGGGCGGGGCAGGGCGGACGCTCCGCCCCGTCCGGGGTCCTTCCCTTCCTTCCTCACTTTTCCGACTCCACAGGAGGATCACCATGCGATCGCGACCCGGCGTCGACGACGCCCGCCGTGCGCCCGGCGGGGCCCTCACCGGCCCCGGCGCGGGCTTCACCCTGATCGAGCTCCTCGCCGTCCTGGCGGTCCTGGGCCTGCTGGCCGCCGTGGCCGTGCCCGCCGTGCTGAGCGCCACCTCCCGCCTGCGGGTGAGCCTGGCGGCCCACGAGGCCGCGGCCATCCTCCAGCGCGCCCGGATGCTCGCCGTCCGCTCCCGGGTGTACGTGGCGGTGCGCTTCGACACCGACGGCGAAACCGTGACCTGGGCCCTGTACGGCGACGGCGACGGGGACGGCGTCAGGAGCCGTGACATCGACCGGGGCGTGGACCCCCGGCTCCAGCAGCCGATCCCCCTGCGGCGCACCGGGGCCTCCGTCCGCCTGGGCTTCCCGGAGGGGCGTGCGCCCAGAGCACCCGGCGGCCGAGGGCGCATCGACCGGCGCCACGACCCGGTGCGCTTCAACCGCTCGGACATGGCCTCCTTCAGCCCCACGGGGACCTCCACCCCCGGCTCCCTCTACTTCACCGACGGCACCCACCTGGCCGCCGTGCGCCTCTTCGGCCGGAGCGGCAAGGTGAAGGTCATCGTCTACGACCCGGAGACCGAGACCTGGGAGTGAGGGCGACAGACGATACGGCTCATTCCCGAGCCAGCGAATCGAGGAGGTCTTGGAGGTGCCCGGTGGAGAGCCACCGGCCCCGGACCATGACGCCGGCGACCTTCCGGGTGTTGGCGATCTCGTCCAGAGGGCTCACCTCCAGGAGGACGAGGTCCGCCGGGGCTCCCTCGGTCACGGTCCCTGTCCGCCCACGGTCCGAGACCTCGTCACCGCCCGCCAGGAACCGGCCGGCCTCCGAGGTGGCGGCGGCCAGCGCTTCGAAGGGCGTGAGGCCCGCGGCGGCCAACCGCTCGATCTCCTCGTGGAGGGAGGAGCCGGGCACGACGAAGGGGTTCGGGGTGTCGGTGCCGGTAACGATCGGTGCTCCGGCCTCATGGAGGGTGGCCACCAGGCGCCGGCGGACCCCCTCGCCCCGCCGGAGGGCTTCGAGATCGGCCTCGTCCAGGTGCTGGAGCTGAGGGAAGTTGTCCGGCTCCCAGCGCTCGACCAGCTCCTCCGGGAGGTAGCGAAGCCGGGGGTCTTCGAGCCACCCCGTCACCACCTCCGGCCGGTCGATCTTGGCCTTCTGGGTCAGGGTCGGTACGTTCCAGACCCCGGCAGCGGCGGTGACCCGGGCCGCCGCGGCGATCCTCTCCGTGTCCACCGGCACGGCGAGGTAGAGCTTCAGCCAGGACCAGCGGTCCCGGAGCGGCGAGCCTTCGGCCTCGATCACGTCCACGTAGCCGTCCAGGTGCTCGATCGATCGCTGCCCAGCGGTGAGGACCTCGTCGAAGGGCACACCGCCGGGCACGTGCCCCGCCACAGGCACGCCGGCCTCGGACGATGCATCGAGGACCGCCCGGTACGCATCGGGCTGGAGCGTGTGGTAGACCTTGACGAAATCGTAGCCTGCCTCTACCTGCTCCGCCACAGCCCGCCGGGCCTCCTCGGGGCCGTCCACAACCCGGGTGTCGTCCCAGAACGGGTCCGGTCCCTCCAGGATCGGCCCCGCGGTGACGATCCGCGGTCCCAGGAGCTCCCCGGCTTCGATCCGGCGGCGCCATTCGAGGACGAAAGGCCGCCCGTCCATGTTCCGCACGGAGGTGACGCCGTGGGCCAGGAACAGGGCCAGCAAGCGGGGGTCGGGGAGACGCTCCAGGTGGACGTGGAGGTCCGCGAGGCCCGGCACCAGGAGCCCTCCCGAGCCGTCCACCACCCGGGCTCCCTCCGGCTTCGTCACCGCGCCCGCCGAACCGATCGCCGCGATCCGCCCGTCCCGCACGAGCACGCTTCGGCCCGGTGCGGACTCGTCCTCGCCGGCCATGGAGAGGACCTCCACGTTGCGGAAGAGCACCGGCTCCGACCCTCCGGGAGCCGGGAAACCGGGCGCCGCGCCCGGGTCCGAGCAGGCCAGCCACGGGACGGCGGCGAGGGAACCGACGAGGGTCAGGGAGGGGAGCCGACGGCGGTGGGGTCGGGGCATGTGTTCTCCAGTCGGGCTGAATGCAACGCGAGGTCGCCTCCCCTTGTAGACGGCGCCGACCGGCGTTTGGTTCCAGGGCGTCCCTGGTCCGCTTTGACCCCGTCCGCGCCCCTGGAGTACGCTGCCCCCATGCGGGCGACGGCGATCGTGACCACCGTCGATACCGAGGAGCAGGCGAGCCTCATCTCCCGGGAGCTCATCGCCCGGCGCCAGGCGGCGTGCGTCAACATCGTGCCGGGCGTGCGCTCCGTCTACCGCTGGCAGGGCAAGGTCGCGAGCGACCAGGAGCTCCTGCTCATCGCCAAGACCCGGGAGAGCCAGTTCGAGGCGGTGGCGGAGACGATCCGCGAGCTTCACAGCTACGACGTGCCGGAGATCCTGACCTTCGACGTGGGCCGGGGCGACGAGACCTTCCTGGACTGGATCTTCGCCTCCACGGACCCGGACGCCCCCTTCGACGACGAGGACGAGCTGGTCCCGTTCGCGGAGGTGGAGGGCGACGAGGAGGCGGGGGCGTAGGACGGGTGCCCGGCCGGCCTCCAACGCATGAAGCGGCCGAGCTCTGACTCGGCCGGGGACTCGGCCGGAACCCTCAGATCGCCTGGAGCGCCTGCTCCAGGTCGCCCAGCAGGTCGTCCAGGTCCTCCAGGCCGACCGAGACCCGCACCAGCCCCGGCGTGATTCCCAGCTCCCGCCGCATGGCCTCCGGCACGGAGGCGTGAGTCATGGAGGCCGGGTGGGAGATGAGGGTCTCCACCCCGCCCAGGCTCTCCGCCAGGCTCATCACCTCCACCCGGTCGAGGAAGCGCTTCGCCTGGGCCTCGCCCCCCAGCTCGAAGCTGATGAGGGCGCCGAACCCGGTGGCCTGGCGCTTCTGGAGCTCGTGGCCGGGGTGCTCCGGCAGCCCCGGGTAGAGGACCCGCTCCACCTTCGGGTGGCCGTCCAGGAGCTCCGCCACGGCGCGGGCGCTGGCCTCGTGGCGCTCCATGCGAACGGGGAGGGTCTTCAGGCCCCGGAGCACCAGGAAGCTGTCGAACGGGGAGAGGATGGCGCCGGCGGTCTTCGAGACGAACCGGAACCACTCGGCCTCCTCCTCGCGGCTCGAGACCAGCACCCCGCCCACCGAGTCGCTGTGGCCGTTCAGGAACTTGGTCGTGGAGTGGAGGACGACGTGGGCCCCGAGCTCCAGCGGGCGCTGGAAGTAGGGGCTCATGAAGGTGTTGTCCACGGCCAGCAGGACCCCCGCCTCCCGGGCGATCTCCGCGATGGCGGCGAGGTCGCTCACCGCCATCAGTGGGTTGGTGGGCGTCTCCACGTAGATCAGGCGCGTCCGGTCCGTCAGGGCCCGGCGGACGTTCTCCGGCTCGGTGGTCTCCACCCAGGAGAACTCCAGGTCGTAGCGCTCCAGGATGTGGTGGAAGAAGCGGAAGGTCCCGCCGTAGACGTTCGCCGAGGCCACGGTGTGGTCGCCAGCGGCCAGCAGCGTCATGAGCGTCTGGGTCGCCGACATCCCGGAGGCGTAGGCGTGCCCGGCGAGGCCCCCTTCCAGGGAGGCGACGTTTTCCTCCAGGGCCTCCCGGGTGGGGTTCTGGACCCGGGCGTACTCGTAGCCCTTGTGGCGCCCGAGCTCCTCCATGACGTAGGTGGAGGTCTGGTAGATGGGCACCGCCACCGCCCCGGTCCGGGGATCCGGAGGCTGGCCGGCGTGGATCGCACGGGTCGAGAAGCCCTTGTCCTTGGGGTCGCCTTTCACGGGGTCTCTCCTCGGGGCCGGTGGATGGATGAAGGGGGTCGCAGCCGGCACGGCCCTCCGGCGGCCCGAAGGGTACTAGAGGGGGACCGGGCGCGGAAGGCCGGCTCACGGCCTCGCCACGTCCGGTGCCGGGGGTGCCAGATACACGAAAGCCGGCCCGAGGAAAACCAGCGGGCCGGCGGTGGCGGACTTGGTGGAGGCGGTGGGAATCGAACCCACGTCCGAGAAACACAACCCGAAAGCGTCTACGTGCGTAGCCCTCTCATCGAAATTCGCCGGTCGCGCCTCGGGAGAGGACGGCCGCGCGCGCCGGCTAGACCCGTGGAAGATCCGGATCCGTCACGGGCCCTACCCGGATCCTTCGATCCACTTTCGCGTCGCTCCGGAAGGCGCCGTGGATCAGGGCTCCAACCGGAACGTCACGGCTTGATTAAGCCGCGAGAGCGAAGTTGTCGTTGGCGACTATCTTGGTCCGTTGTTACGAGTGGATCACTCGGCACGCAACCTTCGAGCTGCCTTGTTCCCCGTCGAATCCAGTGCGCCCCCGAAATGGCGTTCGGGGCCAACGACGTGGACAGGCATCCTTCGCCTTGAGAAAGAGCCGTCTGCGGACGGTACAACTGCGGCGAGGGGGCTCGAATTCCACCGGGGCGTGGCAGTTTGGCGGCCTCCGAGGGGTGGTGGGAGGAGCCGGGGCGGGAGCGCTCCCCTCCGGGGACCGGAGCCTCGCTGGTCGGGAGATGGGGCGGGGGCTCGCTCCTGCGTTCAGGCCGCGCGCCTGGCAGACGTGCACGCCGTCAGGATCGAGGGCGGCGCGGCCTTCAAGCTCCCCGGAGGGGAGCGCTCCCGCCCCGGCTCCTTCACCGTCGGCTGGTGGCTGGCGTGGCCGATCACCCCGGGTGCGTGTAGGGGAGGAGCTTGCCTCCTCCCGAGCCCGGGAACGCTGCAGGAACCCGGGAGGAGGCACGCTCCTCCCGAGCTGAGGAGGTCACCTTACCCGGGGAGGAGGCGAGCTCCTCCCCTACAGGGTCTGTTCCTCGGAGGCCTCCTCGTCGTCGCCGGTCTCCCCGGCGTGGAGGGCCACCAGCTCCAGGAACTCCTGGGGTCCGCGGTTCTGGAGGCGGCTGATGACCAGGAACCAGCCCACCAGGGCGAAGACGGCGCCGAAGGGGGCCAGGGGGAGGAGCTCCGGGTAGAAGGGCCAGAGGACGGTGAGGGCGCCGCCGGCGGCGGCGATGAGGAGCACCGCCACGGCGGGGAGCCAGAGCCGGTACTCCGTGCGCTCGGGGTGGAGGACGACGTCGGTGTGCCCTCCGCCGGCGGAGGCCACGTCCACCCGGCCGGTCAGGCGGCCGTGGCGCAGCCCCGCGGAGACCGGCAGCTCCACGCGCCCGCCGGAGATCCCCGGCTCCCATGCGGCGGTCCAGTCGTCCGCGGCGTCGCGCACCGCCTTCAGCGCCCGGTCGGGGTCCGCCGCCACCCGGACGTGGCGCTCTGGCTGATCGGTGATCACGGGCGGGGAGTGTATCCCCAGGCGGCACGGCCCGCTGGCGGGGGCGTCCCCGAGGGGGGTAGCATCGGCCGGTGCTCCGCATCGGCCGCCTCCCCGTCGACCCGCCGCTCCTCCTGGCTCCCATGGCCGGGGTGACGGACCGGGACTTCCGCCGGATCGTCCGCCGCATCGGCGGCGTGGGCGTGGTGGCGATGGAGTTCATCTCGTCGAAGAACCTGGTCCACGGCCAGCCGG
>JBKHJP010000223.1:0-7297 GCA_046538065.1 Thermoanaerobaculia bacterium | reverse complement strand
CCACCGTCACCAACCGCGGCGGCAAGCTGAAGCTCGTGAACCTGCCGCCGAAGGTGGCGGACATCCTCCAGATCACCCAGCTCATCACCGTGTTCGACGTCTACGACACCGAGGACGAGGCGCTGAAGAGTTTTTGAGGGGCTCCGGCGGCGATAGGGCGGTCCGGTCGTCGACGGAGACTCCGGTCGGCGTGGGCCCTCCGCCCCGGTCGGCGCTGGCGGCTAGCCCGGGCCGGCCCCGGAGGCGTGCAGGGGCGGACCTCGTGTCCGCCCGGCGGTCCTGAGCCGGGAGGCGGTAGCATCCGGAGCGGATGTCCTGCTCTCGCCGCGCCGTCGCCCTGCCCGCCGCGACCGCCCTGTGCTGGGCGGCGCTCGCCACGCTCCTGGTCGCGCAGTCGGCCGGGGCGCCGTCCGGCGAGCCGGTCTCCCCCCGGGAGCGGGACCTGGCGGAGATCCGGCGCCAGATCGACCGGCTCGAGGAGGAGGTCTCCCGGGCCCGGGACCAAGAACGCACCCTGGCTCAGCGGCTGGAGGCGGCGGAGCTCGACCTCGACCTGCAGGAACGCCGGGTGGCGGAGGCCGCCGCCGCGCGGGAGCTGGCGGAGGAGCGGGTGGCCCGGGCCGAGGAGGAGGTGGCGCGTTTGGAGGGCGAGCTCGGTACCGCCCGCGCTTCGCTCCGGCGGCGCCTGAGCGGTCTCTACCGCCTGGGGCGCCACGGGCCGTTGCGGCTGATCCTCTCCGTCGAGCCGGGGGCCGACCTGCCGGCGGCGCTGCGCCTCCTCCGGTTCCTGGTCCGCCGCGACGCCCGGGCCGTGGGGCGCTACGTCGAGGCCCGGGAGGCCCTCGTCGCCCAGCGCCAGCGCCTGGAGGGCGAGCGCCGGGAGGTGGAGCGATGGCTCGCCGAGGCCGAGAGCCGGCACCGGCAGCTCGCAGCCGCCCGGAGCCGGCAGGCCCGGCTGCTCGCCCGGGCCCGGTCCGAGCGCCGGGAGCTCGCCGCGCGGGCCGAAGACCTGGTCGACAAGGAGCGCAAGCTCTCGAACCTCCTGGACGCCCTCTACGGCCGGGCCCCGCGTTCCCTGTCCGGAACGCCGATCCAGGACTTCCGCGGGGTCCTGGACTGGCCGGTGGAGGGGGAGGTCACCCTGGGGTTCGGGCCGCGCACCGATCCCACCTACCGGACCGAGGTCCCGCACAACGGGATCGAGATCGCCCCGGGCCGGCCGGGCGAGGTCCGGGCCGTCTACCCGGGCAAGGTGCTCTACGCCGCGCCCTTCGAGGGCTACGGCCCGACGGTGGTGGTCCACCACGCCGGGAGCGTGTTCACGCTCTACGCCGGCCTGGAGGAGCTCCGCGCCGGGCGGGGCGACGTGCTAGAGTTGGGTGATCCGGTGGGTTCCGCGTCCGGTCGGATTTACTTCGAGATCCGCCGCGAGAACCGCCCGGAAGATCCTCTCGCCTGGTTGCGTTAGCCGTCACGAAGTCAGAACCCGAGATTCGCCATGACCCGAAGCCGTTTCGCCTTTTTCCTCGCCTCCTCGCTCCTGGTCCTGCCGATCCTGGCGGGCTCCCTCCTGGGCGCGTCGGTCGACGACGGTGCCGCTGCGGAGGAGGGCAGCCTGTACAAGTACCTGTCGGTCTTCACCGAGGTGCTGGGTCTCGTGGACCAGACGTACGTGGAGGAGACGCGAACCGACGCGCTCCTGGCCGCCGCCCTGGACGGTGCCACGGACGCCCTCGATCCGCTGGCGGTCTACGTACCCGAGAGCGGCTTGAGCTCCTACCTGGAGGCCCGCTCCGTCGGCTCCGGCCACAGCGGTCTCCACGTCGTGCGCGAGCGCGGCATGCTCTACGCCTTGGCGGTGGACGACGGGAGCCCGGCGGAGGATGCGGGGATCCAGGAGGGCGACCTGCTGGCCGAGATCGACGGGCGCTCCACCCGGGTCCTGCCGATGTGGCGGATCCAGCGGATCCTGGCCGGCCCACCGGGAACGGAGCTCGACCTGAAGCTGGTCCGGTTCGCCGAGAACCTGGACGCCTCCCTCACCCTGCAGGCGTTCGAGGTGCCGGAGCCGAACCTCGAGATCGACGACGGCGTGGCGGTCCTCACCCTCCACGGGATCGACTCCGCCACCCCGGGCCGCGTGGGCTCCCTGCTGGAGCAGGCCACCGGCACCGACCGCCTGGTCCTGGACATCCGGGGCCTGGCCGGGGGGGACTCGGAAGCGGCGTATCGCCTCGCCGGACTGTTCGCCGGCGGCGAGCTGGGTCGCCTCGACCGCCAGGGGGAGCCGGTGACCACCTTCGACGCCGAGCGCGAGCCGCTCTGGTCCGGCCGGCTCGTGGTCCTGACCGACGGGGCCACCCTCGGGGCAGCCGAGGTGCTGGCCGCGGTGCTCCAGCAGAAGACGGGCGCCGAGCTGGTGGGGGAGGCGACCTTCGGCCACGCCAGCCGCTCCACGATGGTGGAGCTCTCCAGCGGCGCGGTGGTCTTTTTGGCCGACGCCTTCTACACCGGCCCCGACCTGGCTCCCCTGGACGAGCCGCTGACCCCCGACGTGCGGGTCGCCACGGCCCGCCGCTCCTTCGAGGCCGACGACGAGGCCGAAGAGGAGGAGGGCTCGGACGCGGTCCTGGAGAAGGGCCTGGAGCTGCTTGCCGAACCGGCCGAGAAGGCGGCGGCCTGACCGGTCCCTGGTGATCCGCCGGCGCCCCGCCCCCCGCCGGAGCCGCCGGAGGCCTCCCCGGTCGCCCGCGGGCCGCTGGCTGCTCCTGGTCGTGGCCGGGGCGGCCCTCTTCGGCGCCGGCCTCTTCCTGGGCTCCGGCGGCGACGCCGGTCGGTGGATCGAGTGGCCCTTCGACGTCCGTCCGGGCGATGGGGAAGAACGCCGGGCCGAGCGGCCCGGGGCGTCTCCGCAGCCCCAGGAGGACGTCCCCCCGATCCCCGGTACCGCCCCGCCGCCGGTGCCGAGCGAGCCCGAGCGTCCGCAGCCCGGTGAGCCGCCGCCGGTGGACGGCCCGCCGCCTCCGGGCCGGGGAGCCCGGGTGGCCCTGGTGATCGACGACCTGGGGCGCGACGTCGCCGACGTCGAGCGCCTGGAGCGTCTGGGCGTGGCGATCACCTACGCGGTCCTGCCCTTCGAGAGCCGGACGGCCGACGTGGTGGCGGCGCTCCGCCGGCGCGGGGCCGAGTTCCTGCTCCACCTGCCCATGGAGCCGAGCAACGGAGCGGACCCGGGCCCCGGGGCCCTGAGCGGGGCCATGGCGGCCGACGAGCTGGCCAGGGCCACCCTGCGGGCGCTGCGGGCCGTACCCGGAGCCGCCGGCGTCAACAACCACATGGGCTCGAGGCTCTCCGCCGACCGGCGGGCCATGGACGCCGTGCTGGCGGTGATCGGCTCCCGGGGGCTCTACTTCCTGGACTCGCGGACCAGCGCCCAGAGCGTGGCCTACGCCGCCGCCCGGGCGCTGGAGGTCCCCGCCGCGGAACGCCAGGTCTTCCTCGACCCCGACCCGCGGCAGGAGGCGGTCCGGTACCAGTTCCGCCGCCTCCTGGAGGCCGCCCGGGGCCGGGGCGCGGCGATCGCCATCGGCCACCCCCACCCGGACACGGTGGCGGTGCTGGAGGAGGAGGTGCCGCTGGCCGTGGAGCGGGGCTACCGCTTCGTCCCGGTGAGCTACCTGCTGGACCGCTCCTCCGTCGTCGCCCGGTGACGGAGCGTCCCTCGGCCGGTCAGGCGTCCCGCCCGGCCTGCGTGTAGGGGAGGAGCTCGCCTCCTCCCGGGGTCCCTCCCGGAGGTGTTACGTGTAGGAAAGGAGCTCGCCTCCTCCCGGGGTCCCTCCCGGAGGTGTTGCGTGTAGGGGAGGAGCTTGCCTCCTCCCGAGGTCCGTGGACCACCGGACGGCGGGCGGAGGCAAGCTCCGCCCCTACGGCGACGCAAGGGCCGCCGGCTGGAGGCGAGCTCCCGCCCTACAGTCGCAGCACGTCCATGGGCCGGCTCTGGAGGGCGCGGACGCTCGCCGCCAGGCCCGCCACCACCGCCAGGGCGGCGCCCCCGACCACCCCCGCCGCCAGCGGCAGGGGATCGAAGGCCCATTCGATGTCCATACCGCGCGTGAGGACCGCCCAGGACAGGATCACCGCTCCGGCGCTCCCGATCGCACCCGCCACCAGGCCCAGGAGGGCGTACTCCACCGAGTAGATCGCCGTCACCCCGGCGCGGGTGGTCCCCAGGGTCTTGAGCAGGGCCACCTCCCGGCGCCGGCGGGCGGCCCCGGCGGAGACGGCGCCTCCGAGGATGGCCATCCCGGCGAGCACGGTGAAGGTCCCCACGAAGCGCACCCCTCCGGCGATCGCCCGGATCACCGCCACGATCTTCTCCAGGATCTCCCGGATCTGGATCATCGTGACGTTCGGGAACCGGGCCGTCACCAGGTCCTGGGTCCGGTCCTCCGTGCCCTCCGGCAGGGTCACCGTGGCGATCCGGAACTGGGGCGCCTCGTCCAGGACGCCCGGCTCCACCACCAGGAAGAAGTTGATTCCGAACGTTCCCCAGTCCACCGTCCGCAGGCTGGTGACCGTGAGCTCCACGGGCACGCCCTGGACGTCGAAGGTCAGGGTGGAGCCCACGTCCACCCCGAGGTCCCGGGCGAACTCCTCCTCCACGCTCACCTCGGCCCGGTCGGGATCGGCCCACAGCGAGCCGGCGACCACCCGGTTGTCCTCCGGGAGCTCCTCCATGTAGGTCAGGCGCTGCTCCCGGCTGAGGGCCCAGCGGTCGGGGCCGTCCTCCTCCCGCTCCCGCCCGTCGGACTCCGGGGCGTCCTCCCCGGCGCTCTCGCGGTCCCGGACCAGGTCGGACACCGGGACGCCGTCCAGCGCCGAGAGGCGGGCCATGATCACCGGGACCGAATCGATGCGCCCGGCGTCCTGCTCCTCCAGGAGCCGCCGGAGGGGCGGCCACTGGTCCGGCTGGATGTCGACGAGGAACGCGCTCGGGGCCTCGTCCGGCAGGTTGCCCTCGAGCTCGGAGGTCAGCCGCCGCTCCACCAGCCACAGCCCGACGATCACCAGGACGCCCAGGCCCAGGGCCACCACGGCCGCCAGGGTGCCGGCGCCGGGGCGTCCCAGGGCCGCCACGCCGTGGCGGAGCCAGAAGCGGCCTGCCGCCGGGCCGCGGGCCCGTGCGCCCGGCGGCTCCTCCCGGAGCCGGGCGGCTCCCCGGCTGACGGCCCAGGCGGCCGCCGCCAGGGCAAGGGTGGACCCGAGGGCGCCGAGGGTGAACCAGGTCCCCAGGACGGGAGAGCCCGACTGGACGGTGGCGGTACCCCAGATTCCGGCGACCAGGACGGCGGCCACCGACCAGGTCACGCGCGGGGGCGGCGGGAGGGGTTCGACGGAGTGGCGCAGCACCCGGGCCGGCGGCACCCGGAGGGCGCCGGTGAGGGCCGGGAGGCCGAAGAGCACGGCCACGGCCAACCCCAAGCCCAGGCCCCGTGCCACGGCCGCCGGCTGCCAGGGCTCCAGGTCCACGGCCGGGAGGAGGTCTCCCGCCAGGTGCGGCGCGGCGGCGACCACCGCGATTCCGGCGGCGGCTCCGGCGAGGCTCCCGGCGAGGCCCAGCAGTGCCGTCTGGCTGCCGTAGAGCAGGAGGATCTCCCGGGGGCGGGCCCCCAGGCACTCCAGGACGGCGATGGCGTCCATCCGCCCCGCGAGCCAGGCCCGCACGGTCTGGCCCACGCCGATCCCCCCGACGAGGAGCGAGACCAGGGCCACCAGGCCCAGGAAGCGCTCGGAGCGTTCGATCCCCCGGCGCAGCGACGGCTGGGCCTCGGCCCAGGTGTCCACGTCCAGGCGCTGGCCCCGGGGGAGGACGTCGCGCAGGCGCTCGGCCAGCCGCTCGGCGCTCTGCAGCCCGGTGCCCTCCGGCAGGCGGATCAGGGCACGGTACTCGATCCGACTGCCGGTCTGCTCCAGGCCGGCCCGCTCGAAGGTGCGGGGACCCAGGAACAGCCTGGGACCGGCGGCGAAGCCGAACGCGCCCCCCAAGCGGTCCGGCTCGGCCGTCACGACCCCGGCGACGGGTACGTCCACGCCGCCCACGCGGAGCCGGTCCCCCACCTCCAGTCCCAGGTGGGCCAGGAGCTCGGGGGCGGCCACGGCGCCCTCGTCCAGCAGCTCGCCGAGGGGCCGGTCCGGCTCCAGCACCAGCTCGCCGTAGAACGGGTACGGCCCGTCCACTACCTTGAGCTCCACCAGGCGGCTCGGCCCCGGCCGGGCCTCGCCGCCCGGGGCGGGGGCCGCCCGGGGGGGAGCGGCGACCACGGTGACCAGCTCCCGGAGGTCCGCGCGCGCCACGCTGCCTTCCGGCACCTCCCCGGCGAAGCGGGCGAGCTCCCGGTCCAGCGCATCCGGCAGCGGCGCGCGCCCTTCCACCGCGAGGTCGGCCGCCAGGAGGCGCCGGGCCTCGCGGCGGAGGCCCGACTCCAGCCCGGCGCCGATCCCGGCCACCGCCACCACCGCCGCCACGCCCACGGAGAGGCAGGCGGCGAAGAAGGCCAGGCGCCCCCGGGCGCCCCGCAGCTCCCGGAGGAGGAGGGGCAACAGGCGCACGGCGCTTACCCCTCCACCCGCTCGACGCGCTCGACGCGACCGTCCCGCAGGTGGACCCTCCGGTCGGCCAGGGCCGCCACCGCCGGGTCGTGGGTCACCAGGACCATGGTGGTGCCGTGCTCGCGGCGGAGCCGGGCCATGGTGTCGAGGACCATGGCACCGGTGGCGCCGTCCAGGTTCCCGGTGGGCTCGTCCGCCAGGAGCACCGCCGGCTGCGTCGCGAAGGCCCGGGCCAGGGCGACGCGCTGCTGCTCGCCGCCGGAGAGCTGGGCCGGGTAGTGGTGCCCGCGCTCACTCAGCCCCACCGCGGCCAGCAGCTCGTCGGCCCGCTCCCGGGTGCGGCGGATGCCTGCGAGCTCCAGGGGGACGAGGACGTTCTCCCGGGCGGTGAGGTTCTCCAGGAGCTCGAACGACTGGAAGACGAACCCGATGGAGCGCCGGCGCAGGAGGGCCAGGCGGTCTTCCGAGAGGTCCTGGATGGCGCGGCCGTCCAGGAGCACCTCCCCGCGGGTGGGGCGATCGAGGCCGGCCATGAGGCCCAGGAGGGTGGACTTGCCGCTCCCGGAGGGGCCGAGGACGGCCACGAATTCCCCCGGGGCCACGGCGAGGTCGACGGCGTCGAGGATGGTGAGGGTGCGGTCGCCGGACGGGAGCTGCTTGGTGAGGTGGCGGACCTCGAGGCGGGGGG
>JBKHJP010000222.1:0-7317 GCA_046538065.1 Thermoanaerobaculia bacterium | reverse complement strand
AGGCGTTGGGGGTTCCCCTTTCCACCCCCCCGATGCGTGTAGGGGCAGACCTCGCCTCCTCCCGCCGCTTGTCGCTCCGAACACGCGTGTAGGGGCGGAGCTTGCCTCCGCCCGGCTTTACCGAAGCCGGTGCTGGGCCAGGCGCTCGTAGTGCTCCCGGCACTCCTCGTGGAGGGCACGGTAGCGCTCCGGGACGGGCTCCGTGCGGGGGCGCGGCGGGCCGAAGCCGGTGGAGCGCTCGACGCCGGCGTACCAGTGGGGAGCCCAGACGCCGTCGGTGGGGCGGGGGCCCGGCTCCCAGGAGAGCATCGCCTCGTCGAAGGGCACGCCCACGGCATCGCAAAGCCGGCCCAAGACTCTCCGGGGGTCCCGCAGCACGTCCAGGGCGTCGATCACCGGCGGCACGCGCCCGGTCTGCCGGCGCACCCGCTCGAAGAGCTCCGTCTGCTGGGGCAGGCCCAGGTCCGCCGCCGTGAACTCGGGCCGCACCCGGGAGTAGGAGAGGATCACCGCCCCGGGCTCCCGGATCAGGAAGCAATTCGTCACCCCGCTCAGCCAGTCCCGGCCCACCTCGGGGATCATGTGGTGGGTCATGTGCTTCTGGTACCAGATCCGCTTGCCCTCCGGGACCGGTCCGGTGAGCCACGCCACCACCTTCCGCCAGTCGTTCTCGTAGGCGGCCAGGATCTCCTCCCGGGCCGGGTGGTCGATCCCGGTGACCCGGAGGTAGTGGGCGTACAGGGGCTCGTCGGTGACGTAGGTGTCCGCCCGGCTCCCCCAGGAGCGCATGAGGGCGGTGGAGATGTTCCGGGGTCCGGACCACATGGCGATCCGGACGGGGTCGTCGGGGAGCTCGGGTTTCGGCGGCATGGCGATGCGCCCGGCCCCCGCCCGCCCCGGCCGAGGCAGAGCTCGGCCGCTTCACGCGGGGGAGGCGGGCGACTCTACGGGATCGGTGTTCCTTCCCGGGCGGTGAGCCCGGCGTAGAGCTCCTGGAGGCGCCGGGTGACCGGCCCGGCCTCGCCGGGGCCGATCCGGCGGCCGTCCACTTCGAGAACCGGGGCCAGCTCGCCCATGCTCCCGGTGGTGAACATCTCGTCCGCGGCGTAGACCTCCCCCAGGGTGACGTTGCGCTCGTCCACCGGCAGGCCGTCCTCCCGCGCCAGGGCCAGGACCTTGCCCCGGGTGATCCCGGGCAGGCAGGAGTCGGCGTGGGGCGTGACGAGCCGCCCCCCGCGCACCAGGAAGACGTTCGTCGCGTTGGTCTCGGCCACGAAACCGTGGACGTCCAGCATCAGGGCGTCGTCCACGCCGGCGTGGTTCGCCTGGATCTTCGCCAGGATGTTGTTCAGCAGGTTGTTGTGGTGGATCTTCGAGTCCAGGCACTCCGGGGCGTTGCGCCGGATCGCCGAGGTGACGAGCCGGATGCCGGAGCGGTCGTAGCCCGGCTCCTTCCACTCCGCCAGCACGATCAGGCACGGCCCGTACCGGTTGAATGCCGGGCTCATGCCGGAGGTGACCTTCCGGCCCCGGGTGAGCGTCAGGCGCACGTGGGCGCCGTCGCGCATGCCGTTGGCCCGGAGGGTGGCGAAGAGGGCCTCGGTGACCTCCTCCCGGGTGGGCACCTCGGCGAAGGCCAGGGCCCGGGCCGAAGCGAACAGCCGGTCCAGGTGCTCGTCCAGGGCGAACACGCGCCCGCCGTAGACCCTGAGGCCCTCCCAGACCGCGTCGCCCCCCTGGACCGAGCTGTCGAACACCGAGACCTTCGCCTCGTCCCTGGGCACGAGGCCGTCGCCCACCCAGACCTGGATGCGGGCGTTGCGGGGATCGGGCAGCGCCGGGGTGGCGTCGTCCAGCGGGTCCTCCTCCTGATGGTCTCCTGGCCCGAAGCCGGCCGGATCGGTCGCCGGAGGCTACCATGCGGCGGGGGACCAGAGCTCCGGGTTCCGTGAAACGATTTCGCGGTTTTCGGCACCACAGGATGAGGGGAGGTAGGGATGACCGGAGCAGAAGGTTCCGGGGGACCTGAGCTGATCCTGCCGGCGGCGTGCGTTCGCGTCTGGGCCGCTGACGATCGACTCCTCACCGCCTGCCGGGAGACTCTGGCGCCTCGCGCCGGCGTGTGCTGGCCGCGGGAGGATCTGTCTGCGGTGCTCCCCGCTCCAGGGGATCCGGCGGTCGCCGACGTCGCCATGCACCTGGCCCGGGGGCTCGTCGACGCGGCGCGAGCTCGCCGGGGCGACCTCCGGGTGCTGGTCTTCACCGCACGTGCGGTCCGATCCGCCGGAGGCCGGATCCGCGTGGCGCCGAGCCAGCTCCTGGACGACCTGGACCGCAGGGCTCCCGAGCTTCCGCCCGGCGACGTCACGGTGACCTCGGGGGCGGCGTCCCGCTTCGAGGTCCCGCGCCGGCTGGGCGCCGCCACCTGGTACTCGGCGTCCGCGGGAGTCCGCGTGCCGCTCCACTCCGCCGGCCCGGAGGACGCGGCGGCGCCGCCCTGGCGCAATCCCGCCGTGCTCCGCCACGCCGTGGACCGGGTGCGGCGCCCTCACGTGGACGGGATGCTCCGGAGCCTGGAAGGGGTCGAGGCGGTCCGCGTCTCCGGAGCCTTCGGGTGCGGCAAGACGCGGGCGGTCCAGGAGGCGCTGCGGCAGGGCTCCTATGCCCTGGTCCACGTGACGGCCCGCCCCGCGCGCCACGGCGGCCCGGGGCTGGCGAGCCAGATCCTCTACCGCCTGCTGGCGGAGCGGAAACGCTCGACCAACGGCCGTGGCGAGCGGCAGGACGCCTCCCGCGAGATCGTCGAGCTCCTCCTCGCGGAGGGGGTCGAAGACCTGTCGCGCCTCTGCGAGCCCGGAGGCCTCCCGGAGAGCGTCGGCGGATCGGACCGGCTGGCGGAGCGCCTTCCCGGCTGGATCGCCGCCTGCGCGTCGGACGGGCGGCCGGCGGTCCTGGTGTGCGACGACCTGGAGAGGGCGACCCCGGCGGACCTGGCCCTGGTGGCCCGCCTCCTGGAGGCCCTCCCCCGGTGCCGCGATCTCCGCCTGGTCCTGGTCTCCCGGGACGGTCCCCCACGGGAGCCGCTCCGCGGCCTGCGAGACCTGCCGGAGGTCCGGGTGCCCCAGATGGATCCGGAGGAAATGGAGCTTTTCGGCCGGGGGGCCTGTCAGGGCCTCCACCTGCCGGAGGAGGTGACGGCCCGGTTCACCGACGAGGTGGCGGGCAATCCCTTCGCGTTCGAGGAGGGGCTGACGGCGCTCTTCGAGCGGGGGATGATCCACGAGGTCCACTCCAGCCTCTTCTTCCGCGGCGGCCGGGACGTCCAGTACGCACCCTCGGAGCGCTTCGTCTGCCACCTGGAGGCGGAGCTGTCGCGTAACGGGTGCGGCCTGCCGCTCCGCCTCCTCGCCCTGACCGGTGCGCCGGTGCCTGACCGGGCGCTCCGGTCCGCGACCCGCAGCCTGGGAGCCGAGCTGGACGGGGCTTGGCTGGGCCCGGTCCTCCAGGGAGGCCTGGTGACCGAGGCGGAAGGCCCCTGGGGGCAGGGGATCGACTTCGGCTGCTCGGCGCTCGCCACGGCGATCAAGGCGAGCCTGCCGGAGGCGTCGGCCCGCGCGCTCCGGCAGAGGCTGGGCGAGGCCCTGAGCGACGAGACCCGGACCGGGTCGTGGCGGACGTATGAGCTGCTGGAGGGCACCCAGAGCGCCCTCGATCCCCTTCTGGCCGCCACGCGGGACCACAGCGCCCCGCCGGAGAAGCTCGCCGGAGCCCTCCAGGAGGAGCTCGACCGGCGGCGCGCGCAGGGGATCGAGCCCGCCGCCGAGCTCGAGCTCCTCTGGGCCCTCCTGCCGTTGCTGCGGGCCCAGGGGCGCCTGGCGGAGCACCGCCGGGAGCTCGGCCGGGCCGTCGAGCTGGCCACGGACGATCCGAACAAGAGACCGGCCCTCGCCGGTCTCGAGGCCGAGCTGGCGGAGGAGTCCGGCCGCCTGGCGGAGGCCGACCGGATCCTGCGCCGGGCGTTGACGGAGGCGCGCGGACGGGGCGACGAGACCACCCAGGCCCTGCTGGTCCTGCGGCTCGCCCGCGTCCTGGTGCGCCGGGAGCGCTACCGGGAGACGCGTACCCTCCTGGAGCAGGTGGTCCCGGCTCTCGAGCGGTCCGGGGCGTCGGGCCTGGTGGCGAGCGCCCGGTTCCTCCTGGGCAACATCGCGCTGCACGAGAACCGGCTGGAGGAGGCCCTGGCCCTCCACTCCGCGTCCCTGGAGGCCCGCCGGACCTCGGGGCGGACGCTCCAGGTGGGCATGTCCCTCTCGGCCCTCGGCGCGGTGACGTTGGCCCTGGGGCGCTACACCGAGTCGCTGGTCTGCTACCGGGAGGCGGAGGAGCTCTTCCGGGACGCCGGCGAGGAGGCCCAGGCGAGCTTCGCCCTGCTGGGGATCGGCCGCTGCCTCACCCGGACGGGGGACGCCCTCGCCGCCACGGCCCCGCTGCGCCAGGCCCTCGCCATCCGCGAGCGGCTCGGGGACACGGTCGGCCAGGCGATCGCCCGGCTCGCCGTGGCCGAAAACCGGCTCGACCTCGGGCGCGTGGCCGACGCCCTGGAGGAGACCCGGCGCGCCCACTTCGAGCTCTCCTACCATTCGGCGTCGAAACCCCTGGCCGACGCAGAGCAGGTGTTGGGGCGGGTGTTCCTCGTCCGGCGCGACCTCCGGAGCGCCAGGAAGCACCTGAAGATCGCCCTGGACGCCCACCGGCGCCTGGACGAGGTCGAGGAGGCGGCGTTCGATCTGTCGTGGCTCCTGCTGGTGGAGGTCCGGGACGGCGACGAGTATGAGGTCTCGCGGCTCGTGGTGGAGCTCGATGGGGCTCTCGCCGCGTGCCCCCACGCCGAGCGTCGGGAGATCCTGGAGATGCGTCTCTACGGCGGGTACGAGGCCCTGGGGCGCTCGGCGGAGGCCCGGGGCCACCTGGAGCGCGCCTACCGGGGCCTGCTGGAGAAGACCGGGCACCTGCCGCCGGACCTGAGGCACCGGTTCCTCTACGGCATCGAGGAGCACGCCCACCTGGTGCGCTCGGCGGCCGCGGTGGGGGTGGCGGGTTGACCTCGGGTGCCGGCCTCGGTAGAACAAGCACCGTTCCGGCCCGGAGGAGCCCGCCTGGGAACCGGCGCGCGCTGCGCGGTGGCCGCTCCGGGGGGCGCGCGCCTCGGTTCGGCCGGCGCGTGGACCGGTGCCGGTGATCTCGACGCTCGGGGCGGCACGCCGGCCTCAACGTTCCCTGGCGGTCTCCTCCGGGCCTCCACTCGGCGGCTCCGTCGCCCCGTTCGTCGGTGTTGCCCACGAATTCTCGACGGTGGCGCGTAGCGGAGGAGCTTGTCTCCTCCCGTGTTCCGACGGTCACCGAAGCTTCGGCACCATGGGCGGAGGCAAGCTCCGCCCCTACACGCGCGGGTTGGGGCGGGCGGGAGCCCGCCCGGGAAGTGGCGCGTTCTTACGGGACGACCTGCAGCTCCGGGCTCAGCCGGACGGTGGCGGTGCCGAAGCCGGTGCCGGGCCGGCGGGCGTAACGCAGGTCGAACAGGTGGACCGTGAAGCCGTCCGGGCCGGCCTCCACCCGCACCGCCGGGAAGCGCATCCAGGTCACGAAGCCCCGGACCTGGGGTGCCTCCAGGGCGGCCCGGACCACCGGGGTCAGATCCGGGGCGGCGACCAGGCCCGGCTCCAGGGTCAGGCGAGGCTCGGCGAGCCAGTCCAGCCGGCCCAGGCGGTAGCCCTCCCGGGTGGCGACGACGACCTGCCGGTGGAAGGGGTCGGCGGCCTCCGGGCCCACCATCACGCCCCGGACCTCCGGGCCGCCGGCGGTCCCCGGCGCCTCCGGGGTTGCGGCGCGCGCCTCCGGGTCCAGGTGCCGGAGGACCACTCCCCGGCCTGTCTCCTCCGAGGCCACCAGGAGCCCCGTGTAGACCACCGCCGCGGCCAGGGCCGCGGTCCCCAGGCGCTCCACTCCGGGCCGGCGCGCCGGGGCCGCTCCCCGCCAGCGGAGGGCGGCGAGGAGCGCCAGGCCGGCGAGCCACGTCCAGCGGGCCGGCGCAGGCGCACCGGTGAGGACCACGAGAGTGGTCAGCAGCCCGAGGAGGCCCCAGGCCGCCAGGGCCCGGCGGGTCCGGGAGAAGGCCAGGAACAGGCCGCCTCCGAGCAGCAGCCAGAGCCACGGGTCCACGATGTAGACCGCGTCGCCGTAGGACCAGCCCCAGTCGAAGGGCGCGAAGAACCGGATGCCGTAGGTGTTGAGCCAGTCCAGCAGCGGGTGGGTCCAGACCGCCAATGCCGCCAGCGCCAGGAGGGGACCGAAGCGGGCCGGGGCCTCCGTCCGGGGATCGCCGTCGGGGGAGGGGGTCGCCTCTTCAGGTCTCGGATCGTCCGGCCGGCGCGCGGCGCTCCGGGCGTCCGGCGCCGCCGTTCGACGCCGGCGGAACCGATCCCAGGCGAATGCCAGGCCGGCGAGCATCAGCGGCAGGAGCACCGCGGCCAGCACGCCGTGGGTCCACCCGCGGCGGTGCTCCAGGGCGAAGTCGGAGCCGACGAAGTAGGCGGCGGCGTCCACGTCCGGCAGGTTGGCGCCCAAGATCAGGGTGGTGGCGGCCAGGCGGCGGGGCAGGGCGCCCAGCCGCCCGAGGCGGGTCTGGGCCAGGCTGGCGCCGGCGAGTGTGTGGGTGAGGGGGTCCATCCCGGCGGGGGATCATATCGAGCCGTCCGGGCGGGGCCGGGGCGGGGGGCTCCCGCCCTCCGGGACGGCTCGGCCAAGTCGAACTTCGAGCGGAAGGGGCCTCGCCTCGCACGGCCCGCGCCCGTTGCGGGTCGATGGCTCCGAGGAGGTCAACCCCTGCGCGGGCCGAGAGCCCTCCGGGCGGGAGCCCCCCGCCCCGGCCTTCACCGTCCCGGGTGGGCCGGGCCCGCGCCCCCACCCCGGCCGACGCAGAGGTCGGCTGCTTCATGCAGGGGAGAGCCTTTCGGGCCGTCGTAGGCCGCGATCGTCATCGCACCGGGGGTGGTCCAGCGGCCGGGAACGGTGCGACAGGGTCGCACCCTCCATCTGCCTCGAACCGGGAGTCCGCGGGAGCTTCAACGAGGGCGGGCTTCCCGCCCCGGGCCCCAGCCGCCGTGCAGGGTCTCGGGGCGGGTCGGAGCCTCCCGCCGGGGGGACGTCGAGGCCGGCGTTCCGCGCAGCCCGGCCGGAGATCGAGTCCGTTTCACGCGCCGGCCGAGCCGAAGCGCGCGCCGAGCGCCGGGACACCCAGGAGCGCGCGCTGGTCCCCCC
>JBKHJP010000221.1:0-7367 GCA_046538065.1 Thermoanaerobaculia bacterium | reverse complement strand
CTCGGCCGGCGGGCGCGGCTGCCGCCGCCGGCTCGGAATCCCCGGCCCCTGCCCTTCCCCCACCCCACGGCGTTTCGGCGGCGGAGGACTCTCGCTTCCTTCCGGCAGGACCCTCCGAGCTGAATGAGGCGGCCGACCTCACTCGTCATTGGAGGTTTGGGCGGACCTGGACGAATTGCCCTCCGGACCGTCCGGCCGAGGCGGAGCTCGGCCGCTTCACGCGGCGGGGGTGGTCCGCCGATGTCGCCGGGGGTGGAAGGGCCGGGGCCGGGGCTTCCGGACGGCGGCGGCCGGAGCCGCCCGCCTGACCGGGATCTGGCCGCAAGTGACAGATCCCGGCGCTCCAGCCACCACCGGAAGCCTGACCTGTTTCGGAAGCCGACCGCACCACGAGCTCCACGGCGCGGGCTCGGAGGCCGGCGACCGGGAGGAACCCCCGGACCCGGACCCGGGGAGGGGGAACCCCTGTTCCGCGCCCCCCACCCTCCCCGGCCGAGGCGGAGCTCGGCCGCTTCACGCGGCGGGGGTGGCCCGTGGGGTGGCACCGGGGCGGGAGGCCCGGGCCGTCAGTCGGTCTCCCAGCCCCGCTCCCGGAGGACCGCCGCGATCGCCCGGGCGGAAAACCCCCGGCGCTCCAGGCGCCGGGCCACCGCTGCCGGGTCGGTCTTCCCGGAGCGCCGGGCCTCCTCCCGGGCCGCCTCGGTGTCGTCCTCCGGCAACAGCTCGTCCAGGACCTCCCGGGCCACCTCCCCCTCGACACCCCGGGCCCCGAGCTCCGCCTGGAGGCGGGCCCGGCCGTAGCCGCCCCGGGCAAGGCGGCCCCGGACGAACTGCCGCGCCGCCTCGGCGTCGTCCAGGTACCGCCGCTCCGCCAGCCGGTCGAGGGCTTCGTCCACCTCGTCCGCCGCGTACCCGCGCCGGGCGAGCTTCTCCGCCAGCTCCCGGCGGAAATGCGTCCGCCGCGCCAGCAGCTTCACGGCCCGGTCGTAGGCGGAGGGGCGATCAGTCTCGCTCATCGACGGTCCCGTTCTCCAAGCGCCGGGCGGAGGCAAGCTCCGCCCCTACACGCAGTCGAGGTCCCCTCCACCGACCACGACGACAACGCGCCGGCGCCGCGCAGGCGAGGGCCCATACGCTGAATGATCCTCGTGCCCGAGCCGGTTCCCGGGCGGGGCGCTCGTCTCACTGTTCGATCTCGAACGAATCGCTCCCCAGCAGGTCCTCCTCCCCTCCGACCCCCTGGAGCTGCTCCTCCATCTGCTCCCGGGATGCGTCCGCCGTGAACTGCACGCCCTGGATCTTGAGGCGGAACTCGTCCGGGTTCGTGGCGCGGCGCAGGGCCTCGTCCAGGGTGATGAGGCCGTTCTTGTAGAGCTGGAAGAGGGACTGGTCGAAGGTCTGCATGCCGTACTGGCTGGTGCCCAGGGCGATCTGCTCGCGGATGAACTTGGTCTTGTCCTTGTTCTCGATGCACTCGCGGATGTACGGCGTCGAGACCAGGACCTCCACCGCCGGCACCCGGCCGATGCCGTCGGCCCGGGGGACGAGGCGCAGGGAGACGATCGCCTTCAGGACCTGCCCGAGCTGGATCCGGATCTGCTTCTGGTGATGCGGCGGGAAGACCGAGATGATCCGGTTGATCGTCTCGGTGGCGTCCAGGGTGTGCAGGGTCGAGAAGACCAGGTGGCCCGTCTCGGCGGCGAGGAGCGCCGTCTCGATCGTCTCGTAGTCGCGCATCTCGCCCACGAGGATGACGTCCGGGTCCTGCCGGAGCGCCGCCCGGAGGGCTCCGGCGAAGCCCCGGGTGTCGACGTCGATCTCCCGCTGGTTGACCAGGGAGCGCTTGTCGCGGTGAAGGAACTCGATGGGATCCTCCACCGTGATCACGTGCTCGCTGCGGGTGGAGTTGATGTGGTCGATCATCCCCGCCAGGGTCGTGGACTTGCCGGAACCGGTGGTCCCGGTGCACAGGACCAGCCCGCGTCGCTCCTCGGAGATCTTCTCCAGGACGGGCGGCAGCATGAGCTCCCGGACGGAGAAGATCCGCGCCGGGATGACGCGGAGCACGAGCCCGACGCTGCCGCGCTGCTGGAAGATGGCGCAACGGAAGCGGCCGAGTCCCGGGACCGAGTAGGCGATGTCGATCTCGAGCTCCTCCTTGAAGCGCTGCTTCTGGCGGGCGTTCATGATCGAGAACGCCATCGCCACCGTGTCCTCCTGCATGAGGCGCTTGAGGTCCTGGAGGGGCTCGAGCTGGCCGTCCACCCGGACGATCGGGTGGCTGCCCACCTTGAGGTGGATGTCGGACGCCTTGCGCTCGACGGCGATCTTGAGCAGGTCGTTGATGTTCATGGCGTGCTCCTGCGGCGAGAGCGCATCCCGGGCCGGTGGGTTCTCAGCCGGTCGTTTGGATAGCGGTTCGTCTATGGGCGAGCATACCAGCTCGGGCTGGGGGCGGAGGCGTTCCCTGGAGGCTCAGTCTGCGAGTGACCGTGCCGGGGGTTGAGGGAGCCGGGGCGGGAGCGCTCCCCTCCGGGGACCGGAGCCTCGGTGGCCGGGAAGGGGCGGGGCGGGGGCAGCAGCCGGGGAACCGGCGCGCGCTCGGTGGTGGTCGACCGTGGGGCGCGCGCCTCGGCTCAGGCGGCGCCCGGTGCGATCGTGGTCGGCGACCGGTCAGCGCGGAGCGCCGCCTTCGACGTTCCCCGGCTGCTGCCCCCGCCCCGCCCCTTCAACGCAATGGAGCTCCCCGGAGGGGAGCGCTCCCGCCCCGGCTCCTTCACCGTCCGGTGGGCGACGCCTCCTCCCCCTCCCCCACCCCATCCGGGCGGACGCGAGGTCCGCCCCTACACACCTCGATCCGCCCCGACACAGATTCGGTAGGACGGCACCACACGGTCCGTGGGACCCCACCGCGATCGCAGGTAGGGGAGGAGCTTGCCTCCTCCCGGGGGGTCCGGAAGCCCGGCCCGCATCCTCACGGCCGGGAGGGGTGGATCAGGAGGACGGCGGCTGCGGCGACCACGGCGGCGGTTTCCACGCGGAGAATCCGCTCGCCGAGCCAGACCGGGCGGCAATCCAAGCGCTGGAGCTCCCGGGCCTCCTCGAAAGTCCAGCCTCCTTCCGGGCCGATGAGGATCGCGCCGGATGCGCCGCGCCGGCTCCACCCTCCCGCCGTGGCCGTCGGGCTTGGAGCCCTGCCGGTCGCCTGGTCCACGGTTTCGGCGATGCTGCGTTGAGCGTGCTCACCAGGGGCGCCTTCCCCGGCCTCCGTATGGAGGAACCAGCGGTCCTCCAGGCCCTCCAGCAGGCCCGGGAGCTCGTTCCATCCGTGGACCCCCGTCACCTCCGGTACCCGGGAGCGGCCGCACTGCTCCACGGCGGCGGCGGCCACCCGGAGCAGGCGCTCCCGGGTGCCGGCGGCCAGGGTGCGGGGGCTCCGCTCCGAGCGCAGCCAGCGCACGGCGGCGGCTCCCACCTCCGTGGCCTTCTCCACCAGCCAGGACGCCCGGTCCTTCTTCGGCGTCGCCACCAGGAGCTCCAGCCGGTAGGAGGGCTCGTTGGAGGGGGCGGGGTCCAGGATCCGCAGGCGGCCGCGCCGGCGGTCCACCGCCGCCACCTCGGCCCAGCGCGCCCCGCCCGCGCCGTCCACCACCCGCAGCCGCTCGCCCACCGCGAGGCGCCGGGCGCGGAAGAGGTGACGGTAGGCCGCTCCCTCGACCCGGTGCTCGGGGCCGTCGAGAGCGCCTGGAGGGACCACGAGGGTGGTCACGCCGTACGCCGTACCCGGAAGGCGACCCATTCAGAGAGGGTCCGCTCCGCCACCGGCGCCAGGCCGAGCTCCGCCAGGTCCCGGAGCACCCGGGCGCCGGAGGCGGCCAGGATGCCGGAGAAGATCGCCTCGCCGCCGGAGCGGAGGAGCCCGACGACGGCGGGCAGGTCCGCCTCGATCTCCTCCGGAACGACGTTCACCAGTGCGGCGTCGAAGCCGGTGCCCCCACCCCGCACCGGCGGCCGCAAGGCGCCGGGACCGCCGGCCAGGAGGAGCGGGTGGAGGCTGTTGAGCCGGGCGTTGTCCCGGGCGTGGAAGGGAGCCGCCGGATCGACGTCCAGGCCCACCACCGGCCACGCCCCGGCCAGGAGGGCGGCGAAGGCGAGGATGCCGGTTCCGGTGCCCACGTCCAGGACCGAGCGGCCTTCGAGCTCCAGGGGCTCCAGCAGCTCCAGGGCCAGGCGGGTGGTCTCGTGGCTGCCCGTGCCGAAGGCGGCCCGGGCGGGGATGCGCAGAGTGGTGCGCCCGGGCTCGGCGACGGGGGGGCCGGCGTCCGGGTCGCGGGGGTCGAGGAGCAGGCGGTCCCCCACCGGGAAGGGTACGGCGGCTTCACGGTACGGGGCGAGCCAGTCCTGTGCCGGCACCTCGGCGCGGCCCATGGGGGCGAGGCCGCTGACATGGCCCGGTCCCGGGCCTTCGAAGTAGGCCTCCAGCCGCAGGGTCCCGGCCTCCCCCTCCAGTACCTGGATCCCCAGCGTCCCGGCCTCCCAGAGCGCCGCCACCGCCGCCTCCTCCCGGTCGCCGGGCACCCGGTAACTCACACGGACGACGCTCATCGGGCGACGGACCCGCGGAGGGCGCGGTCCGGATCGCACCGGGCGGTCCTCCGAACCGCGCCGGCGGTGCGACAGGGTCGCACCCTACGACCTGGGGGTGCCACGGCCGCGGTCGGCCGAGGCGCGAATTCACGCGATGGCCCGGCGGGTCTCCGAGTTCCGGCCCGGAGGGGCCCGCCGGGGAACGTTGAGGCCGACGCTCCGCGCCAGCGCCCGACTACCACGAAGGCTGACGCGTCGGCCGAACCGAGGCGCGCGCCCTCCGGCCGGAGGACCCCGATGCGCGCGCCGGTTCCCCGGCGGGCCCCTCCGGGCCGGAACGGTGTCGCAGCCACCCCGGAACGGTGCCGCATTGCCACCTCCCTCAGTGGAACATCTTCTTGCGCATGCGCTCGAGCACCCCCTCGCGCACCGGCGTCCCCTCGAGCTCTGCGAGCTGGCGCAGCAGCTCGATCTGCTCCTCGGTGAGGTCGCCGGGCCGCGGCACCGCGATCCGGGCGAAGACCACGTGGTCGCCCCGGCCCCTACCGTCCAGCCGCGGGATCCCCTCGCCCCGGAGGCGGAACTGCTGGCCCTCCTCGGTGCCGGGAGGTATCTCTACGGTGGAGGTGCCATGGAGCGTCTCCACGTCGACCGAAGCGCCCAGGACCGCCTGGGGGTAGCTGATCGCAAACTCCGAGAGGACGTGGGGACCCTCGCGGCGCAGGTGCTCGTGGGGAGCGACCCGGAGGACCACGTAGAGATCCCCTGCCGGGCCGCGGTGCTGGCCGTGCTCCCCTTCGCTCTGGATCCGCAGCCGCTGGCCGGTGTCGACGCCGGCGGGGATCTTCACCTCGACCTTGCGCTCCTGCTCCCTCAGGCCGTCGCCGCCGCAGGCGCGGCACGGGTTCTGGATCATCCTCCCGGTGCCGCGGCATTTGGGGCACGTCCGCGCGACCGTCAGGAAACCCTGGTTGAAGCGGACCTGGCCCCGGCCCCCGCAGACGTTGCACGGCACCGGAGCGCCGTCGTCCGCGCTGCCGGTGCCCTGGCACTCCTCGCACTGCTCCAGGCGGGGGATCTTCAGGGTCTTGGTGGTCCCGAAGGCCGCCTCCTCGAAGGTGATCTCCAGGTCGTAGCGCAGGTCGGCGCCCCGGGAAGGACCCCCCGGGCGCCGCCGGCCACCCCCGGCGAAGCCGAAGCCGAACATCTCGCCCAGGATGTCGGCGAAGTCCCCGAACACCGTGGGATCGAAGCCGCCGGCACCGCCGAACGGATCGCCGCCCCCGCCGCGGAGGCCGTCGTGCCCGAAGCGGTCGTAGCGGGCCCGCTTCTGGTCGTCCGACAGGACGGCGTAGGCCTCCGCCGCCTCCTTGAACCGTTCTTCCGCCTCGGTGTCGCCCGGGTTGCGGTCGGGGTGGTAGCGGACGGCCAGCTTGCGGTAGGCCGACTTGATCTTCGCGGCGTCGGCGTCCCGGGAGACGCCGAGGACGTCGTAGTAATCGCGTTTCGTCGCCATACCTTTCTAGGGAGGGTTGGGCACGCTCCAGGGTACCATTCAGTGGTTCAGCATCAGTTCGGACAGCTTGCTGGAGATCCCGTTGAGCTCGATCATCGTGGCGTCGATCTCCTTGCGGTCGTCCTGGTCGAGGGCCATCCGGGCCTTAAGCAGGGTCTGGTGGATCTTCTGGTGCTCCTCCTCGTCCAGCATCTTGCCGAACTGCTCCAGGACCCGCTCGTTGGTCTGGATCATCCCTTCCAGCCGGTTCTTGAGCCGCCGGAGCTCCTTGCGCTCGGCGTCGCTCTTGCGGTGCTCCTCGGCCTCCTCGACGAGCCGGTCGATCTCGTCCGTCGACAGGCCGCCGGCGGGGGTGATCTCGATGGACTGGGACTTGTCGGTGGCCACGTCCCGGGCGGAGACGTTGACGATGCCGTTCGAGTCGATGGCGAAGGTGACCTCGATCTGGGGCACGCCCCGGGGGGACGGCGGGATGCCCACGAGCTCGAAGCGCCCGAGGGAGCGGTTCTCCGACGCCAGGTCCCGCTCTCCCTGGAGCACGTGGACCTCCACCGTGTCCTGGTTGTCCTGGACGGTGGTGAAGACCTGCGAGCTCTGGGTCGGGATGGTGGAGTTGCGGGCGATGAGGCGTGTGAACAGGCCCCCGTGGGTCTCGATGCCGAGCGACAGGGGGGTGACGTCCAGGAGCACCAGGTCCTTGACGTCACCGCCGAGGATACCACCCTGGATCGCGGCGCCGACGGCCACCACCTCGTCCGGGTTGATCGTGCGGTTCGGCGCCCGGCCGAAGACCCGCTCCACCATCTCCGTGACCAGGGGCGAGCGGGTCTGCCCCCCCACCAGGAGCACCTCGTCGATCTGGTCCGGGCGCAGGTCGGCCTGGGCCAGGGCGTCCCGGCACGGACCCTCGGTGGCCTCCACCAGCTCCCGGACGAGCCCCTCGAAGTCCTCCCGGGTGAGGGTCTTCGCCAGGTGGCGCGGTCCCGAGTCGTCGGTGGAGATGAAGGGCAGGTTGACCTCCGCCGAGTCGCTCGTCGACAGCTCGCACTTGGCCCGCTCGGCGGCCTCCTTCAGGCGCTGGAGGGCCATCCGGTCCGCCTTGAGGTCGACCCCCGTCTCGCTCTCGAAGTCCTCGATCAGCCAGTCCATGATGCGGTTGTCGAAGTCCTCGCCGCCCAAAAACGAGTCCCCGGCCGTGGCGCGAACCTCGAAGACCCCCTTCGTGAGCTCCAGGATCGAGACGTCGAAGGTGCCGCCCCCCAGG
>JBKHJP010000220.1:0-7385 GCA_046538065.1 Thermoanaerobaculia bacterium | reverse complement strand
ACCGCGCGGGCGATGCGGTCGCCGACGCCGGAGGTGGTGAGGTCGCCGCCCAGGTCGGGGGTGGTCTTGCCCGTGCGGAGCGCGTCGGCCACGGCGCTCTCCACGCGGGCGGCCGCCTCGTCGTGGCCCAGGGTCTCCAGCATCAGCGCGGCGGAGAGGATCGCCGCCAGGGGGTTGGACTTGCCCGTGCCGGCGTACTTCGGCGCCGAGCCGTGGACCGGCTCGAACATGGAGGTGCGCCCCGGGTGGAGGTTGGCCGAGGCGGCCAAGCCCAGCCCGCCCTGGAGGGCCGCTCCCAGGTCCGAGAGGATGTCGCCGAACATGTTGTTGGTCACGATCACGTCCAGCTCGTGGGGCTTCCTCACCATCTGCATGGCCAGGGCGTCGGCGAACATGTGGCGCGCCTCGATCTGGGGGAACTCCTCCGAGACCTCGGCGAAGCAGCGCTGCCACAGGCCGTGGGCGTGCTGCATCACGTTCGACTTGTCCGCCATCAGGACCGAGCCCTTGCCGTGGTCCCGGGCCCACTCGAAGGCCGCCCGCAGGATCCGCTCCACCCCCTTGCGGGTGTGGATCTCCTCCTGGATCGCGACCTCGTCCGGGGTGCCCTCCTTGAGCGTCCCGCCGGCGCCGACGTAGGCCCCCTCCGTGTTCTCCCGGAAGACGACGAAGTCGATCTCCGACTCCTCGCGGTCCTTGAGCGGACACAGGCGCTTGTCGTAGAGCCGGATCGGGCGGAAGTTGATGTAGAGGTCCAGGCCGAAGCGGATCCCCAGGAGGATGTCCGCCGCGTGCTTCATGTCCGGCACCCGGGGGTCGCCGTAGGCGCCGATGAAGATGGCGGAGTAGTCGTCCCGCAGCTCCTCCAGGGCGCCGTCCGGCAGGGTCTCGCCGGTCTCGATGTAACGGTCCGCGTCCCAGGGGAGCCCGACGAGCTCCAGGGGGAGATCGAAGGGCCCGGCGGCGGCCTCCAGCACCTTCACCGCCTCGGCGGTCACGTCCTTGCCGATGCCGTCACCGGGGAGGACGGCGATCCGCTGGGGGCGGCGATCCTTGGGGTCGGTGGGGTTCACGGCGGGGCGGGATGCTAGCACGCCGGGACGCGCCAGGCAGGCGCGAGCCGGTACACTCCCGCGGATGCCGCCGGCCTTCGAGAGCTTCTGGGACCGGGCCTACCGGGAAGGAGACCACCGCGACCACTGGGAGCCGCCCGAGGTGCCCGGCGAGCTCGCGGCGCTGGTGGCCTCGGGGCGGCTCGCTCCCGGGGCCACGGCCCTGGACGTGGGCTGCGGCTCGGGCGTCGAGGCGGTCTACCTGGCGGAATCGGGGCTGGACGTGATCGCCCTGGACTCCAGCCGCCGCGCCCTGGAGCTCGCCCGGGACCGCGCCGAGACGGCCGGGGTCACCCTCGATCTCCGGTGCGGAACGGTCCTGGACCCACCCGTCGAGGACGGCGCCGTGGACCTGGCGGTGGACCGCGGCTGTCTCCACGGGATCGACCGGGAGGACCGGCCCGACTACGCCGCCCAGCTCACCAGGGTGCTACGGCCGGGAGGCCTGCTCTTCCTCCGGGGCGCCCGCCGGGACGACGAGGACCAGGGGGTGCTCGGCCTCGTCCCCGAGGAGCTGGACGAGCTGTTTCCGCCGCCCGCCTTCGTCCGGGGACCGATGGAGTCGATCGAGCTCGCCGCGCGGGCGGGAAACCTCCCCGCCTACTCCGTCCTGCTCCGGCGGGCTCGGCTCTACCGATTCGGGTGAACGGCCTCGGCCATCCGGAGCACCGTCTGGGCGATCTGCCGCGCCCTGGGGGCCCCTCGGGCGACCGCATGGAGCGCTTCGATGTACAGCTCCACGGCTTCCTTCCGGGCCTTCGTGTCGGATCCGCCTTCGGCGGTCTTCTCGATCTCCTCGGCGCGCTGCTCCACCTCGGCCAGGGTCGCCCACGGCCGGCGCGTCGTCGACTCCACTCCGCTCCCTCGTCTCGCCATCGCATCTGCCTCCTGACTGCATCGAACAAACTTCGGTCCCTGAGAGCTTATCCCGCTTTAAGTACCCGCGTTTGTTTACTTTCGCGGGAAACCCGATCCCTGCCCGGGCACCGAGAGCATCAGGAGGCCGCCGGCGGCGAGGAAGACCATGATCACGGACATCCCGGCGCGCTGGCTGCCGGCCCAGGCCGTCACCCACCCCACCAGGAAGGGCCCGGCGAAGGCGGTGGCCTTGCCCGACAGGGCGTACAGGCCGAACATCTGGTTGCGCAGCTCCGCGGGGGCGGCGCGACCCAGGTAGGAGCGGCTCGCCGCCTGGGCCGGGCCGACGAACGTGCCGAGGACGATCCCCAGGACCCAGAACAGGGTCTCGCTCTCCACCAGGAGGATCGGGATGCCCGTGGCCAGGAGCCCCGCCAGGGCCAGGAGGATCGTCCACTTGCTCCCCAGCCGGTCGTCGAGCCAGGCGAAGAGCGCCGCCCCCAGCCCCGCGGTGACGTTGAGGGCGATGCCGAACCCCAGGACCTCTTGCTCCGACATGTCGAAGGTGCCGGCGGCGTAGACCCCGCCGAAGGCGAAGAGGGTCGCCAGCCCGTCGATGTAGAGCATGCGGGCCACGAGGAAGCGTACGATCGTCTCGTAGCGCCGGACGTGGCGCAGGGTGGTCCGGAGCTGGGCGAGCCCGTCCCGGACCGCCGCCGCCCCGCCCCGCCCCCGCCCGGGCCGGTCCGGCGTGACCAGGAAGACCGGCAGCGAGAAGACCGCGAACCAGACCGCCACCAGCACGAACGTGGCGCGGACGTGCTCCGCTTCGCCCGGGTCCAGGCCGAGCCACGCCCCCTCCGGCCGGACCAGGGCGAACAGGGCCACCGCCAGGCAGGCGAGCCCCCCGGCGTAGCCCAGGCCCCACGCCCAGCCGGACCACCGGCCGATCCGGTCGCCGGCCAGCTCCGGCAGCATGGCGTTGTAGAAGACGCTGGCCAGGTCGAAGGCGACGATCCCCACGGCCAGGGGCACCAGGGCCGGGAGCACCGGAGCGCCGGGCTCGACGAACCAGAGGAGGGACGTGGCGACGACGCAGACCGCCGTGAACCAGGCCATCCACGGCTTGCGCCGGCCGCCCTGGTCGGCGATGGCACCCAGGATGGGCCCCGAGACGGCGATGACCACACCGGCGGTGCCCACGGCCGTGCCCCAGGCGGCGCTGCCTGCGGTCTCGTCCGCGGCCACGCGGCGGGTGAAGTAGGCTGCGAAGACGAACGTCTGGATGACCGTGGGAAAGGCGCTGTTGGCCCAGTCGAACAGGGCCCAGGACAGGAGGGAGGAAGTGGAGGCGCGGCCCTCGCCCATGGTCCCGGGCAGGGTATCAACCCCTTCGCGTTCAGCCGGCCGGCCGGCCGCTCTGGTATCTTCCTTGCTTAAGCTCAGGCCGTAAGGCCGACGGAAAGGACGAGCCCACGATGCCGGAGCAGGCACGCCGGAACGAACGACAGAGCGGAACGCGAGAGATCCAGCCGGACGCGGTGCTGGCCGAGGTCCGGGACCTGGTGGCCGAGCTCGAGCCGAAGAAACGCCGGGGCGAACGGGTCCGCCTGGACAGCTCCCTGGGGAGCGACCTGGGCCTGGACTCCCTGGCCCGGGCCGAGCTCCTGGGCCGCCTCGAGAAGCGCTTCGGGGCCGCGCTGCCGGAACGGGTCCTGACCGACGCCGAGAGCCCCAGGGACCTCCTGCGGGAGCTCCACCGCGTCGCCCCGGCCGGGACGCCGCGCCCGCCCCGGCCCGAAGCGGTGGCCCCGGCCCGCGAGGAGCCGGCGGCACCGATCCCGGAGGAGGCCCCAGCGGCGCACACCCCGGAGGAGGCCGGCACCCTCCTGGAGGCCCTGGAATGGCACGCCCAGGCCCACCCGGAGCGCCGCCACGTCCTGTACCTGGAGAAGGGTCCCGGCGAGGGCGCCGAGGAGGAGCTCACGTACGCCGGTCTCCGCGAGGGGGCCCGCCGGGCCGGCGCCGCCCTCCAGGCCATGGCCCTCGAGCCCGGCCAGAGCGTCGGCCTCATGCTTCCCACCGGGCTCGACTACTTCGCCGCCTTCCTGGGCGTCCAGATGGCCGGCGGGATCCCGGTCTCCATGTACCCGCCCATGCGCCGGAGCCAGATCGAGGACCACCTGAAGCGCCAGGCCGGAATCATGGACAACGCCCGGGTCCGGATCCTGGTCACCTTCGGCGACGTCAAGCCCCTGACGCGGATCCTCAAGACCCAGGTGCCGGAGCTGGCCCGGGTAGTCACGGCCGACGCCCTCGACGGCGACCCGGAAGCCCTGCGGCCCGTTCCGGTGGAGTCCCGGGACACGGCCTTCCTCCAGTACACCTCCGGCAGCACCGGGGCGCCCAAGGGCGTCATCCTGACCCACGGCAACCTCCTCGCCAACCTGCGCTCCATGGGCGAGGTCCTGGAGGTCACCGCCGACGACGCCATCGTCTCGTGGCTGCCGCTCTACCACGACATGGGGCTGATCGGCGCCTGGATGGGCAGCCTCTACTTCGGCGTCCCCCTGGTCCTCATGTCGCCCCTCTCGTTCCTCAGCCGCCCGGGCCGCTGGCTGTGGGCGGTCCACCACTACCGCGCCACGCTGACGGCGGCCCCGAACTTCGCCTACGAGCTCTGCCTCGCCAAGCTGGCCGACGAGGACCTGGAGGGCCTGGACCTCTCCTGCCTCCGGGTGACCCTGAACGGCGCCGAGCCGGTCTCGCCCCGGGCGGTGGAGCGCTTTCCGGAGCGTTTCGCCCCGTACGGCCTCCACCGGGAGGCGATGATGCCGGTCTACGGCCTGGCCGAGTGCTCCCTCGCGGTCTCCTTCACGCCCCCGGACCGGGAGCCGGTGGTCGACACCATCGCCCGGGAGACGTTCCAGAAGGAGGACCGGGCCGAGCCGGCGGACCCCGGCGACGAGCACCCGCTGCGCTTCGTCTCCTGCGGCCGGCCGATCCCGGGCCACGAGGTGCGCTTCGTGGACGAGGCCGGCCGCGAGGTCCCGGACCGCCACCAGGGACGGCTCCAGTTCCGGGGACCGTCGGCCACGAGCGGCTACTTCCGCAACCCGGAGGCCACCGCCCGGCTGATCCGGGACGACGGCTGGCTCGATTCCGAGGACCTGGGCTACATGGCCGCGGGAGAGATCTACCTCACCGGCCGGGCCAAGGACCTGATCATCCGCGCCGGGCGCAACATCTACCCCCAGGAGGTCGAGGACGCGGTGGGGACGGTCGACGGCGTGCGGCGCGGCTGCGTGGCGGTCTTCGCCGTCGAGGAGGACGAGACCGGAACCGAGCGCTTAGTGGTCATGGCCGAGACCCGGCTGGACGAGGGGGACGCGGCGGGGCGCCGGGAGCTCGTGGAGCGGATCGAGGCCGTGACCATGGACCTGGTGGGCACCGACCCGGACGACGTCGTCCTGGTGCCGCCCCGGACCGTGCCCAAGACCTCCAGCGGGAAGATCCGCCGCTCGACGGCCCGGGAGATGTTCCGGCGCGGCCGGCTCGAGGCCCCGGGGCGCTCGGTCTGGTGGCAGGTGGTCCGCCTCGCCCTCTCGGGGCTGGCCCCCCAGCTCCGGAGCGCCCGGCGCCGGGCCTCCGCCACCCTTTACGCGGCCTGGTTCTGGGCGCTGTTCGGAGCCATCGCCGTGCCGGTCTGGCTGGTGGTCTGGGCGACTCCCTCCCGCCGCCTGCGGCGCCGGTTCGTCCGGGCCATGGCCCGCTCCATGGCGCGGCTCACCGGCACGCGCGTCGAGGCCCGCGGCCTGGAGCACCTGGACGGCGCCGGCGCACCGCGGGTGATCACCTCCAAGCACGCGAGCTACCTGGACGGGTTCGTCCTGGCCGCGGCGCTCCCCCCGGAGGCCGCCTACGTGGTCAAGGCCGAGCTCAGGGACAACCCCTTCGCCCGGGTCTTCCTGGAGAAGATCGGGTGCGTCTTCGTCGAGCGGTTCGATCCGTCCCGCGGCGAACGGGAGTCCGCCAAGGCCGTGGCCGCCCTGGAGCGCGGAGACCACCTGGTGATCTTCCCGGAGGGAACCCTCCAGCGAGCGCCGGGGGTCCAGCCCTTCCACATGGGCGCCTTCGTGGTGGCGGCGCGCACCGGCACGCCGGTGGTGCCGGTGGCGCTGCGCGGGACCCGCTCCAAGCTCCGGGGCGGCACCTGGTTCCCCCGGCCCGGCGACGTCTCGGTGGTGATCCGCCCGCCCATCGAGCCCGAAGGCGACGACTGGCAGGCCGCCATCGCCCTCCGGGACGCCGCCCGCCGGGAGATCCTCGATTCCGTCGCCGAGCCCGACCTCGAGCGCGCGTGACGCCGGGGCCGTGGAGCCTGCCCCTGATCCCTCGCCAGGTGTCGGGTGCGCCTCGGGGCACCGGAGCAAGCTCGTAGGGTGCGACCCTGTCGCACCGAAGGACCGGGGACCAGCGCTTCCCGGTGCGACAGGGTTGCACCCTACGGGCCGCCGGGGTAGCCGGGCACGCCTTCCCCCAGGACGACGTCGCGCTCGACCACCCAGACCCCGTCCTCGCGCTCCGGCATGACCAGGCCGCTGCCGCCGCGGCCGTCGTCCAGGCGCCGCCGCTCCTCCTCGTCCAGGAGGGGATCGTCCAGGAAGTGGATCGAATCGAGGTAGTAGGTGCAGCAGCCCGGCTCCAGGACGTGCATGTGGACGTGGGCCGGGGTCGTGGTGTCCGGGTAGCTCGCCGGCCGGATCGTGTCGAAGCGGTAGCGGCCGCCGGCTCCGGTCTGTACCCAGGCCCGGAGACGCCCGTGCCGGTACGCCTCCGTCCCCTGGAGCTCCTCGGTCCGCGGATAGATCCCCCGAGCGTCCGTGTGGTAGGCGTAGACGATCACGCCCTCGGCCGGCTCGCCGGCCTCGTTGCGGACCGTCCCCTCGATCCGGAGCGGCTCGCCGGGCTCGTCCTCCGGGGCGATCCGGGCCCGGGCCTCCAGGTCCTCCGGCAGCCCGACGAAGACCGCCTCGCACCCCTCGCAGGGCAGGCCCACCACCGGCTCCCGGCCGGCCCTGGCGTCCTGCTGCTGTGCCCGGGCGCAGCCCCCCGCGAGCACCCCGGCGGCCACCGCCGTCATCGCCAGCGACTGCGCCGCCTGCGCCATCCCCACCAGCTTCGGTCCGTCCATCGCCACACCTCCGTCGTCGCCCGATCCGACCGATCCCTCGCCCCATGGTACGGATGCCGCTTCCCGGCCGTCGTCCTGGACGGGCGTTCGCCGTCGCGTGGTCCGGCACGGGGGCCGCCCGCCCAGGTTCCTCGACTCCGGTTCGCTCCGCTCGGAACGACAAAGTAGGGGGCGGAACGGGGGAACGAGGGAATGGACCCGGGAAGGGAGGCCCCCGCCCA
>JBKHJP010000219.1:0-7403 GCA_046538065.1 Thermoanaerobaculia bacterium | reverse complement strand
CCTGCCACTACAGATTTTTGAGTTGACTGCTTCCAGGGGACGCCGAGAATGGTCTAGAGATGGCGGATGTCCGTCCTCCAGCCATCTGCCCAAGAGGAGTGAACGACGTGATCGATTTCGATGCCCTGACGGCGTCGCAGCAGGAGACATGGGCCACCGGGGACTTCCATCAGATCGCACGGCAGAACGTGTGCATGGCCGAGGCACTCTGCGAGGCGGTCGATCCGCACCCCTGCGAGCGTGTTCTGGATATCGCCTGCGGCAGTGGCACCGCTGCCCTGGTGGCGGCACGGCGATACTGTGAGGTCACGGGAATCGACTACGTGCCCGAGCTGATCGAGCGCGCCCGGAAGCGTTCGGCCGCCGACGACCTGGAAGCCTGTTTCGACGTCGGGGACGCGCAGGATCTGCCGTACCCGGGTGACAGCTTCGACGTCGTGCTGTCCGTGTACGGGGTGCAGTTCGCGCCCGACCAGGAGCAGGCGGCGCGGGAGATGCTTCGGGTCTGCCGCCCGGGCGGCAGGATCGCCCTGGCGACGCCGATTCCGGAAGGCTGGAGTGGCGACTTCTTCGCCACCATCGCCAAACACGTGCCGCCTCCCGCCGGAGTCGAGCCTCCGCTGCGCTGGGGTACCGAGGACGGCCTCGTCGATCTTCTCGATCGAGGTACGTGCTCGATCGACAGCGAAAGGCGGACAGCGCTACAGTACTACCGGTCCGTCGATCATGCTGTGGATCTGTTCCTGACCTACTTTGGCCCGGCCATCAGAGCTTCCGAGAAGGGAGATGCAGAAGGCCTCCGGGACGACCTGGCGGAGGTGTTTCACCGCTACAACCGTGCGGCTGACGGTACAGCGGTGATTGAAAACTCGTATCTCCTGACCCTTGCGGTCCCCAAATAGCCCTCTCGCACCGAGGGCCGCTCACGGGGTAGACTGCAGCCCTTCTCCGAGACGTTCCGAGAGGGGTCGCCATGAGGTACCGGACCGCAGCCCCTTTGGGCCGCGGTGCCACCGGCGAGGTGGTCAAGGCCTGGGATCCGGAGCTCGCCCGCCGGATGCAGCGCGAGGCGCGCCTCCAGGCCCGGGTGCGCCACCCGAACGTGGCCCAGGTCTACGAGGTGGGCGGCCTCGGGGACCGGCCCTTCATCGCCATGTGGCGGACGGGCAGCGCCGCCGCCCTCCGGAGCGGCCGAGGGTCTCGAGGCCCGCCCTGCCGGAGCCGCCCACGGTCGTCTCGGAGGTGCGGCGTCTCTACGAGCGCGCGGCGCGGGTGGCCCTCGGGGAGGTCTCGGTCCTGATCCAGGGGGAGTCCGGGACGGGCAAGGAGGTCCTGGCGCGCTTCATCCACGAGGCGTCGACCCGGTCCGGCGGCCCCTTCGTGGCCCTCAACTGCGCCGCGCTGCCCCGGGACCTGCTGGCGGACGGCAGGTTCCGGCAGGACCTGTACCACCGGATCGCGGACTGGACCGTGACCCTCCCCCCGCTGCGGCGCCGCCGGGCCGACGTCCCGAACCAGGCCGCCTACTTCCTGGCCCAGGAGGTCGAGCGGCGGGGAGTGCGACCGGCCGGGATCTCGCGCTCCGCCATCGAGCTGCTGGTCTCGTATCCCTGGCCGGGGAACGTCCGCCAGCTCGAGCGGGAGATGGCGCGGGCGGCCCTCTTCCTGGAGGGCGGGGACCTCCTGGAGACCCGTCACCTGGAAGAGTCGATCCGCGAGGGTGCCGAGGAGGCGCCGCGCGGCCTGCGCGATCGGCTCGCGGCGTTCGAGCGCGGCGAGATCCGTCGCGCCCTCGCCGAGGCCGGCGGCGACGTTCCGGCCGCCGCCGAGAGCCTCGGGATCGGGCGCTCGACGCTCTACCGGCGGATGCACGAGCTGGGGATCGAGCGCGAGGCCGAGTAGCAGAAACCCACCGCGCAACCCCCTTCCTGGAGCTCCCCTTGACAGACTGGCGGGCGGGTCGATATGCTGCGGAGCCATCACGAGCTTGAGAAATATCGAAGGAGAGCTCATGCGCGTCCCATTCTTCGCCCTCCTCCTCCCCGCTCTCGGTTTCGTGGTCTTCGCCGCCGGACCGGCTCTCCGCGCGACGGAGGCCGGGTGGATCCCCCTCGGCCCGGAGGCCGGACAACGGGTGAGCTCCCTCGCCGTGCTGCCGGGACCCCCCTCCTCCGTCGTCGCCGGTGCTGCGACCGGGGTCTTCCGCACGCCGGCCGGGGCAACCGGCTGGGACCCGGTGAACGGAGAGGGGCTCCCCACCGGTGTGACGGGAGAGCTCCACGCCGCCGGGGAGCGGCTCTACCTCGCAACCCCCGAGCCCGCCCTGGTCGAGGGAGTCTTCCGCAGCGACGACGGCGGCGCGAGCTGGACCCGGGTCCGGGAGAGGACCGGGCTCCTCGCCGTGTCGCCGGACGACCCTTCGACGGTCCATCTCGCAACCGAGGAGGGCCTCGAGACGAGCCGGGACGGCGGCGACACGTGGCAGCAGGCCGCTCCCTACCCCCGGGCCGACCTGGTGGAGCTGGGCGGCCTCGACGCCCTGGCGGCCGCACCGTCGGAGCCCGACACGCTGTACGTGGCCGCGGGGTTCTCGGGCGTCGACCAGGTGCCCTTCGAGCTCCTGATCCTCCGGAGCGACGACGCCGGCGCCACCTGGGAGGCGATCGAGGTGGCGGACCTGGGAGGCGGCAGGGTGAAAGACCTGGTGGTCCATCCCCGGGAGCCGGACCTCCTCTACCTCGCCGGGTCCGCCGGCGTCCAGCGCAGCACCGACGGGGGCAGGACCTGGGAAGCCCGGAGCCAGGGACTCCCCTCGGCTCCGGCCGGATCGGGTGCCCGCTTCCCGGTGCTGGCGCTGGCGATCGATCCCGTGACCCCGGACGTCCTCCACGCGGCGTTCGAGGCTCGGCCCACCGAAGGAGTTCCCGGCGGGGTGTTCCGCTCGAGCGACGCCGGCGCCACCTGGGCCCCGGTCCACGAAGGCCTGCCGATGCCCACGACGGTCCACGCCATCGCCCTCGATTCCACGGAGCCGACGACCCTCCTCCTGGGGACACCCACCGGCGTGTTCCGGTCGAGCGGAGGCGGTGAGTGGAGCCGGCTCCCCCGCCAACTGCCCACCCCGGCGTCCTCCGTCGCAGTGCACCCGCAGGAGCCGTCCAGGGTGTTCGCCGGGGGCGACCAGAACCGGCTGTTCGTGAGCGGCGACGGCGGGGACCGCTGGCGCCTGACCGGCGACGAGCTCCCGGCGCCCCGGTTCGACCTCCAGGAGAACCCGGTTTCCGTGCTGGAGATCTCCCCCGCCGATCCTTCGGTCCTCTTCGCTCACGGGTCCTTCCAGGGAATCGGCCGGTCCGTCGACGGTGGCGAGACCTGGCGACTCGTGGAGACGCCGCCGTTCACCGACGTCCAGGAGCTCCTCCCCGACGCCCGGGATCCGGAGCGGGTCCTGGCCGCCGTGAGCCGGGCCGGCGGCGTCTTCGAATCGGCGGACCTGGGGGAGACCTGGGACCGGATCCTTCCGGGGCGGATCCGGAGCCTGGCCCAGGCGCCGTCGGATCCGGACGTCCTGTACGCGGGCTCCGAGGTGCGCGAAGCACCCCCGGGCCACGCGGAGGGCGTCTGCCGGAGCCCGGACGGCGGCGGGGAATGGGAGTGCTCGCTCGCCGGCCTCGCCGACGGGAGCCGGCTGACCGCCCTGGCGGTCAGCCCCCGGGACGCGTCCGTGGTCCTCGCCGCCCAGGCCGGCCCCGGGGGGCCGCCGGTCGTCAAGAGCCTCGACGGAGGCGCCACCTGGGAACCGGCGGGGCGCGGCGTCCCCGACGGGGCCTTCGTGACCGACCTCGTCTTCGAGCCGGCCGACCCCGAGGTCGTCTGGGCGGCGACCCTGAGGGGAGACGGCGTCCTCCGGAGCGCCGACGAGGGGGAGACCTGGACCGCCGTCCGCCGGGGGGTCACGGACCTGGACGTGTGGGACCTGGCCGTGGATCCCGGGGGCCGGGTGCTCCTGGCGGCCACGGACGGCGGAGTGTTTCGCTTCTCGACGGCGGCCGGGCCGGCGCCCCCCGCCGGGATCGACTGGCTCGCCGACCCCGCCGTCCCCGGTTTCCGCTTCAAGGTCCGGATCGACCGCGGCGCCTCCGGAGCCCTCGGGGGAACGCGGGAGCCCGACTGCATCCCGGAGACCCTCTGCGTCTCGGGAGCGGTCCCCGGCCGCTCGGAGGCCCTCCTGCGGATCGTCGGCCCCAAGCCGAACGGGCGGCTGTGGCCGCACCTGGTGAAGTTCTCGACGTCGCGGATGGAGATCTGGGTGCAGCAGGTCTCCACCGGCGAGGTGCGCTACTACGAGCTGCCGGGCGCGAGCCCCGGCTTCGACGAGCTGCCGGGCCTGTTCGACCGGAGAGGGTTCCTCCCGGACTAGCTGGCCGTTGCCCCGGAGCGCTGGTCTACGAGGAACGGGAAGGGGGCGGGGCGGCCGGGTGCGGGATCCGGCCGCCCTTCACGGGCTGGAAAGCGCGTTCTTTCGGACGGTGGCTCAGCAGGTGCCTTCCGTGTAGTCCGTCACGCCGTCGCACTCGGCGTAGCAGGCGTTGGAGTAGGTGACGCCGTTGCTGCCGCAGACCGGGTCCCAGACGTCGAGGCAGTTGCAGTCGTCTCCCCCGGAGGCGGCAGCGATGGGCTCGAGCTGCAGGTCGCCGGAGGGGGTCTCGGGCGCAGGCGTGGAGATCTCGGGCGCCGGCGCCTCCGGGACCTCGGCCCCCGCCGGGGCGGCCTCCGGGGAGGGTGACGACGGAGCCACACCGGCGACGGTGGGCCAGGCGACGAGGGCGGCGACCAGCAGGGCGGCGACGGTGAGCACGACGTTCTTCATCATGGACGGTCTCCTTTGCACGGGGTGGCGGAGTCTCCGCCAACCGGTTGCAGTACGGGGGCCGGACCGCGCGCCCGGCCTCCAGAAGCGAAGTGCCTCCCGAAGTGTTCGCGAAGACCATCAGGCCGATCACGGTGATCCACCCCGCGCCCGCGCTGGGTAAGATCCTCCGCCATGCCCCGACCCCGTCCAGACGAGCGGGCTCGTCTCCTGGTCACCCTTCTGCCCCTCCTGGGCTGGGTCGCGGGCTGTGGCGGCGGGGAGCGAGCCGGCGGAGCGCGGGTGCCGCTCCTTCCGGATCCGGCGAGCCCCGCCGACGAGAGTCCGTCCAACCTCCCGTTCGAGGTCGAGGTGCTCGTGGAGGCCACCGAGCTCGACGGGCCCCGCTCGGAGGCCGTGAACCGATTCCTCGACGGCTGGGTCCCGGTCGCGGTGGGTGGCCGCGAGGGCTTCCTGGCCTCGCCGGAGGGTGCGAGCTTCCAGGTGATCGTCCTGCGAGCCGGGGACCGCCGCCTGGTGCTGGACCTCGTGGACGACGGCCGGCTCTCCCGGCTGGCCCACGTGGACGTGCGGATCGACGGCGGGCCGCCCCGGCGCGTGCCGGTGATCGATCCCCTGGCCGTCCGCCTGCCCCGGGACCTCGAGCCGGGACGGCACCGGGTGGAGATCGCCCCGCAACGCCCGGACGACCCCGCCCTCGTCGTGGCCGCTGCCCGGGTGCAGCGGGTGAGCTCCGGCGGCGGCAGACGAAGAGGGTCCGGAGAGGGGCGGCGGACCCGCGAGGGCGGAGCGCTCGCCCGGGACGACGGCGCCCTCCTCCAGGAGGGCCCGTCGTTCGTGGACGTGGTGGCCCGTCCCCCGGACGACCTCGCCGCCCGCTCGGTCTCCGGTGAGCTCTGCCCCGAGGGGCTGCTGGCACCGGCGGACGGCGTCTCGCTCGAGGTGAGTGGGCCGGACGGGGAGGCCCTGGGACGATGGGAGGCCGGAGGCTCACCCCTGGACCGCCTGCGCGGCTGCCGGCGCTTCGCGGTGCCGATCGACCGGCCGGCGAAACGGGGCGACGAGGCACCGGGACCCATGCGGGTCCGGCTGGGGGCCCCGGAGCCCGGGCTCTCGGTGCGCTGGCGTGACCTCTCCTGGTCCGGCGGCGGGACGGCGTCCGGGCGGGCTGGGGCCGGGGCTGCCACCGGCCGGCCTCCCCCGAAGCTGGTGGTCCTCTACGTCCTGGACGCCCTCCGGGCGGACTTCGTGGGCCACCTGGGCGGGCCCGAGGGCGTCTCCCCCACCATCGATCGGCTGGCCGCGGAGGGCTTCACCTTCCGGGCGCACCGGAGCAACGCCCCCAACACCCTGCCGTCCATCCGGGAGCTCTTCACCGGCCGGATCTACCTCGATCAGCGCGCGTGGCGGACCATCGGCAGGCATCGCCCCACCCTGGCGGAGTCATTCCGCGAGGCCGGGTACCACACCGGCCTGTTCTCGGGGAACTACTACACGAGCGAGCGCTACGGCCTCGCCCGGGGGTTCGACCACGTCTCCGAAGAGGCCCTCTTCGAGGGGACGCCGGAGGTCAACCGGAACGCCGAGGCGGTCCACGCGGCGGCCCTGGAGTGGATGGGGAGCCTGCCGGCGGGCGAGCCGGTCTTCCTCTACGCCCAGACGATCCACCCCCACAACCCCTTCGCCCCGCCCGCGAGCTTCGAGCGGCGCTTCACCTCCGGGATCGACTCGCGGATCCGCGGCGACACCGCCGTCCTCCGGGCGATCCAGAAGGGGGAGCTCGAGCCGAGCGCCGCCGACCGGGAGCGCCTGCGGGGTCTATACGCCGCCTCCGTGGCCTACAACGACGCCCGGCTGGAGCGGTTCCTGGCTGCGCTCGAGGAGCGCTTCGACCCGGAGGAGACTTTGGTTCTCGTGACCTCCGACCACGGAGAGGAGCTCTTCGACCACGGCGGGGTGCTCCACGGCTACACCCTGTACGAGGAGCTCCTGCGCATCCCCCTGGTGGCGTGGTCCCCGGGGCGGGTGCGCCCCGGGTCCACCGGCGCACCGACGGACATGCTCGACCTCCACGCCACCCTCCTCGACCTCCTGGAGCCCTCTGGAGCCGATCCGGGCCAAGGGCGGCGGCTCGACCCGGAGGCAAGCGCCGGCCGCTCCCTCCTGCCCCTGCTCACCGGGCGGACCGAAGCGCTCCCCCACCAGCCGCGCTACGCCGCCACCTGGGGCGTGCCCGGCGGGATCTTCGCCGTCGTCGACCGGGAGTGGAAACTGATCCGGGTCCGGGGCACGGAGGACGGGTGGTGGATGGGAGTGGGCCCCGCCCGGACCCACCGGCGCGAGCACCTCTACGACCTGGCCGCCGACCCCGGCGAGGGGGAGAACCTCGCCGGCTCCGGCACTCCCCGGGGGCAGTGGCTCCGGGCCCGGCTCCGGGCCTGGGTGGCGGAACAGGAAGCGGCGGTGCGGGCGGCGATGGAGGCGGACGGCGGCCCCGGCGAGTCGGCCGAGCCCGCCCTGGACGAGGAGGCCC
>JBKHJP010000218.1:0-7411 GCA_046538065.1 Thermoanaerobaculia bacterium | reverse complement strand
GACGCCGGCCTCTGGGCCGCCACGATCGCCGGCGCCGCCGCCCTGGCCACGGTGGCCACTGCCCTGAACCTGCGCCGCCACCGCCGGCCGTGGCCGCTCCTGGTCTGCCTCCTGGGCGCCGGGTCCATCGTCTACGTCATGTTCGCCAGCTACGACCCGGTCCTCGAGGCCCTCGGCTTCGCCGCCCTCCTCGGGGCCGTGGGCCTGGACCTCTACCTCCTCTACCGCGCCGAGCTCTGCTGATCGCACGCTCCACCGAGCCCACCGATCCCGTGAGGAGTCGCGTCCCGCCCCCCGGGCGGAGGTAAGCTCCGAGCGTAGTGCCCGGAGTCGAGAAGACTGAGCGCCTGCCATGATCGAAACGGGGCTTCGAGGTAAGACCGTCGTCGTGACGGGGGGTGCCGCGGGGATCGGCCGCGCCACCGCCGCTCGGTTCGCCCGGGAGGGCTGCCGCGTGGCGGTGTGGGACGTGGACGACGCGGGTGCCGCCGAGGTGACCGCCGAGCTCGAAGGGCTGGGGGCCGCCGACGCCGCCTTCCACCGGGTCGACGTCTCCGACGCCGGGCAGGTGGAGGAGGCCACGGCCGCCGTGGCCGAGGCGTTCGGCGGGCCGGACGTGCTGATCAACAACGCCGGCATCGTCCGGGACGCCCAGCTCGTCAAGTGGCGCGCCGGCGAGGTGGTCGCCACCATGGAGACCGAGGCCTTCGACCGGGTGCTCGACGTCAACCTCCGGGGGGTCTTCCTGTGCACCCGGGCGGCCGTGCCCCACATGATCCGCCGGGGCGGCGGGGTCGTTCTGTCCGCCTCGTCGGTGGTGGGCCTCTACGGCAACTTCGGCCAGACGAACTACGCCGCCGCCAAGGGCGGCCTGATCACCATGACCCGCACCTGGGCCCGGGAGCTCGGTCGCCACGGCATCCGGGTCAACGCCGTGGCGCCGGGCTTCGTGACCACCGAGCTCGTCCGGAGCATGCCGCAGAACGTGCTGGACCGCATGGTCGCCCACACGCCGGTGGGCCGGATGGGCCGCCCCGAGGACGTGGCGGAGGCGTACCTCTGGCTCGCCTCCGACGCGGCGGCCTTCGTCCACGGCACGGTGCTCTCGGTGGACGGCGGCCTGGTCGTCGGGACCTGACCCGCGTGGGACGACGCCGCGTGGCGGCCTGAGCTCCCCGCAAGGCGTTCCGGGCCGCCCTCCGCACCGCTCGGTGGGTGGCGAGGATTGCAGCGTCGTTGCAAATCGGTTCGTCCCGGCGGCGCGAGGGCGCCCTCGCGCCGCGCGACACGGCTCCGGTCGCCCCCGGACCGCGCGACACCGTGGCCCGTGTCCCGCTGGCCCCCTGCTTGCAATCCACCTCGGGCCAGTGACGAGGAGGGCTGATATGCATCGATCTTTTGCAGGAATCCCGATCCTCCTGGTGGCAGCGGCCCTGGTGGCTCCCGAGGCGTCGGCGCGGGCGCCGGAGCCGGTGTCCCCCGCGGGCGCCGTCGGCGAGCGCTGCCCGACGTTCAGCTGGTCCGGGGTCCCCGGCGCTCCGGGGTACGAGCTGGTGGTCTACCGGGTGGCCGAGGACGTGGCGGAGGAGCCGCTGCTGGTGGCGCGCGTGCCGGGCGGCGCCACGGCGTGGACCCCCGGCGGCGACTGCCTGGAGGCCGGGGGGAGCTACGCCTGGACCCTGCGGGTCGTGGGGGAGGCAGCGGACGGTGCCGGCGCGGAGGACTGGTCGGAGCCGGCCCTGTTCCGGGTGAGCGCGGCGCCGTCCCCGGACGAGCTGGAAGAGGCCCTGGCGACCCTGCGCCGGTACCTGGCCGAGACCCGGCGGAGTCCGCCGGAGGCGCGGGCCACCGGTGGCGGCGGCGACGGGCGCCCCGGCGAAGCGGCGGAGCGCCGGTCCCTGGAGTCCGCCGCCGCGACGCCCTCGCCCGGCGCTCCCCCGGTGCGCAACCGATCCAGACAAGGAGCCGCCGGCGGGACGGTGGAGGGGGGCGTGCGGGAGCCCACGGCGGACTCCGGCGGCGAGCCCCGCTCGATCGGCGCCGCCTCGGTGCCGAGCCTGGGGACGCCGTCGCTGAGCCTGTCGTCGAACCTGGCCCTCGGCGCCGCGAGCAACCTGTTCAAGGACGGCGCGGTCTTCCTGTGGGACGACACCGCCGGCAACACCGCCCTGGGGCGTGACGCCCTGGCCTCGGCGACGGGGGACGCGACCCGGAACACCGCCCTGGGGCGAGAGGCCCTGCGCGACACCGTCGAGGGGGGCGTGGCCACGGAAGGCTCGGAGAACACCGCCCTGGGGGACTTCGCCCTCCGGGCGAACACCACCGGCCACCACAACACGGCCACCGGGTTCCAGTCGCTCCAGGCGAACACCACCGGCTTTCTGAACACGGCGACCGGCTCCGGCGCCCTGAGCAGCAACACGAGCGGACGTTCGAACACGGCCGCGGGGGCCGACGCGCTGTCCGCGAACGACACCGGCTATCGCAACACGGCCACGGGGCACGAGGCGCTCCTGGCGAACACGTCCGGGTTCACCAACACCGCCGCCGGCGCCGGTGCCCTGGCCGCCAACACCACGGGCTACGGCAACACCGCCGTGGGGGCCGACGCCCTGTCGAGCAACACCGAGGGGGACCGCAACGTGGCGGTGGGCGAGTCCGCCGGCTCCAACGTCACCACCGGAAGCGACAACGTCTTCATCCTGAACGAGGGCGTCGCCGGCGACTCCGGGACGATCCGGATCGGCACCGAGGGGGTCCAGGACGGGACCTTCATCTCCGGGATTTTCGGCACCACCACGGGCAACGACGACGCGGTGAGCGTGATGATCGACAGCGCGGGCCAGCTCGGCACGACGAGCTCCTCGCGCACGGTGAAGCGGGACGTCCGGGAGATCGGGGAGCGCGCGCGCCGCCTCGCCCAGCTCCGGCCGGTGGCGTTCCGCTACCGGCGGCACGCCGAGGGGAGCGGCCGGACGCCGCTCCAGTTCGGCCTGGTGGCCGAGGAGGTGGCGGAGGTCTTCCCGGAGCTGGTGGTGCGGGACGACGAGGGTCGCCCCCGGGGCGTCAAGTACCACCTGCTTTCGGCCCTGCTCCTGGCCGAGCTCCAGCGGGCCGACGCGGAGCTGGCGGAACAGGGCGCCGAGCTCGCCGGCCTGGAGGAGCGGCTCCGGTCCCTCGAGGCGGACCTGTTCGCGGGAGGGAGGAACGCATGCGTGGCGCGCTGATGGCGGCGTTGCTCGTGGCCCCGATCGTGGTCGTGGCGGGATCGCCCGCTTCGGCGGCTCCCGACCGGCTCCCGGTCCCGGTCTCTCCCGTCGGTCTCGTGGACGGATCGTGCCCCACCTTCAGCTGGTCCGCGGTGGCCGGCGCCTCGGGCTACGAGGTGGCGGTCCTCCGGGGCGGGGAGGAGACAGCGGAGGGGACGGCGGACCGACCGGCCGGCGAGCCGGTGCTCTCGGCGCGGCTCCCGGCGGGGGTGACGGTCTGGACCCCGCCGGGGACGGCGTGCCTGGCCTCCGGCGAGCGCTACGCCTGGAGCGTCCGGGCGCTCCCAGGGGACGCCGGCGCTGGCGGGCCGCCGCCACCGGACGACGGCTGGGCGGAGCCGGCGCCCTTTCGCGTGGCCCCGGCCCCCTCCCGGGCCGAGGTGGAGGTGGCGCTGGCGGCGCTCCGGCGGACTCTGGACCGGCGCTCGGACCGGCGCTCGGACGGGTCCCCCGCCCGGGAGAGCGGGGGTGGAGACGGAGACGCCATTGGCGCCGGCGCGTTCCCCGCCGGCGAGGGGACGCCGCTCGCCTCCGCGAGCGTCCCGACCCTCGGGACGCCGTCGCTCACCGTGGACGGGAATGCGGTCCTGGGGGCGTCGGGCAACCTGTTCAAGGACGGCGCGGTCTTCCTGTGGGACGACACCGCCGGCAACACCGCCCTGGGCCGCCACGCCCTGGCCTCGGCGGTGGGGGAGGCCGACGGCAACACCGCCCTGGGCTGGGAGGCCCTGCGCTACACCACCGAAGGTGCCGGCGCCGCCGAGGGCTCCTCCGACACCGGGGCGGGCTTCCGGGCGCTCAAGGCCAACACCACGGGCGCGGGGAACACCGGCGTCGGCTCCGCCGCCCTCTACTCGAGCACCGAGGGCGACGACGACACGGCGGTGGGCGCCCGGGCGCTCTTCTCGAACACGACCGGCTACGCCAACACCGCCCACGGCGCCTATGCCCTGTACGCGAACACGACGGGCGCCCGGAACTCCTCCAGCGGCGACCTGACCCTGGAGGCCAACACGAGCGGCTCGCGCAACACCGCCGCGGGACCGTTCGCACTGCAGGCCAACACCACCGGCTCGGGCAATGCCGCGTACGGGGTGAGCGCGCTCCAGAGCAACACCGAAGGCTCGAGGAACGTGGCCCTGGGCCTCGACGCCGGCCTCAACGCCACCACGGGTGACGACAACGTGTTCCTGGCGACCCTGGGGGAGGCCGGCGACGCGGGGGCGATCCGCATCGGCCGGTCGGGCATCCAGGGCGAGACCTTCGTGGCGGGGATCCACGGCACCACCACCGGCGAGGACGACGCCCTCGGCGTGGTGGTCGACAGCGCCGGGCAGCTCGGCACGGTCAGCTCCTCGCGCTCCGTCAAGCAGGACGTGCGCGACGTGGGGAAGCTCTCCCGCCGCCTCCTGGAGCTCCGCCCCGTGGCCTTCCGCTACCGCGAGCACGTGGCCCGGGACGCGGAGGCGCCGGTCCACTACGGCCTCCTGGCCGAGGAGGTGGCGGAGGTCTTCCCGGAGCTGGTGGCGGAGGACGCCCGGGGCCGCCCGTGGTGGGTGAAGTACCGGCTCCTGGACCCCCTGCTCCTCAACGAGCTCCAGCGCCTGGAGCGGCGCCTGGACGAGCGGCGCCTGAAGATCCGGGTGCTGGAGGAGCGCGTGGCGGCCCTGGAAGGCGGCGCCGACCGGGAGCGCCGCCGCCTCTCCTGGTGGCGAGCCCCGGCCCAGGGAGCGGCCGCCCCCCGGGAGGGGCCCGAGTAGCTCCATGCGCGCCGGCAGTGGCCGTGGCCGCGCCCTCGCCTGGGGAGCGGCGGCGCTCCTCCTCGCCGGGGGTCTGCTCTCGTGCCGGGGGGAGGGCCTCCCCCGGGACCTGGACACCCGGGCCGTCGTCATCGGCATCGACGGCGCCGACTGGCGCATCGTCGACCGGCTGATCGACGAGGGGCGGATGCCGAACCTGGCCCGGCTCAAGGCCCGGAGCGCCTGGGGCCCCATCGAGACGCTCCACGCCGTGCCCCTATCGCCGGTCATCTGGACCAGCGTCGCCACCGGCAAGACCGCCGACCAGCACGGCATCGCCTGGTTCCTGGTCGACCGGCCCGACGGCACCCGCGGCCCGGTGCGGAGCACCAACCGCCGGGCCAAGGCCCTGTGGAACATTCTGGCCGATCACGGCCGCCGGCCCGGCGTGGTGGGCTGGTGGGCCACCTACCCGGCCGAGCCGGTGGGCGACGGGGTGATCGTCTCCGACGCCCTGGGGTACCACGGGTTCGGGGCCACCGCCCGCCGGGGCGATGACGGCAGGAAGACCCACCCGCCGGAGCTCCACCGGCGGGTGGCGCCCCAGGTGCCGCCGGTCCAGCAGGTCTCGGCGGAGCTCGTGGGCCGGTTCATGCACCTGTCCCCGGAGGAGTACCGCCGGCAGAGGTACACCCCGGCGGGAGGGTCCCGGGACCCCTCCAACCCCATCCACCTGTTCCAGATGTACGCCGTCACCGCCCGGGGCTACACGGCGATCGCCGAGGAGCTCCTGGCGGAGGAGGGTCCCTTCGACCTCTTCATGCTCTATTACGAGCAGGTCGACAGCCTGTCGCACCTGTTCATGAAGCACGCGCCGCCGAAGCTGGACTGGGTGGATCCGGAGGAGCACCGGCGCTACCGGGACGTGGTGGACGAGTGGTACGCCTACCAGGACGAGCTCCTGGGCCGCGTCCTCGACCGGGTGGACCTGGAGGAGACGGCGGTCTTCGTGCTGTCGGACCACGGGTTCAAGAGCGGGGAGCGCCGGATCCGCACCGAGGGGACGGTGGACGTGGCCCGGGCCCACCTGGACCACGAGCCGCAGGGGATCTTCCTGGCGGCGGGGCCGCACCTGGAGCGGGGGCGCCTCGACGGCGCTTCCGTGCTGGACGTGGCGCCGACCCTGCTCCACTACCTGGGCTTCCCGGTGGCGCAGGACATGAAGGGGCGGGTCCTGGAGGAGATCTTCCGCGAGGGCTTCCGGGAGGAGAACCCGATCCGCTACGTCCTCACCTACGAGGAGGAGGGCGGGGGAGAGGCTGGCGGAGAGCGTCCCTCCGAGGATCGGGGCCGGCCGGACGAGACCCTCCGGGCGCTCCGGGCCCTGGGATACGTGGGCGGAGGGAGCGGGGGGAGAGAAGGCTCGGCCGAGGAGGCCGCGGCGGAGGCCGCGGCGAGGGCTCCGGCCGCCGGCTCTCCGGACCTGGCCTCCTCCCCCGAGATCCACAACAACCTGGGCCGCATCCACCTGGACGGCGGCGAGCCCGAGCGCGCGCGGCGGGAGTTCCAGCGGGCCCTGGAGCTCGATCCGGCGAACGCCGGTGCCCTCCTGAACCTCGCGGCCCTCCACGCCGGCGAGGGGCGCACAGAGCGGGCGCGGCACCTGGTGGAGCGGGCCCTGGCGGTGGACCCCAACTCCACCGCGGCCCTGGGCCAGCTCGCGGAGCTGGCCCGGGACCGGGGCGACCTGGAGGAGGCGATCCGCCTCTTCCGGGAGGCCCTGGCCATCGACCGCCAGCCGTTCCTCTACCTGGGCCTGGGGGACGTCCTCCAGCGCGCCGGCCGGTACGGCGAGGCGGAGGAGGCGTTCCGGGCGGCGCTGGAGCTCGACCCCGACTCCGCCCTGGCCCACTACGACCTGGGGGTGACCTATGGCGCCCAGGGGCGCTACCGGGAGGCGGTGGCCGCCTACGAGAAGGCTCTGGAGCTGGAGCCGGAGGGGCTCCAGGCGGCCAAGGCGCTCAACAACCTGGGGGCCATCGCCCAGGCCCAGGGGGACCTGGAGACCGCCGGCACCTTCTTCGAGAAGGCGGTGGAGGCCACCGGCGACCACGTGGAGTCGCGCTACAACCTGGCCATGCTCCGCCTGGAGCAGGGGCGGGTGGAGGAGGCGGTCGATCTGCTGGAGGGGGCGGCGGAGCTCGCCCCGAGCCACGAGCTGGTGGCGCTGCGGCTGGCCCAGGCCTACGTGGCCGCGGGCCGCACGGAGGAGGCGTACCGCCGCTTCCTCCTGGTGCGACGCCTCGCCCCGGAGAGCTGGGAGGCCCGCCTGGGCCTGGCGCTGCTCCACGCCGGCGCCGGGCAGACGGACGAGGCCCGGCGCCAGCTCACCGAGGCGGTGGA
>JBKHJP010000217.1:0-7480 GCA_046538065.1 Thermoanaerobaculia bacterium | reverse complement strand
GGTTCATCGAGCTCGCCGGCGAGGTCAACGTCGAGATGCCGGAGCACGTCGTGGGGATGCTCGTCCGGGCGCTCGACGACCGGGGCAAGCCGGTCCGAGGGAGCCGGGTCCTGGTCCTGGGCCTCGCCTACAAGAAGAACGTGGACGACCCCCGGGAGAGCCCGGCCTTCGAGGTGATCGACCGCCTGCTGGAGCTGGGGGCCGACGTCGCCTACCACGACCCGTTCATCCCGGTGGCCCCGTCCATGCGGACCTGGCCCCACCTGCCGCCCCTGGAGTCTGTGGCTCTCTCCCCCGACACCCTGGCGGCGAGCGACGCCGTGGTGGTCGTCACCGACCACGACGGCGTGGACTACGACCTGGTGGCCGAGCACGCCCCCCTGGTCGTCGACACCCGCGGGGTGTACCGGGAGCCGCGGGACAACGTCGTCAAGGCGTGAGGCCGGTGCGACCCCTCGACTCCGCTCGGGGGAGACCGGGGTCGCGCCTTACGGGTCTCGGTGCCGATCCCCGAACACCGTCACACGCCGGTTCGCCGGCAGCCCCCGGATCGTCCGGACCGCGCCGTCGGGCCACCGGACGGTGACGGTGGCTTCGTCCGCCGGTCCGAGCCCGAAGTGAGCTGTCAGTGCGTTCTGGGAGAGGTAGGAGGAGGCGGTCCGGACCTCCCGCACGTCCGGCCGGTCCACCGCCCCGCCGGCGCGTCGAAGCTCCAGGCGCGTGCCGATCCCGAAGGGCTCACCACCGGGCGTCTCCCGCAGGTCCACCTGCAGCCAGCCGCCGGAGGACGCCCCCTCCAGGTTCTCGTAGACCTCGGCCCGGTCGTTCGAGTCGACGATGGCCACGTCCAGGTCGCCGTCGCCGTCCAGGTCCCCCGTGGCCAGCCCCCGGCTCACCCGCACAACGTCCAGGCCGGCGTCCGGCACCTCCCGGAACCGGCCGTCGCCCCGGTTCTCGAACACCTGGTTGGGCTGGGCGAAGCGGCTCTCGGGGTTGATCTCGGCCGCGTTGTCCAGGATGTGGCCGTTCGCCACCAACAGGTCCAGGTCGCCGTCGTGGTCCAGGTCCGCCAGGTCCACGCCGAAGCCCAGCATGGGGAGCGACGGATCGGCGATGCCGGCGTTGAACCGCCAGTCCACGAACAGGCCCTGGCCGCTGTTGCGGTAAAGGGCGTTCGACTCCACCTCGAAGTTGGTGACGACGACGTCCAGGGCGCCGTCGCCGTCCACGTCCCCCAGGTCGACGCCCATGCCCCCCTCGGCCCGGCCCCGGGAGTCGAGGGCGGTCCCGGAGAGGAGGGAGAGGTCCTCGAAGGCCGGCAGCGCGGCCTCCCCGGCCTTGGATCCCTCCCCGCTTTCCTGCCGCTCCGCCCCCAGGTTCCGGAACAGGTAGTTCGGGTCGGCGTCGTTGGCCACGTACAGGTCCGGCCAGCCGTCGCCGTCCAGGTCCCCCGCGACCACCCCCAGGCCGGCGTGGTCGGCGCCGGCCAGACCGGCCCGCTCCGTGGCGTCCTCGAAGGTGCCGTCCCCGCGGTTGACGTACAGGCGGTCCGGCAGGCCGGGGTAGGCGTCCGGCTGGCAGTAGCCAACGACCCCCCGGTCCTGGCAGACCTTGTGGTCCTCCACCGTGAAGGCCACGTAGTTCGTCACGTACAGGTCCAGGTCGCCGTCCCGGTCCGCGTCGAAAAACGTAGCCGACGCGCTCCAGGCGGGATCGCCCACGCCGGCCTCGGCCGTGACGTCGGCGAAGGTCCCGTCGCCGCGGTTCTCGAAGAGCTGGTTGGGGCCGAGCTGGGTGACGTAGAGGTCCAGGTCGCCGTCGCCGTCCACGTCCCCGGCGGTGGCGCCCGAGCCGTACCCCGCCAGGCGGATGCCGGAGCGCTCCGTCACGTCGGTGAATCGAGGCGCTCCGCCCCCGGGTGGCGGGCCGTCGTTGCGGAAAAGGCGGGACCGGGGCTCCTCGCCGTCGTAACCCGGCAGGGCTCCCCCGTCGACGAAGAAGGCGTCGGGGTCGCCGTCGCCGTCGTAGTCGAAGAGCACCACGCCGCCCACCACCGTCTCCACCATGTAGCGCCGGCCCGAGCCGCCGTGATGGTGCCGGAAGTCGAGGCCCCAGGCGGCGGCCACCTCGCGGAAGCGGATCGAGGGCGGGGCCTCCGGGGCGGTCCCGGGTTCCGCCGGCACCGCCTCGGCGGCCGTGCCGGCGGCGGCCGGGCCGGAGGCACCCGCGCCCAGGACTCCCGCGGCGACGAGGAGGACGGCGTGACGGAGGGGGCGGGGTGACGGCATCGGGCGGCGGAGCGACTCCGAACGCTACCACGGGCCCTCTCTCCGGGATGCCCGCCGCCGGTCCGGCGTGCTACCCTTCCCCGGTGCCCGAGAGCCATTCTGGAAGGGGACTTCGAGGGGACCAGCACCTCGTCGGCGCTGCCGGGCCGGGGGAGTCCTCCACCCCACCGGGCTCGGCTTCCGGCAACGCCCGGGTCCTGGTCGTGGTCCCCACCTACGACGAGGCCGACAACGTCGCTCCGCTGGCCCGGCGGATCCTGGCGGCGGTCCCCGGCGCGGAGGTCCTGTTCGTCGACGACGCCTCCCCCGACGGGACCGCCCGGCGGATCGGCGAGCTCGCCGGCCGCGACTGGCGCATCCGGCTGCTCCCCCGCCCCCGCAAGCTGGGGCTGGGGACCGCCTACCTGGAGGGGTTCCGGGTGGGGCTCCGGGAGCGGTTCGACGTGGTCGCCACGATGGACGCGGACCTGTCCCACGACCCGGGCCACCTGCCGGCCCTGATCGCCGCCTCGGCGGAGCACGACCTCGTCCTGGGTTCGCGCTACGTCCCCGGCGGCGGGGTGCGCAACTGGGGCCTCCACCGCCGGCTGCTGTCGCGCTGCGCCAACGCCGTCGCCCGGCGCCTGCTGGACCTGCCGGTGCGCGACGGCACCACCGGGTTCCGGGTCTACCGGGCGCAGGCCCTCCGGGTGCTCCCCCTGGAAGGGATCCGCAGCTCCGGGTATTCGTTCCTGGAGGAGATCACGGTCCTGGCGGTGCGCCGCGGGCTCTCCCTGGCGGAGGTACCCATCGTCTTCTGCGACCGCGAAGGGGGGCGATCGAAGATCTCGGGCCTGGAGATCTGGAGGGCGGCGTGGCGGGTCGTGGGGCTCTGGATCGACGGCCGGGGGGAGGGTGTCGCCTCCCCCGCCCCGACCCCCGTCCCGGCCTCGGGCGACCCCGTCGCGGGGGCCGGCGAGGTCGGCCCCTACGCCCTGCCGGAGCGGAACTCACCCCCCGCCTGACCGCCGTCCCCGGGGCCTTGGCCTTGCGTGCCGGCCCGCGAACGCCCATGCGGCCCAAGGCAGCCTTCCTGGTCTTCGCGCTCGTCTCCCTGGTCCGGGCGGCGCTCCTGGGCGCCTTCGACCTGATGCCCCAGAGCGCCTACTACGCCACCGCCTACGCCCAGCACCCGGCGCTCTCGTACTACGACCATCCACCCCTCATCGGCTGGCTGCTCTGGCTGGGCACGGCGCTCCTGGGCTCGACCACCTTCGGTGTGCGGGCCACGGTCTTCGTAACCACCCTGGGCACCCAGCTCGCCGTCTTCGCCCTGGCCCGGCGCTTCCTCGACCCGGCGGGGGCCGGGCGGGCCCTGGCCCTCCTGGCCACCGGCGGGGTGGCGGTGCTCATGTCGTTCGTGGCGGTACCGGACGTGCCGCTGCTCCTCTTCTGGGCGCTGGCCCTGCTGGCTCTGGAAGCGGCGGTCTTCGGACCCCGGGATGGAGCGGAAGCAGGTGCCGGCTCGGAGCAACGAGCCGGGATCGGGGCCGGGATCGGGCCGCACCGCCGGACCGGAGCCTGGGCCGCCGCCGGCGCCGCCATGGGCCTTGCCTTCCTGGGCAAGTACACCGGCGTCTTCCTCCAGGGGGGGCTGGTGCTCTTCCTCCTGGTCTCCCGGGAGCACCGGCGGCTGCTCCGGACCCCGGGACCCTGGCTCTGCCTGGCTCTCGCCCAGGCGGTGTCGCTTCCGGTCTACGTCTGGAACGCCCGCCACGGGTGGGCCTCCTTCGCCTACCAGGGCGCCGGACGGGCCTCCGAGGCCCGCTTCGACCCGGACTTCGCCCTGGGTTTCCTGGGGAGCCAGATGGTCGTCCTCCTGCCGGTGGCGTTCTTCGCCTTCCTGGCGGCCGCCGGCCGGCAGGGCTGGCGGGCGGTGCGCCGGCTGGGACCGCCGGAGGCCGGGGAGGCAGGGGAGAGGACCCTCTTCCTGCTGTGCTTCGCGGTGCCGGTCTTCGCCACCTGCGTGGTCCTCTCCCCGGTGACCTGGGTCAAGACCAACTGGGCCCTGCCCGCCTACCTCTCCGGGCTGATCCTGGCGGCGGGGGCGATCGGCCGCCGGGGGATGCGGTGGCACCTGGTCACGGGCGTCCTCCTCCACGCGGCCCTGGCGGTCCAGGTGCTCTGGTACCCGGTCCCCATCGAGAGCGACGACACCTGGTTCGGCTGGAGCCGCCTCGCCGGGGCGGTGGAGGCCCGCCTGGCCGAGCACCCGGGGGCCTTCGTCTTCTCCGCGGACCACTACAAGACCACCGCGGAGCTGCGCTTCTACGGCGAAGCGCCGGTCTACGGGATGAACGTCCTGGGCTGGAACGCCCTGCACTACGAGTACCTGGGCGAGGACCTCCATGCCCTGTCCGGGCGCGACGCCCTGTTCGTCCGGAACGAGGCAGGCCTGGAGCCGGGTCCACCCAGCGGGCAGACCGAGCGCTACCTGGACCGGGTGCGGCAGCACTTCCGGGAGGTCCGGGAGCTCGAGCCCATCGAGATCCGGCGCCGGGGCGAAGTGGTGCGGCGCTTCCGGGTTTTCCTGTGCCGGGAGTACCTGGGACCCGAGCCGGTGCCGGACCGGGATGGAGGCGGCCGAAAGAGGATCTCAGTACCCTCTATCCTTCTACAGGATAAGACGAGGAGGACGTCTCGAAAACCGGGGAGGGAGGACCGGGGCCGGGGCTTCCGGACAGCGACGGACCGAGCGCCCGCCTGACCGGGATCTGGCCCTCACCACAGGGACAGATCCCGGCGGGAAAGCGACCACCGAAGGATCGGCAGGTCAACGGACCTTCCAGCGGCCACCCTCAACTCGGCGCGGGCTCCGAGGGCCGGCGCTGGCAGGAACCCCCGGCCCCGGTCCGGGGAGGGGGACCCCGGACCGGCTGGTAGCATCGCGCCTCCATGAGGCCGCCGCTCCTGCCCCGCCGACCGGGCCCACTGGTCCTCGTCCTCGCCGCCGTCCCGGCGCTCCTCGCCGCAGGCTGTGGCGCCCCCTCCGAGGTCCCCACGGGCCGGAGCATCGTCCTCGTCTCGGTGGACACCCTGCGCTCCGACCGGCTGCCGGCCTACGGCTACGACGGTGTGGAGACGCCGGCGTTCGACGCCCTCGCCGCCGAGGGGGTGGTCTTCGAGCGGGCGTACAGCCCGGTGCCCCTGACCTTGCCGGCCCACGCGTCGCTGCTGACCGGGCTGTTGCCGCCGGACCACGGCGTGCGGGACAACGCCGGCTACCGCCTGGCCGACGACGCCGGCCCCACGGTGGCCGAGCTCCTGGCGGCGGAGGGCTACGCCACCGGCGCCGCGGTCTCCTCCTTCGTGATGCGCCGGGAGACCGGGGTGGCCCGGGGCTTCGACCTGTACGACGACCGGTTCGAGGCCGGCGAGCGGGCCACCATCTCCCAGATCCAGCGTCCGGGCGACGAGACCCTGACGCCGGCCCTGGCCTGGCTCCGGGAGCGCTCCGAGGCCGGCGGGCCGTTCTTCCTCTTCTTCCACATCTACGAGCCCCACACCCCGTACGACCCGCCGGAGCCCTTCGCCTCCCGCTACGGCTCGACCCAGGAGGGGGCCTACGACGGCGAGATCGCCGCCTCGGACCGGATCGTGGGAGACCTGGTCCAGGGCCTCCGGGACCTGGGGCTCTACGACGACGCCACGGTGGTCCTGCTCTCGGACCACGGCGAGGGCCTGGGAGACCACGGCGAGGAGGAGCACGGCATCCTCCTCTACCGCGAAAGCCTCCAGGTGCCGCTGATCGTCAAGCTTCCGGAGGGTACTCGGGCCGGCGAGCGGGTGGCGGCCCCGGTCCAGCTCACCGACGTGACGGCGGCGCTGCTGGAGCTGGCCGGCGCTCCGGCACCGGAGGGGCTCGCCGGGCACTCGCTGCTCGGGTTCCTGGGCGGCGGTGCGCCGGAAGGCGTGGAGGCCGACGCCCGCGCCCTCTACGCCGAGACCTTCCACCCCCACCTGCGCTTCGGCTGGAGCGCCCTGACCTCCGTCGTCCGGGGACGCCACCACTACATCGAGGGCGCCGACCGGGAGCTCTACGACCTGGTGGCGGACCCGGCGGAGCGCAACGACCTGGTCCGGGAAGACCGGCGCGCCTACGCCGAGCTCCGGGACGCCCTCGCCGGGTTCGAGGGGGAGCTGGAGCCGCCCTTCCAGGAGGGCTCCGAAACCCGGGAGGCGCTGGCGGCCCTGGGCTACCTGGGAGGCGGCGCCGGCGAGACGGAGGGGCCGCCGGTGGACCCGAAGGAGCGCCTGGACGACCTGCGGACGCTGCGGCGCGGGGTCGACCTCCTGCAGGCGGGTGAGACCCAGGAGGCCCTGCCGATGCTCGAGCGCTCGGCGGAAGCGATCCCCCGCTCCATCGACGCCTGGCAGTTCCTGGGCCTGGCGTACCAGCGCACCGGCCGCCTGGCGGAGGCGATGGACGCCTACGAGCGGGCGTTCGACCTGTCGAACGGCTCGCCGCTCCTGGCCGAGCCCATGGCCCGCATCGCCCTCCAGCTCCAGCGCTGGGACGACGCGTCGACCTTCCTGGGGCTGGCCCTGGAACAGGAGCCCGGCGCCGTGGAGCTCCGGATGCTCCGGGCCCGGTCCCTGCTCCTCGCCGGCCGCCCCGGGGACGCCCTCCCGGAGGCCCAGGAGGCGGCGGACCGGGCGCCGGAGAACCCCGACGCCCTGTACCTGCTGGGGGCTGCCCAGATGGGGACGAACCGCCTGGAGGAGGCGGAGGCGAGCTTCCGCCGGGCCCTGGATCGGGCCCCGGACCACCGCCCGGCCCTGAGCGATCTGGCGGTCCTCCTCCGGGGAACGGGCCGTCAAGCCGAAGCCCGGGAGCTCATCGAGCGCCTCCGGGCCCTCGGCGGCGGACCTTCGTAAGCGGGTCCCGGTGCGACAGGGTCGCACCCTACAGTCGGAAACGAGGAGGACATCTCAATGCCGGGGAGGGAGGGCCGGGGCCGGGGCTTCCGGACGGCGGCGGTCCGAGCGCCCGCCTGACCGGGATCTGGCCCTCACCACAGGGACAGATCCCGGCGCCCCATCCACCACCGGGGGACCGGCGCGTCGCTCTCGGCCCGCAACCCACGCCCCCTCCCGGCGCGGGCTCCGAGGGCCGCCGTCCGGGAGGAACCCCCGGACCCGGCCCGGGCGGG
>JBKHJP010000216.1:0-7500 GCA_046538065.1 Thermoanaerobaculia bacterium | reverse complement strand
GGCACCTGATGACCATTTGTCAATGACTTACGGGAGATTATGCCGGAGCCCTGGGGGTTCCCGCGCGGGGATCGGCGCGGCCTTTCTTCGGCGCCGACCTACAACGGCAGATTCCCGTGCTTCTTCGGAGGCAGGCGCTGGCGCTTGCCGGCGAGCTGGCGCAGGGCGCGGACGATCATGGGCCGGGTCTTGCGGGGCTCGATGACCGCGTCGATGAAGCCGAGCTCGGCGGCCACGTAGGGGTTCGAGAAGCGCTCCCGGTACTCCCGGACCTTCTCCGCCCGCACCCGGTCGGCGTCGTCGCCCGCCTCCTGGAGCTCGCGGCGGTAGAGGATGTTGACCGCCCCCTCCGGGCCCATGACCGCGATCTCCGCCGTGGGATAGGCCAGGTTCACGTCGGTCCGGATGTGCTTCGAGGCCATGACGCAGTAGGCCCCGCCGTAGGCCTTCCGGGTGATCACGGTGATCTTCGGCACCGTGGCCTCGGCGAAGGCGTAGAGGAGCTTCGCCCCGTGCTTGATGATGCCGCCGAACTCCTGCTGGGTGCCCGGCAGGAAGCCGGGCACGTCCTCGAAGGTGACCAGCGGGATGTTGAACGCGTCGCAGAAGCGCACGAACCGCGCCCCCTTGAGGGAGGCGTCGATGTCCAGCACGCCGGCGAGGTAGGCGGGCTGGTTCGCCACCACGCCGACGCTCCGGCCGCCGAAGCGGGCGAAGCCCACCACCAGGTTCTTGGCGTAGGCGGCGTGGACCTCGTAGAAGCTCCCCCGGTCGACGGCCGCCTCGATCACCCGCTTGATGTCGTAGGGCTTGTTCGGGTCGGCGGGGATCAGGGTGTCCAGGGCCTCGTCCTCGCGCTCCGGCGGGTCGTCCGTGGACCCCAGGGGCGGCTCGTCCAGGTTGTTCGACGGCACGTACGACAGGAGCCGCCGGATGCCCGCCAGGCAGGCGGCGTCGTTGGGCACGGTGAAGTGGGCCACCCCGCTGGTGGCGGCGTGGGTCTTCGCGCCCCCCAGCTCCTCCTTCGTCACCTCCTCGTGGGTCACCGTCCGGATCACGTCGGGTCCGGTGACGAACATGTAGCTGGTCTCCTCCACCATGAAGATGAAGTCGGTGATGGCGGGGGAGTAGACCGCGCCGCCGGCGCAGGGGCCCAGGACGGCGCTCACCTGGGGCACCACGCCGGAGGCCAGGGTGTTGCGCAGGAAGATGTCGGCGTAGCCCCCCAGGGAGGCCACCCCCTCCTGGATCCGGGCGCCCCCGGAGTCGTTGAGCCCCACCAGGGGGGCGCCGTTCTCCATGGCCAGGTCCATGATCTTGACGATCTTCCGGGCGTTGGTCTCGGACAGCGACCCGCCGAAGACCGTGAAGTCCTGGGCGAAGACGTAGACCAGCCGGTCGTCGACCGTGCCGTAGCCGGTGAGGACGCCGTCCCCCGGGATCCGGCGCTCCTCCATGCCGAACTGGCGGCAGCGGTGGACCACCAGGGCGTCGAGCTCGACGAACGAGCCCGGGTCGAGGAGGAGCTCGATCCGCTCCCGGGCGGTGAGCTTGCCGGCGGCGTGCTGGCGCTCGACGCGCTCCGGCCCGCCGCCCCGGCGGGCTGCGTCGCGGCGCTCCTCGAGCTCGCGTAGCTTGTCTTCCGGGCTTTGGGTGGCGGTCGTCGTCATGGGGGCTCCCGGGTCGTTCGCCGCTGGATTGTACCGTCCGGACGCACCCTCGCCCTGTGCCAGAATCCCCGGACCGTGGCTCGCCCCGCCCACCCCTTCGACGGCCTGGACACCCCCGCCGTCGCCCGGGCGCTGTCCCAGATCGCGGACCGGGACGAGGACCTGGCGGACGCGTACTTCGAGCGCCTGGAGGAGCTGACCCTGCCCGCCGAGGGCGACGCCCCGGGAGTGCGGCTCCGGCGGGAGGAGGGCCTGGCGATCCGTCTCGTCCGGGACGGGCACTCCTGGATGGCGGCCCGAGACGAGATCACTCCGGCGGCCTTCTCGGAGTCGCTCCGCCGGGTGGCCCGGGCGCTGCCGTCGGCCTTCTACCCGGAGCCCCGACTGGAGGTTTCGCCCCCGGGAGCGGCGTCCGGAACCGAGGAGCTGGCGGACTTCCCCCTGGCGGTGGCCCGCGCGGTGCGCGCCCGCCACGTGGCGTTCCCCCTGCGCCTCACGGTCCGGCGCCACCGGCGGGAGATCCAGGTCGTGGGGCCCCGCCTGGTCCCGGAGGCCGAGACCGAGACCTACTACAGCCTGGAGGCGGAGATGCCGTGGGGGCGATGGGGAACGCTCCTGCCCGGCCTCGACGGCGCCGCCGAGGAGGTGGCCGGCGCCCTGGTGGAGCGCTTCCGCTGCCGCAATGCCCCGCCGCCGGAGGGCCGAAGCGATGCCGTGGTGGTCCTGGGGTCCGGCGCCGCGGCGGTCCTCCTCCACGAAGCGGTGGCCCACGCCCTGGAAGCGGACAGCCTGGCCCTCTCCGGTGGCGGTGCGGCACGGGGCTCGGCGGCGGAACGCGCGGTGGGCGTGGCCCTGGGGCCGGAGGGATTGAACGTGCTGGACGACCCGTCGACCGCCCCGGAGCCGGTCCGGCGCCGGAGCGACGACGAGGGCTCGGCCGTCACCCGCAGGTGGCTGCTGGAAGCGGGGGTGGTCCGCCAGCCCCTGGCGGACCGGGCCTGGGCCCGGGGCTCCGACGTGCTCCTGCCCGGAGCGGGCCGGAGGGCGAGCCGGCACGAGCCCCCCGGGCCCCGCTCCACTCACCTGGAGCTCCTCCCCGGCGACGTGCCGGAGCAGGACCTGGTGGCGGAAGCCGACGACGGCTTCCTGGTCCCGGAGCTCGCCGGCGGGCGCCTGGACCCCGTCTCCGGGCGCCTCGTCCTGGACGTGCCCTGCGCACGGCGGATCCGCAGCGGCACCCCCGCGGACCCGGTGGGTCCGTTCCGCCTGGTGGGGGCCGTCGCCGGCCTCCTGGAGCACGCCGTGGCCGTCGGGAGCACGGTGCACCCCGGCGGTGCCGGCTGGTGTGCGAAGGGAGGCCGCAAGCTCCCCGTCTGGGCCACGGCACCGAGCCTCCGCCTCGATGGGGTCGAGGTGGAGGCGTGAGTCCCCCGGCGAGCGGAGGCTCCGGCGGCCGGGGGGTCGATCCCGCCCTGCCGGAGGTGCTCGACGCCCTCCGGCGCCGGGGCCTGGACCGGACCGAGGTCTACGCCAAGCGGGGCCGTTCCCGGGTCGTGGACCGGACGCCCGGGGGCACCCGGGTTTCGGACCACCGGGAGGAGGGCTGGGCGGTCCGCGCCGGGGACGACCGGGGCTCGCTCTTCGCGTCGGCGACCGGGCGGCCCGACCCCGCCGGTCCCGGGGGCCCGGGGAGCTCCTGGCCCGAGGCCGACGGCGACGCCCTGGAGCTGGCGGCGGGCGGACCGGAGGAGGGCGCCGGCCCGGCGAGCCCGGACGCGTGGCGGGATCCGCCGCACCTGGACGCGCCGCTGGCCGGCGAGCGGGAGGCCCTCGCGCTCCTGGCGGCCGTCCGGCGGGAGCTCGAGTCCGAGCTCCCGGGGGTCCGTCCCCTGCTCCTCCAGCTCGCCGACGGCGCCAGCGAGTGGCAGGTGGCCAGCAGCCTCCGGGGCCGCCCCGGGGTCGCCGCCACGGGGCGCGGGCGGGCCGCCTATCTGCGGGTGGAAGCCGCCCTGCCGGGCGGGGCGGGCCGTCGGGGCGTTCGGGCCGAGCTCGAGACCGTCGCGCCGGAAGCCGGGTCCCTGGAGGCCCGGGGGATCGCCCGGCGCCTGGCCGACCGGTTGACCGTGGCGGCCCGGGGTCGGGCCCCGGAGCGCGACCGCGGGGAGCTGGTCCTCGCTCCCGCCCTTGGGGTCCGCCTGCTGGAGGCCCTCCTCCCCCTGTTCCTGCCGCCGCGGGGCCCGGAGCTCGCCCGGCACCTGGAGGATCGGAGCGGACCGCTCGCCTCGGAGGCCGTGTCGGTGATCGACGACGGGCGACTGCCCGGCGGCGTCCTGGCGGCCGCGGCGGACGGCGAGGGCATCCCCACCAGGGCCGTCACCCTGGTGGACGAGGGGACCTACCGCGGCCCCCTGGGGCCGGGCTGCAGCCGCCGGCCGGGCTGGCGGGACCTGCCGCGCCCCGGGCCGAGTCACCTGTACCTGGCACCGGACGGAGAGCGCCCCCCCGCCGACCTCCTGGAGGGGGTGGCCCGGGGCTACTACCTGCTGGACGCCGACGGCGCCTTCAGCGTGGACTGGGACTCCGGGCGGTTCTCGGTGCCGGTGGTGGGCTTCGCCCTGGAGCGGGGCCGGGCGGTGGCCCCCCTCGCCGGAGCCGTCGTGGAGGGTCGCCTGGGCCGCCTGCTCCGCGGAGTCCAGGCCGTCGCCCGGGACCTGGCGTTCTCGCCCCGGGGCGGCGGCCTGCTCGGGGCCCCGAGCATCCTGGTGGCCGGCCTGGAGATCCGGGGTGTGTAGGGACGGAACCACGCGCCGACCGAGGATCGTCGCGACGTACGAGTTTCCGGAGCCGTCGATCAGCCGGCAGGCGCGGGCTCGTCCGCGCCGCCGGGCACCAGCTCGAGCTCCAGCCGGCCGGTGCTGGGCAGGCCGGGGACGAACCGTTCCCGGCCGTTCGGCTCCTGGTCGCGGGCTTCGGGAGTCCGCCCCGGGGTCTGGCCACCCCTCCGGCCCTCCGCCTCCGGGTCGCGGGCTTCGGGAGTCCGCCCCGGAGTCTGGCCACCCCTCCGGCCCTCCGCCTCCGGGTCGCGGGCTTCGGGAGTCCGCCCCGGAGTCTGGCCACCCCTCCGGCCCTCCGCCTCCGGGTCGCGGGCTTCGGGGGTCCGCCCCTGGGGCTGGCCACCGCCGCGGCCGTCCGCCTCCGGGCCCTGCACCGACGGGGGCTGGGCCGGCTGCCGTTGCCCGCCCCGCGGCGCCGGCTGGATGACGGCGCCGCGCGGCACCGCCTGGTTCACGGACTCGCCATTCTCCAGGTCCTCTTCGCGGAGGGTCCTGCCGGCCTGGTCCGCGCCCGGCTCTCCCGTTCGGTCCTCCGCGTCGCCTGCGTCGCCGCCCTCCTCCCCGGGTGCGCGGGACGGCCGGGGGCGGAGCCCCTCCAGCTCTTCCGGCGTCACCGGCGTCTCCTCCGGTGCGGCCGCGGGGGCGTCTCCGGTCGCCGGAACCATCAGGTTCACGATCCGCCCGGGCTGCTCGTAGCTCTTCGGGGCCTGCCCGGCCAGGGGCAGGTCACGGTAGGCCCGCAGCATGGCCCCGGTCACGTGCCGGTTGTCGATGACGTGGGGGTTGACCTCCGGGAAGACGAGCTGCGGATCCAGCCGGAAGGCCCGGGCGTAGAACGCCACGGCCTTGCTCTCGGCCCCCAGGAGGTCGTGGGCGGCGCCGATCTGGTACAGGGCCCAGGCGTTGTCCGGTTCGACCTCCGCGACGACCTTGAACTGCGCCAGCGCCTCTTTCGGGCGCTCCGCCTGATAGAGGAGCAGGCCCAGGTTGTAGCGCGCCGACGGCATCTCCGGGGCGATTTCCAGGGCCCGCCGGTAGGCCGTCTCCGCCTCCTCGGGCTCGCCGGCCAGGAGCAGGAGGTTCCCCAGGTCGTTCAGCACCTGGGGGTCGTTCGGGTTCTCCCCGGCCAGGGCGCGTTGCGCCTGCAGAGCGTCCCCGAGGTTCGGGGGCGCCGCGGCCACTGCCGCCAGGGCCACGAGGACGGCCGCCGCGCAGGCGGCGGCGGTGAGCGAGAGGGCTACGGTCTTGCGCACGGGGACTCCTTGCTGTTCGGCTACTCCCGGACGGGCCGGGCCTTGAGCTTCATCTTCCCGCCCTCCTCGGCGATGCGGAACATCACCCGCTCGCAGCCGGTCTTGCTCCGGATCGTGTCGAGCTGGCGTTCGAGGTAGGTGCGGAAGCTGTCGACGTCGAATCGGGGCCGGTTGCCGGCGCGCTGGTGGAGCCCCTGGTAGAGGGTCTCCACGGCGTCGTCGCCGACCTTTCCCTCCACCACCAGGCCGCGCTCGGGATCGGCGGCCTTCCGGGAGCCACCCCCGCCGCGCTCCACCTCTCCCTCTTCGAGCCGGCGGACGCGGCGACCGAAGAGCTCGCAGTAGCTGTTGTACTTCGACTCCAGGTTGGCCAGGCGGAAGCTCTCCTCCACGCCCTTGAGCTCTTCGTTCCGGAGCCGGCGCAGCTCCTGGCCGATCCGCATCCGCCGCCGCTCCACGCTCGGGAGGTCCACTCCCGGCGCCCCGTTCATGAACTGCTCGAACTCGACCTTCATCCGCCGGATCTCGTGCTCCAGGCGGATCAACCGTTCCGTGTGCTGCTGCGGAGAAGCCATGAGGTGCGTTCGGGCGGCTAGAATGCTCCCGAGATCATGCCGAGCTCGCGTCGCGACGACCCCCGCCGCCGGATCCCGGCGGTGGACCGAATCCTGGGGGAACCCGCCCTGGAGCCCGTCACCGCATTATACGGACGGGACGTCGTGCGGGTCCAAGCGGGGTACGTGCTGGACCGCGTCCGGGAGGAGCTGACGCCCCGAAACGGGGGAGAGCGCGGCGCCGAGCGCGGGGCGTCGGACGGCGGCGGGGCCGTGGCGCTCACGGCCGAGGCCCTGGCCGCCCGGGTGGCGGCCCGCGTGGAGGAGGTCTTCGGCCGGCCCCTGAGCCGCGCCTTGAACGCCACGGGCGTCTTCATCCACACGAACCTGGGCCGCTCCCCGCTGCCCCCGGAGGTGGCCCGGGAGCTCCCGCCGCTCCTGGACGCCTACTGCAACCTGGAGATGGACCTGGACACCGGCCGCCGGAGCGACCGGAACCGCCGGGCGCGGCCGCTCCTGGCGGCGCTCACCGCTGCCGAGGACGCCGCCGTGGTGAACAACAACGCCGCCGCCGTCGTCCTGGCCCTGGCGGCCCTGGCCGCCGGACGGGCCGGCCGGGAGGTCGTCGTCTCCCGGGGCGAGCTGGTGGAAATCGGCGGCTCGTTCCGGATCCCGGAGATGATGACGGCCGCCGGGGTCGAGCTGGTGGAGGTGGGGACCACGAACCGGGTCCGCCTGTCGGACTACGAAGAAGCCATCTCGGAGCGGACCGCGCTGCTGCTCAAGGTCTTCCCGTCGAACTACCGGATCGTGGGCTTCACCCAGGCGGTCACGCCGGCGGAGCTCGCCGCCCTGGGACGGGAGCGGGACCTCCCGGTGCTGGTGGACGAGGGCAGCGGCCTGCTCCGCCGCCACCCGGCGCCCCAGCTCGCCGACCATCCCTCCGTGGCGGAGCTGGTGGCCGACGGCTGCGGCCTGGTGACCTCCAGCGGCGACAAGCTCCTGGGCGGTCCCCAGGCCGGCCTGATGGTGGGCCGGCGGGACCTGGTGGAGCGCTGCCGGCGCCACCCCCTCTACCGCCCCTTCCGGCCGGACCGGGGGACCTACGCCACCCTGGAGGCGGTGCTCCGTCGCCACCTGGCGGGCGCCCCCATGCCCCTGGACCGCCTCTGGCCGGACCGGCAGGAGC
>JBKHJP010000215.1:0-7511 GCA_046538065.1 Thermoanaerobaculia bacterium | reverse complement strand
GGCCTTCAAGCTCCCCGGAGGGGAGCGCTCCCGCCCCGGCTCCTTCACCGTCCGGAGGGCGTACACCGTCCCCCCTCCCGTGGCCCCGAACCTCCGTCGAATGTGTGTAGGGGAGGAGCTTGCCTCCTCCCGGGGTGAAGCGACCGGGGTGGCCGTACCTCGGGCGGACACAAGGTCCGCCCCTACAGGCGGTCGAGGACGGCCGGCAGCTCCTCCAGGCTCTGGATGACCGCCACGGCGGGCTCCGGCGGCTCCCGGACCTCCCCCGCCCGGTCCAGGAGCACCCCCCGCATCCCCAGGGCGACGGCGCCCTCCACGTCCTCCTTGAGCCGATCACCCACGTGGAGGGCCTCCCCCGCCTCCACCTCCAGGCGCTCCAGGGCCGCCCGGAACACCCGGGGGTCGGGTTTCTCGTACCCGACCGCCGAGGAGTGGACGATGGCATCCAGGCGGCCTGCGAGCCCCACCGCCTCCAGGAGCCGGGGAAGCCGCTCGTCCCAGTTGCTCACCACGGCCCGGGCGACGCCGCGCTCCACCAAAGCCTCCAGGGCGGGGGGCGCGTCCGGGAAGAGCGTCCAGGCGTCGGCACGGGCGAACCGGTCGTAGAGCTCCTGGAAGGCGAACCGGCTTGGCGGCGGGACCCCCAGGTGCTCCGCCACGCGCTCGGCGAAGCGCCGCCACCAGCCCCGGGGCCCCTCCGGGTGGCCGGCGAAACGGTCGGTGCTGCCGTCGGTCAAACAGGCGAGCTCCTCCCAGACCCGGCGGACCACCCGGGTGACCTCGTCGTCCGCGGCCTCCACCGCGAGGCCGTGGCGCCGGAAGACCTCGCGGTAGACCGCACCCAGGTCCCGGGGCCGGAGCAGGGTGCCGTTGACGTCGAAGGTGACGCCTCGGACGGGGCAGCCGGTGCGGTCCGCTTCCGGGCCCCGGATCGGCTGCACCGGGCGGGCGCCGCCGGGGCTCATGACGCCGGGGCGGCGGAGCCGGCGCCGGCGCGGCGGGAGAGCTCGAAGAGGTGGAGCGACGAGAGCATCAGGGCGTGGGCGATCTCGCCGACGGCGATCCGGGCCGGCACCTCGGCCAGGGGGAGCTCCACCACCTCCAGCTCCTCGTGCTCGTCCACCGGCGGGCGCTCGTCCTCGGCCAGCCGCTCCAGCCCTTCGGCGACCCAGACGGTGAGGCGGTTGTCCAGGATGGCGGGGTTGGGCTCCACCTGTCCCAGGCGCCGCCAGCTCCGGGCCCGGTAGCCGGTCTCCTCCGCCAGCTCCTGCTCGGCGGCGCGGCGGTCCTCCCCGGGGTGGTCCACGATGCCGCCGGGAAGCTCCAGGTGGAATGCGCTGGTGGCGTAGCGCCACTGGCGGACCATGACCACGCGGCCGTCCGGCAGGAGCGGGATCACGTGGACCCAGTCCCGGGTGTCGATGGCCACGATGGTGCGGGCTTCGCCGTCGCGCTCGATCCGGCGTTCCTGGACCTCGAAGAGGGGGTTTTCGTGGACGGTCTCGGCGGCGGTGGTCTTCCAGGGGCGCACGGCGGGGAGGATACCGTAGGCTCGCGGCTCGGGCGGGCCTCCGGCAGCTGCGACTGCTGGGCGGTCTGCGCGAGCACCGGCGGCGGTCCGGGTTCGTGGCGCCCGGGCTCCGGGACGGCGCGGCTTCCCGGGCGGCGCGTCACGTCTCGGCCGCGCCTCGGCTTCGGCTCGGCGCGGAGCGTGGTTCCATCGGGGAGACGAGGGGAAGCGGCCTCGCCTCAGACGCCCTACGCCCGGGCGCCACGAACCCGGACCTCGGTGGTGATTCGACCGCCCGGAACAGCTGCGTATCCCACCGGGGTGCGCGGTGCGCCGGCTTCGACGTCCCCCCGGCGGGAGACCCCGACCCGCCCCGGAACCGCTCGCGGTGGCCGCCGGTCCCCGGAGCGGGAGGCCCGCCCTCGTTGAAGCTCCCGCGGACCCACCGCGACCAAGCTCATCCGGTCGGGCGCGGCAAGGACCGCTCGGACTCCGCACCCCGGGCGGACGCAAGGTCCGCCCCTACACGCAGTCTCTGGAGTCCCCGAAATCATCTGTAGGGGAGGAGCTCGCCTCCTCCCGCCGTCGCAGTGTTCGAAGCACCCCGCCGTCCCTTTCCGGCCGGTTCGGGGTAGACTCCGCCCTGTGATCCTGTGGCGGAGCCCGACGGTGCGGGCGGCGTTCTCGCTGGCCGGCCTCTCGACCTGGATGGTGCTCCTGTTCGCCGGGTGGATCGGCGGCGGGGCGGTGCACCTCCTGTTCCTGGCGTCGCTGGCCCTCTTTCCCTGGCGCGCCCTCGCCGCCGGCCCCGCGGCGCAGGGGCGCACCGACACCGGGGCGCCCCAATCCCCGTAGGACGATCGATCATGAGCGGACTGAAGATCCTGGGCGTCGTGCTCCTGGTGGCGGGCGTCCTGGCCCTGGCCTACGGCGGCTTCACCTACACGAAGGACACCCACGAGGCGAAGCTCGGCCCCTGGAGCTGGAGTACCGGGAGAAGGATCGGGTGAACATCCCCACCTGGGCCGGGGCGGCCGCCGTGGTGGCTGGGGTGCTGCTGCTGGTCGTCGACCGCCGGCGGTAGCGCGCGTCGTCGCCCCCTCCCACCCCGGCCGACCCTTCGGCTCCGCGCAGGGCATGCCCTTTCGGCTCTGCTCAGGGCATGCCCAGAGCTCGGCCGCTTCACGCGTCGGGGGCTCCAGCCCTGGAGCGCCAACACCCACCAGACCTCCGTGATCAGGCGATGCCCCCGCTGAGCGGGGTGGGGGGAAGGGCCGGGGCCGGGGCTTCCGCGCAGGCGGCGGCAGCCGCGCCCGCCGGCCGAGGCCGGGTAGACGAACCCCGCGCCGGAGCCACCGGCAGAGCGGGGGCAACCGGGGACACGAGGGGGCACGCCACCCCCCTCCAGGCCTCGCGGTGGAAGGGCACCCGGCGGTCCAACGCGGCACCGACGACCGACGGGCACATCCGCCTACGAGCGGGCTTCGGGGCCGGGGCCGGAGCGGAACCCCCGGACCCGGCCCGCGGGCGGACCCCGGTTCGCATCCCCCTCCCACCCCGGCCGACCCTTCGGCTTCGCTCAGGGCATGCCCAGAGCTCGGCCGCTTCACGCGTCGGGGGCTCCAGCCCTGGAGCGCCAACACCCACCAGACCTCCGTGATCAGGCGATGCCCCCGCTGAGCGGGGTGGGGGGAAGGGCCGGGGCCGGGGCTTCCGCGCAGGCGGCGGCAGCCGCGCCCGCCGGCCGAGGCCGGGTAGACGAACCCCGCGCCGGAGCCACCGGCAGAGCGGGGGCAACCGGGGACACGAGGGGGCACGCCACCCCCCTCCAGGCCTCGCGGTGGAAGGGCACCCGGCGGTCCGGCGCGGCACCGACGACCGACGGGCACGGCCGCCTACGAGCGGGCTTCGGGGCCGCCGTCCGGAGCGGAACCCCCGGCCCCGGCCCGCGGGCGGACCCCGGTTCGCATTCCCCTCCCCCCACCCGGGGACTCCGGCGCTGGACCGCTGGTTCCTACCGTTCCGGGCGGCGCCGGATCGACCGGGGACCCTCCCGCCGATACATGCGACCCAGGCGCTCCGCCGTCCCCAGGGCGGTATACACCAGCGCTCCCACGGCGATGCCCGTCAGCGCCGCCGTCCCCGGGAAAAACCCCCGCCCGAAGTAGACCACCGCGAACGTCACGAGCGCCGCCACCACCCCCGCCGTAGCCTTGATCCAGATCCTCACTCCGCCACCTCCCGCCCCGTCCCGGTGCCGGGCTCGGCCCGCCAGGCCTCCACCGGCGTCCGGAGCACCCCCAGGCCCGGGATCTCCACCTCCAGGCGCTGGCCGTCCGCCAGGGGGCCCACGCCGGACGGCGTGCCGGTCAGGATCACGTCGCCCGGCTCCAGGGTGATGAAGCGCGACACGTAGGCCGCCAGGGCGGCGATCCCCCACGCCATCTCCGCGGCCCGGCCCCGCTGGCGCTCCTCGCCGTCCAGGCGCGTCACCAGCTCCAGAGCCTCCAGGCCCGGCTCCACCAGCACCGCCGGTCCCAGGGGGCAGAAGGTGTCGAAGGACTTGCCCCGGGCGAAGGTGGCGTCCCGCCTCTGGAGGTCCCGGGCGGTGACGTCCACCGCGCAGGTGACCCCCAGGATCGCCCCGCGGGCCTCCGCCTCCCCGGCGCGCCGGAGGCGCCGGCGGACGACGGCGGCGATCTCCCCCTCGAACTCCACGCGCTCCGACTCCGGCGGCAGCACCACCGGCGCCCCGGGGCCGATCACCGACGAGGGGGCCTTGAGGAAGATCAGCGGTTCCTCCGGCATGGGGTTGCCCAGCTCCGCCGCGTGCTCCCGGTAGTTCCGGCCGATGCCCACGACCTTCCCGGGGACCACGGGTGCCAGGAGCCGTGCGGCCTCCGGGTCTACGGGCCGGCCCAGCTCCCAGTCCGCCGGGTCCGTGGCGAACGGATCGGAGTAGAGGATGCGCGCCGTGCCGTCGGCGGCGGTGGCGGCGTGGAAACCCTCCGGGGCGAGGCGGTAGAGGAGCACCTGCTCATTGTACCGGCGCTCTTCCGGTGCCCGGGCGGTGGACGACTTCGAACCGGCCGGCCGCCCGCGGGGCGCTCCTCCGGTGCCCGGGCGGAGGCAAGCTCCGCCCCTACACCCCTGGGAGGGGGATGAAAGGTCCTCAAGCCGCGTAGGGGCGGAGCTTGCCTCCGCCCGGGTAGGGCGCGCCAGCCCCGGGGAGGCCCGGCCTCTGCCCGCGTACCGCGACGCCTCCTGGGGTCGGGACGAGAAGACCCTCGGGGGTCACCGCCGCCGCACCAGGAGCAGCCAGAGGAAGAACGGCCCGCCCAGGAGCGCGGTGAGCACCCCCACCGGCAGCTCCGCCGGGGCCATGACCGTGCGGGCCGCCAGGTCGCAGAGCGCCAGGAAGGCGCCGCCCCCCAGGAGGCACGCTGGCGCCAGGTACAGGTGGTCCGCGCCGGTCCAGCGCCGGAGCATGTGGGGCACGATCAGGCCCACGAAGCCGATGGGCCCGGTCACCGCCACCAGGGCGCCCACCATCAGGGAGGCGGCGCCCAGGACCAGGAGCCGCACGCGGGTGAGGTCCACCCCGCGGGAGGCCGCCAGCTCCTCGCCCGTGAGCAGGAGGTTCAGGTCCCACCGCAGGGCCAGGAGCAGGGCGCTCCCGCCCAGGGCCCACGGGGCGAGCCACAGCACCTCGCCGTAGCCGGAGACCGAGAGCCCGCCCATCATCCAGCGGACGATCCGGTAGGTCCGGGTGGGGTCCGACAGGTACTGGAGGAAGAGGATCAGCGCCGAGCAGGAGAACGAGACGGCGATCCCCGCCAGCAGCAGGGTGCCGGTCTCGATCCCCCGGGGGCGCAGCGCCAGGCCCACCACCAGGCCGGTGGCGCCGAGGGCGCCGGCGAAGCTCGCCCCCGCCACGAGGAGGAACCCGGCGGGGCCTCCGGCGGCGCCGTCGCCCCCGGAAAGGTGCAGGGCGAGGACGGCGCCCAGGGCGGCGCCGCCGGCGACCCCCAGGGTGTACGGCTCCGCCAGGCCGTTGCGGAACAGGGTCTGGAACGAGGCTCCCGCCACCGCCAGCGCCCCCCCGGCCAGGAGCGCCAGGAGGACCCGGGGGAGCCGGAGCTGCCAGAGAATCGTCGCCTCCGGCGTGCCCGCCTGGAGCACTTTCCCCAGGTCCAGCCCGTGGCTGCCCAGGAGCGGCGCTCCCACCAGGGCGGCGACCCACAGGAAGCCCACGGCGACCAGGGCCCGGCGCCGCGCCGGGTGCCGGCGGGCGGACAGGGCGCTCGTCGGGGAGTCCGGTTCCCGGGGGTGTCGAGAGTCGCTCATCGCGGTCCGGTCCGGTTCAGGTGTCCAGCCGCAGCAGCGTCACCGGGCGCTCTCCCGGCCGGACCACCTCGAAGGGGGCCTCGAAGAGGGCGCTCAGGGTGCCGGGTTCCAGGAGCTCGGCCGGGGATCCGGTGGCCAGAGGGCGGCCGGCCTTCAACGCCAGGAGCCGGTTCGCCGTCAGCGAGGCGAAGTTCAGGTCGTGGGTGGCCGTGACCACCGTGCGGCCCCCTTCACCCCGAAGGCGCGGCAGGAGGGCGGCCACCTCCCGCTGGTGGCGGGGATCCAGGTGAGTGGTCGGCTCGTCCAGCACCAGGACCTCCGCCTCCTGGGCCAGCGCCGCCGCGATGAAGACCGACTGGCGCTCGCCGCCGGAGAGCTCGTCCACCGGCCGGTGCCGCAGCTCCTCGATCTCCACCAGGCGCAGGGCCTCCGCCACCGCCTGGAAGTCCTCCCGCCCGGGCGCGAGCTGCAGGGGGCGCAGGTGGGGGTACCGCCCGAGGAGGACCACCTCTTCCACGGTCAGGGGCACCCGCATGGGCCGGATCTGGGGGACGTAGGCGATGCCCCGGGCGAGGCCCTTGCGGCCGTGGGCGGCGAACGGGCGCCCGGCGAAGCGGAGCTCCCCGGCGGCGGGGGTGAGCAGGCCGGTGAGCAGGCGCAGCAGCGTGGTCTTGCCGGCGCCGTTGGGCCCCACCACCGCCAGGGACTCGCCGCGGTCGACCTCCAGGTCCAGGGGACCCAGGATCGTCCGCCCCCCGGCGCGCCAGGTGACCCCCCGGGCCGCGAGGAGGGGGAACCCCGTCACGGCCGGGCCAGCTCCCGGAGCGCGCGCTCCATGGCCCGGTAGAGGGTGGGCAGGCGCGGCCCCAGCACCATGGCCCAGTCGCCGGCGATCACCCGCGCCCCGCCCCGGAGCTCCGGGAAGCGCCGCCAGTCGGCGAGGAGCCGCTCGCGGGCCGCCTCCGGCAGGGGCTCCGGCCGGAGCTCCAGGACCGCGCCGGGAGAGCGGGCGAGGACCTCCTCCAGGCCGATCTCCGGGTAGCGCCCGGGCGCGTCGGCGAAGGCGTTCTCGGCTCCCAGTCGCCCCAGGAGCTCGTGGAAGTGGGTGCCCGGGCCGGCGACCACCACGCCCTCGGTCCGGCCCGGCGGGCGGTCGACGGAGATCATGGTCTCCGGGGCGCCCTGGACCGGCCGCGGGGCGAGCTCCCGCCGGAGCCGGGCCACGAGCGCCCGGCCGGCGGCGGCGGCCCCGCACCGCTCGCCGATCGCCACGATCCCCGCCTCCAGGTCGTCCAGGGTCTCGAGCTCCACCGTCAGGGTGTCCACCCCGGCGCGCTCCAGGTGCCGGGCGACCCGGTCCTGGCTCGGCAAGAGGATCGCCAGGTCGGCTTCCAGGGCCACGGCGCGCTCCAGGTTCGGGTCGAAGAGTCCGCCGAGGCTCGGCAGCTCCCGGGCCTCGGCGGGCCAGCTCGCGTACTCGCTCACCCCCGCGACCCGGTCCCCCAGGCCGAGGGCGAACGCGATCTCCGTGAGATTGGGCGCCAGGGTCAGGATCCGCTCCGGCGCCGGCTCGCCGGCCCCGGACGTCGGGAACGGAGCGGGAGCCCGAGCGGGGTCAACGGGGCCGCAGCCGACCGCCGCGAGGGTTGCGACG
>JBKHJP010000214.1:0-7522 GCA_046538065.1 Thermoanaerobaculia bacterium | reverse complement strand
GCCCGGTGGAGCTCCAGGGACTGGCTCGGGTGGACCCGGGTGTCCTCCTCGCCGTGGAGGATGAGGAGGGGGGTGCGGGCCTTCTCCACGTGGTAGAGGGGGCTCGCTTCCAGGAAGTGCTGCCAGTCGTCCCAGAGGCGCTTCCTCTCGTGGACCAGGTGGAGCTCCTCCGGGATGTCCGAGGTGCCGAGCTTGGAGATCTTGTCGCTGATGCCCACCGCCATCACCCCGGCGGCGTAGCGCTCCGTGTAGTACGTGGCGCCCCAGGCGGTGGCGTAGCCGCCGTAGGAGCCGCCGGTGATCCCCACCCGGCCCCGGTCCACCAGACCGGTCGAGACCAGGTGGTCCACGCCGTCCACCAGGTCGTCGAACTCCTCCTTCGCCGGCCGCGCCTGGCTGAGCTTGGAGAACTCCACGCCCCGGCCGGTGGAGCCCCGGTAGTTGGGGTAGAAGACGGCGTAGCCGCGCCCGGCGGCCACCTGGCCGTGCCGCGAGTAGGTCGTCTCCCAGCCGTCGCGGATGTGGGCCTCCGGCCCGCCGTGGACCACCTCGATCAAGGGGTAGCGGCGATCCGGGTCCTCGTCCAGGGGGCGGATCAGGATGCCCTGGAGCTCGAGCCCGTCCCGCGCCTCGTACTCCACCACCTCCTGCGGCGCGAAGTCGATCTGGTCCAGCCAGGGGTTGGTCTCGGTCAGGCGCCGGGGGTCGGGCTCGCCGGCCGTGCCGAGCTCGCCGAAGAAGACCTCATCCGGATGGCGGGCCGACTGGCCGAGGACGGCGAAGCGCGAGCCGTCCCGGGAGAGCGACAGGCCGGACCACTGGGTCCGCCCCGCCGGCGCCAGCAGGCGCGGGTCGCCAGCCTCGCCGTCCGCCGGTCCGGCCCCGGGCAGATCGAGCTGGTAGAGGAGCGTCACGACGCCCTCGTCGCCCAGGAAGACCAGGGTGTCGCCGTCGCTCCAGGCCACGTCGCGCACGTGCCCTTCGTAGCCCGGGAGGACGTCATGGAAGGCGCCGGTCTCGGCGGAGGCCACCGTCAGCCGGCCGGCCGCCGGGTCGTGGCGGTCCGCGGCGGCCACGAAGGCCAGGGCCGAGCAGTCCGGGCTCCAGGCCACCTCCCCCAGCTTGCCCGGGTTCTCGATCCGGGCGGTGATCTCGCCCGTCGCCGGGTCCACCACCCGGAGCCGCGTGGCCACGTAGGAGTCGTCCACGGACGGGGTCGGGGCCAGCTTCACCGCCAGGCGTTCACCCCCGGGGCACCAGTGGACCTCGCGGACGTCCCCGGAGAGCTCGATCCGACGCTTCGGAGCCTCCGCCGCCTCTGCCGGCGGGACCGGCTCGGGGTCCAGGGCCGGCTCGGCGATCCAGAGCCGCGTGTAGGTCCAGTCCTCCTCGTAGACCTTCTGGTCGAAGCCATCCTTCTCCAGCGCCTCCTCCCCCTCGGGCTCTTCGTCACCGGCGAGGAAGGCCACCCGGCGGCCGTCGGGGGCCCAGGAGTACGCCTTCACGCCGGTGGGGTGCTCGAGGACCGTGCGGGCCCCGCCCCCGGCGAGGGGGATCGCCCAGAGGGCGCCCTTCGGCTCCTCGTCTTCGCCGTCCCCCTTCCCTGCCTCGCCCTTCGCCAAGAACGAGATGCTCTCGCCGTCGGGGGTCCAGGCGAGGTCCGAGACGCTCCCCTCACCGGTGACGTACGGCCGCGGCTCGCTCCCGGGGGCGACCACCCAGAGCTCGCTCCATGCCGGGCCGTCCTCGTCCTCGAAGGGGATCCGGGGCACGTCCACGGCGTAGGCCACGGCGGTGCCGTCGGGGGAGAGCGCCGCCTCATCGACCTGGCGCAGCCGGGCCAGGTCCTCCGGCGTCATGGGCCGGGCGGCGAGCGTCGCGGGAACGAGGGCGGCCACGGCCGCCAGGGCTGCGGAACGGACGGCAAGGGATCGGGTCGTGAGCTGGAAGGGCCCCATAAAGTGCCTCCTGTTCGGGATGTCGAAGGGGGCCGGCCCGTGAGCCGGCACGCGGATGCTACCGCACCGGCCCGCGCACGCCGGTGACGCTCACCGCACCCCGGCGAGGGCGGCGAGCTTGACGGCGGTGTTCCAGTTGCGGCCGGTGGCCCGGGTGCCGAGCTTCCGCTCGATGAGGGCGCTCGTCAGGCGCGAGCGGGCGATGCCCTCCGGGTAGACGGCGTAGAGCTGCCGGCCCTCGGCGCGGACCGCCTCGCGCCCCCGGATCGCCTCCTGGAGGGCCGTGACGGCGGCGGGCTCCGGCGCCCGCTTCAGCACGTGGACCAGGAGGTGGCTCCGGTCGCTCTCGGCCTCCTCGGGGAAGGGGTTGGCCGCGAGGACGTCCCGCCACTCGGCGGCCGTCCGGACGAAGACGTCGGTCTCGAGGCCCAGCTCCTCCGCCGCCGCCTCCTCCAGCCGCCGTTCCAGGTCCGCCCCCGTCGCCTCCTCGCTCCCGAAGACCAGGTTGCCGCTCTGGAGCCACGAGCGCGGCTCGTGCATCCCCAGGCCGGCCAGGAGCTCGCGCAGATCGGCCATGGGGACCTTGTTGTGGGGCCCGAGGTTGACGGCGCGGAGGAAGGCGAGGTGGGCGGTCGGGGTGGTCATGGGCGGTTCTCCCGGCGGCCCCGGTCCGATCTCGTCGGTCGATCCCCGGCCGTCGCAGCGGACCGGCGGTTCACGAGCCCTCGACCGCGTCGAGGCCCGCCTCGTCGATCAGGCTCTCCCACCGGAAGCCGGGGTGGAGATCTCTCTTGTCGGCCCGGAGCTGATGATGGCCGACGATCCCCCGGAAGTCGAACAGGTCGCGATCGAAGGGACCGCGAGGCCCGTCACCGGCCCGAGCGGGTCGCTCACAAGCGCGGCGGACCCCCCCTGGGAGCGGCGTCGATACGTACGTATTGACGCACCACTTGCCCTGTGCCATGCTGAAGCCATGGGCAGCAAAACCACACAGCTCCAGATCCGCGTCACGCCCGAGCAGAAGGAGGTCCTGAGGCGGCTGGCGCGCCGGGCGGGCCAGGACATGTCGGCCTACGTGCTGTCCCGAGCGCTGCCCGACTCGCGGCGGCGGTTCACCCGGCTCCTGGAGGCGCTGAGCGACGATGACCGACCCGGCTTCGTGCTGGCGGAGCTCAACGAGCTCCTCTCCCAACTCTCCGCCGGAGAGCTGCGCGGCGCGGTGGAGCACGCCGACCTGTCGCGGCTGACCCCCTACCTTCGAAACTACGTGGCCGCCATGGTCGAGCTGGCCGCGTATCGGCGGGACGTCCCGCCGCCCGGCTGGGTGCGCGAAGTGGAGCCGCTGGAGGCGCCGCATTTCGCCACTCCGCTGAAGGGCCTGCGCCTGCACCTGCTACGCGCAGCACCGGTGCCCTTCAAGCGGCGCAACATCTTCATCGACTCCTCCCTCGGCGACCGGGTGTGACCGTGGCCGGAAGCCGACTGACCCGGCCGGACATGCTACGGCTGTTCGAACTGCTGAACGACGAGCTCACCAAGGAGGGTGTTCACGGCGAGCTCTACCTGGTGGGCGGTGCGGTGATGTGCCTGGCCCTCGACGCCCGCGAGGCGACGCGGAACGTCGACGGCTATTTCCAGCCCACCGGAGTGATCCGGCAGGCCGCCGGCCGAGTCGCCGCCCGAGCCGGGGTCCCGGGCGACTGGCTCAACGACGCCGTCAAGGGATTTCTCGGTTCCCGAGGCGAGTTCGATCCGTACCTCGAGCTCGATCACCTGAAGGTCTTCGTGGCTCGCCCGGAGTATCTGCTGGCGATGAAGTGCGCCGCCATGCGGCTGGGCGAGGAGTTTCGAGACCTCGACGACGTCCGCTACCTCCTGCGCGCCCTGAACGTCACCAGCGTGGACGGGGCCCTGGAGGTCGTCACTCGCTACTTCGACGAGGACCGACTGCCCCCCAAGACCCGCCTCGCCCTCGAAGAGCTCCTGCCGGGCTAATCAGAGGCGGGATCGAGGAAGCCGGCGGAGGGGCGGCCGGAGCCGCCCCTCCGAAGCCGGGACCTCCGCGGGCCCCTACACCGTCTCGATCCGGCGCATCAGGGCCCGGCCCAGGACCGGGAGCGCCTCGCCGCCGAGGGACTGGACCGGCAGGGCCAGGCACTCCGGGTGCCGGAGGACCGTCCGCACCGCGTGGAGCTGCTCGGCGATGCGGGGCTCGCGTCCGGCCCCCGCGGCCAGGTGGCCGATGCACACGTCGCCGTCGTGGACCGGGAAGCCCAGGCGCTTCGCCTTCTCGCCCAGGCGGATCCGGCTCGGCGCCGCCAGGGCCGGCAGCATCGCCGCCACCAGGGCCGCGTCCGCCCGGTTCCGGGCGTAGGCGGCCGGCTCGTGGCCCGCGGCCACCGGCTCGCCCCGACGGGCGACCGCCCACAGGCCGCCGTGGGGCACCTCCACCGGCTCCAGCTCCCAGGGACCGGCCCAGAACCCGCCCCCGGCCACGGCCGGGCCGGCGGAGGACGGCAGGTCCTCCAGGCGAGCGGCCTTCAAAAGAAAGCCCCGGGTGAAGGCGTTGGCGGGAGCGGTGCGGGGCCGGCGGGCCTCGCCGGTCCGCCCATCGATCTCGTGACCGGTCGCGGGACCGGCCGCTCTGCTACCCTTCGTCTCGTTGCGCATGGGAGATATGGCCTCCTGTGCGTGACGGGCCCGGGCGAGCTGCCACTCGCTCGGGCCGCTTTCGATGGTTCCGGAAACACCCTCCGCCCAGGCGAACGCGCCAGGCGCGCGCGAACCGGGCGGCCGCGACCGCGGCCCGGCCGGATACCACCCGGCGCGCCGGCGCCCCTCGAGCCACGAAAGCTCGAGGCGGCCTGCCATTCCGTGCGGAGGATGTCGCCGGGCTTCATTACCGCCACATTACCGCGCACAGCGGGCAAAGTCAACCCCACCGGAGACGACGAAGAGGATGAATCGTTCCAGGGGTGGCCTCGATGCCGGGGTCGTCGAGGAAGACGGTCAGGGCGTCTTCGTAGCGCAAGAGGTGCCGGGCCAGGCGGCCGTTGGTCGCGTTGGTGAACTTGCCCCGGATCGTGCGTATCACCAATGCCGCGGCTCCGCCCGACATGGGTCCTCCGTTAAGCGGAGCTATTCCTCCGCACAGAATTGAGCCTCGCAGCCACGGGTACTCAGTACAGCCAACTGCACAGCGTGAACAAGCTTGGTGGCAGCCTGAGCTGGCAGATCCAGACGCACCTTATCGACGGAACCGGGGCTCGGGCCAACCCCGTATCCAACGGCGGGCTTCTTGTATTGAAAAATTACCTGGACTTGACCGGAGCCGTCGCTTCGCTGAACGCTCACATCGTAGCAAGGGGCGTTGCGCTTGTTACCGTATTGTGTTCCTGTCGTGTATTCGACTGAGGCGTGCACAGCTCATAATCCTTTCTCCGACGCGACAATGCCGAGGAACTGGTTGATGGAGATGCCCTCCCGCCTGGCCAGCTCGCGGGTCTGCTGGTGTAGGCAGCTCGGTGGCCTGACTCTCAGGTGCTCATGAAAGTGCTCCGATCTTCTCACACCTCCTCGAACGCCCGGTGGTACTCCACCACCCCGCTCTTGCCGTCCAGGGCGCCGGGGCACAGCTCCAGGGCCAGGAAGGCTTCGTCCGGAGCGTCGTAGGGGGAGCGGAGGCCCCATCGGGAGGCGGGGATGAAGCCGAAGCGAGGGTAGTAGTCGGGGTGGCCCAGGACGATCACCGCGTCGGTGCCGAGGTGGCGGCAGCGCTCCAGGCCCTCGCGGACCAGGGCGGAGCCGATGCCCCGGGACTGGTGGGCCGGGGCGACGGCCATGGGGGCGAGAGCCATGAGCCGGAGTTCCGGGTGGTGCGGAAGCTCCACGGGGGTGAAGAGGATGTGCCCGACGACCGTCCCCTCGTGCTCCGCCACCAGGGAGACGAGGGGCCGGGCCTCTCGTCGGAGGCGCTCGACCAGGTCCGCCTCCGCTGGGGTCTCGAAGACTGCGGCGTTCAGCGTGTGGACGGCGGCGTGGTCCCGCTCCTGCTCGGCTCGGATCTGGGCTCGGATGGGCACCCGCCGACTCTCCCGGTTCTGGGCCTCCAAGCCTGTGAGCAGGCCCGCGGACCCAGGCGGAAACGCCTCAGTACGTCATTTTCCGGATCCGCTCCTCCACAGCCTCCTTGCCGCCCGGGGCGAAACCTTCGCAGAAGGCGGTGGGACCCCGACGCTCGAACTCCTCGCTGAACCAGAGGGCGGTCCTCTCGTCGCCGGTGGTGCAGACGTCCTTGAGAAAGTCCGGGGCGGTGAGGCCACAGGGGAGGATCCGGTACCCCATCTCCCGGCACCGGTAGTGCTGCGGGGCGAGGAGGGCGTTCAGGGCCGTGGAGTCGAAGGGGTCGGTGTCGAGGAGGCCGAGGTCGGTGATCTTCTCCGCCAGGGTGCGGGCGTAGGTGCGCAGGACGGTCTCCCGTCCGCCCTGGAGGAGCTTCACGAGGGGCTTCACCTTCGAGTCCAGCACCACGGCACCGCCCACGACCCGGACCGGTACACCCTCCTCCGAGAGGACGTCGAGAGCTACGCGGGCGGCGCCGGGGTCCTTGTCGTAGTTGAGGTCCGGGAACTGGGTGAGGGGGTCGTCCGGGTCGCCGGCGGGGAGCTGCGCCTCCGCCGAGCGGCCCGCCAGCCAGACCACCTCCCGGATCCGGGGCACAAGCTTCCGGTGGACCGAGGCCAGACAGGCCACGTCCGTGAGGGGACCGATCGCCAGGATCGCCGCTTCCTCCTGGCGCAGGTGGTGCTCCATGGCGCCGACGGCGTCGTTGCTGCAGGCGTCGCCGGGAAAGGTGGGCACCAGGCGGCCCTTGGCGTTCAGCCACTCGTTGGAGAAGACGTCGTACACGGCGCCGGTCACCACCTCGACTTCCTGCGCCTCGGGCTTCTCCCGCACCAGGAAATCGGTGACGAACCGGGAGGTCGCCGCCTGCCAGTTGCCGAACATGGGCGCGATCAGCCGGACGCAGAGCCCCGGCTCGTTGATCGCCTGCAGGATGGCGGCGAAGTCGTCCATGGGGGCGCCGCCGGGCCACTCCGTGGCGTCGAAGACCCCGCCGGAGTTGTCGGTGGAGACCAGGAGCGGGGTGCAGTCGGCGCGGGCCGGGGTCGGGGTCCAGGCGGCCGCCACGACGGCGGCCACGGCAAGGGCGGGAGCCGTGCGGTGGAGCGTCTTCATGGCGTCTTCCCTCACTGGTGGGTCGATCTTCGCCTCATGTCCGGCCGGTGGCCGGGGCGGGAGCCTCGGTCCCTCAGATCCTCACGTCTCGATGTTCCGGGGCCACTGGTAGAGCTGGGGGGAGTCGGGCTGGAGATCGCGGATGAGGTCCTCGATCTGCCGGCGCAGGCGGATGAGGGCGGCGTTCCTGGGCTCCTTCGGGTCGTCGCCGAAGAAGAGGTCGGTCTCGGCGCCGGCCAGGGGGACGAGGGGCACGTAGGGCACCGAGAAGGCGAAGGTGAAGTAGAAGCCCACCATCTCGCCCACGGTGCCGGTCCGGGGGAGGT
>JBKHJP010000213.1:0-7553 GCA_046538065.1 Thermoanaerobaculia bacterium | reverse complement strand
CCGACTCAGCTCGGAGGAGGGCACGGAGAAATCTTCACAGGCTCTCAGCCGGCGCCCGGGGCGGGGTCGGTGTCCCGCCGGGGTGCGCGGTGCGCCGGCTTCGACGTCCCCCCGGCGGGAGCCCCCGGCCCGCTCCTGGCGCTGCTCGGGCGAGAGTGGACTCCTGCCGCGGGAGGCCCGCCCTCGTTGGAACGACCTCGGCCTCCGCATTCGGCGTAGGGTGCGGCTTGCCGCACCGGGCGGTCGCGTCCGGGACCGCACTGGAGAAAAGCGGCCCGGGGCCTCGCCCGGAGGACCGGCGCGCGCTACGCCACGGCCGCGGCGAGCTCGGCTCCGGCCCGGCTGGGGCTGAGCCGCTCGGCGACCACTTCTTCCGGCTGGATCACCAGGGAGGCGTGGAGCGCCTCCAGGACCCGCTGGAGCGTCTGGAGGGAAAACTCCGACCGATTGGCCAGGACGCGGCTCAGGTGGCCGGGGTCGACGCCCGCCTCCTTGCAGAACCGGTAGCGGGAGCCATAGCGCTCCTCGATGAGGTCCGCGAGGAAGTCCCGGTAGTCCGGGGGCGCGACCTTGCCCTGGGCGATGCCGAGCCGGGCCTCGAGGTCCTGGCAGATCCGGTAGGCAACGGAGCTTCTTCCGAGCCCGGCCCGTCGGAGCTCCTCCACCCACCAGGCCGCGAACGCGGACCACTCCGGAGTCTTCTCGTACTCCCGCTGCACGGCACCCAGGAACCGGCGTTCGTCCTCCCCGATCTCGGCGAGGTCGAGCGTTCGACCCGTGATCGTCCGGAAAGCTCTCGTTTTCATCGTTCGTCTCTCCCGGCGACGTGCTGGTTCGCCCAGAGTACCAAATAGTTGACTGTGAATCAATCATCCATCCGGCGGTCCTGGGTCTTCGCAGACCGGGTGGAGGCGGAGTGGAGCGCATCGCGGTTCATCGTTGGCGCAACGGGTGTTAGCCTCGCGCGGGAGATCCCTTCCATGGCGAAACCCACGAGGGTGTTCATCAGCTACGCCCACGAGCCGGGAAATTCGGCTCACGGTGAGCGCGTGCTCGCCCTCGCCGACCGTTTGCGGGACGACGGCCTGGAGGCGCGCCTCGACCAGTACGTCACCGTTCCGGAGAGGGGCTGGACGCTCTGGATGGAGGACGAGATTGAGGTGGCGGACTTCGTCCTCATGGTGGCGACGGAGACCTACGAGCGCCGGCGCCGGGGCCAGGGGGACGCAGGCGAGGGCCGGGGCGTTCGCTGGGAGGGCGCCATCATCGGCCAGGCGCTCTACGCGGCGAAGCTGGTCAACACGAAGTTCATCCCGGTCGTCTTCGATTCCGAGGACCGGCGCCACGTGCCGCCCTTCCTGCACGACTTCCCCGTGTACCCGGTGGGAACCGAGGAGGGGTACGAGACCCTCTACCGGCGCGTGACGGAGCAGCCGGAGGTGGAAGCGCCGCCGCTGGGTCCGGTGCGGGAGCGTCCGCGTCGAAACCGCTCCGCGCTGGTGGGTGACAAGCCCCGGGTGTCGACCGCCAAGCTCCCCGCCACGGGACCCACCTTCGTGGCCCGGGAGGGGGAGCTGGCGCGGCTGGACGCGGCCTGGGAGGAGGGGCTGAACGTCCTCGCCTTCGTGGCCATGGGCGGGGCGGGGAAGTCGGCGCTGGTGAACCGCTGGCTCGACCGCCTGCAGGAGGACGGGTGGCGGGGGGCGGAGCGGGTGCTGGGGTGGTCGTTCTGGAGCCAGGGGACCGACTCCGCCGGCGCCTCCAGCGAGGAGTTCAGCGACTACGCCCTGGACTGGCTGGGCTACCGGGGCGATCCCATCACCTCCCCCTGGCGCCGCGGCGAAGTCCTGGCCCGCCTGGTCCGGGAGCGGCGGACCCTCCTGGTCCTGGACGGCCTGGAGCCCCTCCAGCACCCCCCCGGCACCCAGAAGGGAAAGATCCGGGACCCCACCGTCCAGGCCCTGGTCCGGGAGCTGGCGGCGGACAACCCGGGCCTCTGCGTCGTCACCACCCGCCTGGAGGTGGCGGACGTCGCCGGCCGGGCGGGCGCCGCCTCGGTGGACCTGGAGCGGCTGCCGCCGCCGGCCGGCGCCGAGCTCCTGCGGGAACTCGGCGTCGAGGGCAGGAAGGCCGAGCTCCGGGCCGCCTCCCGGGAGCTGGGGGGCCACGGGCTGGCCCTGACGCTCCTGGGCACCTACCTCCGGGACCTCTGCGGCGGCGACGTCCGCCGCCGGGGCGAGGCCGCGGTCCTGGACCGAGCGGCGGAGATCGAGGGGAGCGAGCACGCCCGGAACGTCATGGCCGCCTACGAGACCTGGTTCGGGCGCGATCCAGCGGATCCAGATGGGGGGCCCGAGCTCCGGGTCCTCCGCCTCCTGGGCCTCTTCGACCGCCCGGCTGGGCCGGCGGCCCTGGCGGCCCTCCGGGGGGAGCCGGAGATCCCCGGGCTCACGGAGGGGATCGGGGCGGGCGACGAGACGGCGTGGAGGGCCGCCCTCGCCCGCCTGCGCCAGGCTCGCCTGGTGGCGCCGGCGGACAGCGGGGACCCGGCAACGGGCGAGCTCCTGGACACCCACCCCCTGGTCCGGGAGTACTTCGGCGAGCGGCTCCGGGGGACGGCGCCGGAGGCCTGGCGGGCCGGGAACGAGCGCCTGTACGAGCACTACTGCCGGGCGGCCACGGAGCTCCCGGAGACCCTGGAGGGAATGCTCCCCCTCTACGCCGCCCTGGTCCACGGCTGCCGGGCTGGGAGGGAGCAGGAGGCGTGCGACGAAGTGTACAAGCGGCGGATCCTCCGCGGGAACGAGTTTTTCAGTTGGAGGAAGCTCGGGGGCCTTCGGGGCCGAGCTCACCGCTCTCGCCGCCCTCTTCGAGCAGCCCTGGGACCGGCCCTCGCCTCGTCTCATTGAGGCGGACCGAGCGTGGCTCCTGAACCAGGCCGGCGTCTGCCTCCGGGCCCTGGGGCGGCTGCCGGAGGCGGTGGGACCTCTGCGGGCGGGTCTGGATGCCTGGATCGCCGAGGAGGACTGGGAGAATGCTGCCATCTCCGCCGGCAACTTGAGCGAGCTGACCCTGACCCTGGGGGACGTGGCCGGCGCCCTCGAAGCCGCGGAGGAGAGCGTGGAGCTGGCGGACCGGAGCGGCGACGCCTTCCAGCGGATGGCCCGACGGACCACCCTGGCCGACGCCCTCCACCACGCCGGCCGGTGGGGGGAGGCCGAGACCCTCTTCCGGGAGGCGGAGGCGATGCAGGCGGAGCGGCAGAGCCGGTACCCCCGCCTCTACTCCGTCCAGGGCTACCAGTACTGCGACCTCCTCCTCTCCCGGGGGGAGCCGGAGGACGGTGAGGGGCTGGAGGGGGTGGGGGAGGGGTACCGGGCGGCGTGCGAGGAAATCCGGGATCGGGCGGAGATGACCCTGGTCTGGGCCGAGGAGGCTGAGGCCTCCGTGCTGACCATCGCCCTCGACTACCTCTCCCTCGGCCGGGCCCACCTCGGCCTGGCCCTGACCGCTCCGGGCGAGGCCCCGGACTTTCACGCGGCCTCCGAGCCCCTGGACCGGGCCGTGGACGGCCTGCGGGAGGCCGGCCAGGAGGACGAGCTCCCCCGCGGCCTCCTGGCCCGGGCCGCCCTCCGCCGCCTGTCCGGCGACCCGGACGGCGCCGCCGCCGACCTCCGGGAGGCCCAGGAGATCGCCGAGCGGGGCTCCATGCGCCTGTTCGAGGCCGACGCCCACCTGGAGTGGACCCGCCTCCACCTCGGTCTCGGCACCGGCGCGGGCGACCGGGACGCTGCCCGCGAGCACCTCCACCGCGCCCGGGAGCTGGTCCGCGAGTGCGGCTACGGCCGCCGGGAGCGGGAGGTCGCCTGGCTCGAGGGCCGCCTGGCCGAGGGGTCCTGATCCTGGTGCGATGGGATCGCACCCTACGGATCCGCCGCTCCCGGCGTAGGGGTGCGGCTTGCCGCGCCTTGGTGCGGCGGTATCCGCGGGAGGAGGCAAGCTCCTCCCCTACACGGTTCCTTGGCCTCTGCGCGTGGCGCTTGCGGGGTAGGTTGCGACCCTGGTCTCCCCCGAGCGGAGCCGAGGGGTCGCACCGGGCGGTCGTCTGCGAACCCGCGGCCGGTGCGCCGAGGCGCACCCTACGGAATCTCCTTCACGCCTCCCCTGGTGCGATGGGATCGCACCCTACGCAGGAGCTGGACCCCTTCGGCCTGGCTACAGCCACCGGGGGACGCGGCGGGCGTACTCATTGAACGCTTCGCCGAAGCGGCGGCGGAGGCCGGGCTCTTCGACGGCCAGGAGCCAGACGTGGGCCGAGGCGGCGACGACGGCGACGTAGAGGAACAGGGCCGCCTCCCCCAGGAGGAGGGCTTCGCCCAGGAGGATCGCCAGGTAGGCCAGGTACATGGGGTTGCGGCTCCGGGCGTAGGGGCCCTCCGCCACCAGGAGCTCCGGCGGGTCGGTGGGCACCGGCGTGCCGCGGCCGGCGCGCACCAGGGTGGTGGCGCACCACACCGCCACGGCGAGCCCGGCGGCGATGGCGAGAATGCCCGTTACGTCCAGGAGCGCGTGGTCCCACACGGGCCAGCCCCGCTCGTCGTTCAGGGTCCGGAAGCTCCGGGGCCAGAGCCAGAAGAGGTACGTCAGGAACAGGCTCGCCAGGGCGAGGGAGGCGACGCGGCGGACCACCGCCGACGCGTTCCGGGCGGCGCCCTCGGCCGAGGTCACCGGGAGCCGTCTCCCGGCTCGCTCCGGGCCGTGGCGGTGAAGACCACGTCGCCGAACTCGGACTCGTCGTGGTTCGCCGCGTTGGCGGCGGCGTGGAAGTCTACGGTCTCGCCGGCCTCCTCCGGCGCCTGCCACTCGACGGTCCAGCGGACCTCGTGGGAGGGCACCGGCGCGGCGCCCTCTACGGTGTGGCGGGCGTAGAGGACCGGCGGATCGCCGTAGGGCACCACCTCGACCCGGCGTGGATCGGCGGCTGGTTCCCGGGTGGCGCCCCCTGACCCGGTCGTGCCTTCGGCCTTCCGGGAGCTTCCGGCCCCGACTTGGCCTCCGGTGGCCGCTCCCGCCGCAGGGCCTCCGCTGCCCTCGGCCTCGGCCTCCGATGCCCCGTCCGGCACCCGCAGGACGCCCGCCTGGCGTCCTTCCGCCGCACCGGCGGCGAAGCGCGCCGTGAGCTGGAAGCCGCCCCGGGCGAGCTCCGGGTGGCGCAGGACCACGGTCAGCGGGTAGGTCTCGCCGGGGCGGTAGGCCTCGGGAACGCCCTCCAGTACCAGCGCGCCCTCCTCCGGCTCCTCCGGGGCGTCGAAGTGACAGCTCCGGCAGGTGGGCTCGCCGAAGCCACCGGTGAACCCCGGCAGGGCACCGTCGGCGTTGGCGGCGGCGGGGGCGGAGCCGGCGACGACCAGCCAGGTGAGGAGCGCGGCGAGGGGAAACGCCGAGGATCCCCGCCACGCCGGCCCCCGTGCCGGCCCCCGCCCCGCCCCCCTTGCCGGCTTAGGCCCACGCCGGGCAGGCACCAGGCCCCGTGCGCCGGCGTCGGCGCCACCCGCAGGGCCGCCGCGCCAAGGGGCGCGCTCGCCTGGAGATGCCTTCACGGGCTCGCGGTTTCCCTGGCGTTCCGGCCCGTTACGGCAGCACCGCCCGGCCGATGGTGTTGGTGTCGGCGCCGAACCAGATCGTGCCGGTGGCCTCGTGGGAGTCCATGTGCCGGACGGTCCCGCCGCCGCTGCCGATCTCGGTGACGGAGAAGAACTCCTCCGTCTCCGGGTCGAAGCCCACGAACCGGTTCGGATCGAGCCCGGTCTCCACGAACCAGAGGCGGTCCTCGGCGTCGGACTCCATGCCGTAGGGCCGGGCCTCCCTGCCACCGGGGACCGGCCACTCCCGGATCTCCCCGCTCTCCGGGTCGTAGCGGCTCAGGTACCCCCGGGCGTAGTCCACGGACCAGACCGCCCCGTCGGAGGTCAGGGCCAGGCGCCGGGGCCGGGCGTCCTCCCGGGGGAGCTCCACCTCCCGGAGCTCCCCCGTCTCCGGGTCCACCGTGCCCAGCTTGTACGAGCCGAACAGGGTGAACCACGGCTGGCCGGAGGGGGTGGTGACGATGCCGTAGGGGCGGGCCCGCTCCGTGGGGACGGGCCACAGGCGGACCTCGCCGTCCGCCATTCCCAGGCGGCCGACGAAGTTGCCTCCCTGCACGGTGAACCAGATGTTGCCCCGGCCGTCGAAGACCAGGGTGTGGGGGTCCCGGGCGTCCGGGTCGGGCATGTCGTAGCGGGTGAACTCGCCGGTCTCCGGGTCGAAGCGCCCGATGTGGGCGGCCCGGTTCCCGGCGTACCAAACCCGGCCCTCGTCGTCCACGATCAGGTTGTGGGGGCCGGTCCCCGGCTCCAGGTCGTGCTTTTCCATCTCTCCGGTTTCGGGGTCCAGGCGGGCCAGGTAGTCCCCCTGCTGGCCCACGAACCACACGGAGCCGTCCGGCGCCACGTCCGGGTCCCGGGGGCGGGTGCGCTCCCAGGGCACCTCCCACTCCCGGAGGTCCACTTCGGTCGCCTCGGCGGCGGGCGCCAGGGACCCGCAGAGCAGCAGGCAGAGGAACGGAGCGATCGGGTTCAGGGGCTTCCGCAACACGGCGTCACCTCCCGTCGAGTTCGATGGTAGGGCGGAGCTCGTCTCCGCCCGGGGTCCGGAACGGTACGGTGGTCGCTGGGGCATGGGAGGAGACGAGCTCCTCCCCTACACGCTTCCATGGACGATTCGCGCGCCACAGGACGAGTCTCCAAGGCAGTGGATCAGCCGTCAGCACGTCGAGTGGATCAGGGCGCCCACGGGCGTCTCGCCGGCCAGGCGGTTGTAGAGCTCCACCGCCTCCCGGGTGGGGAGGACGTGCGCCTCGACCCCCCGGGCGTTCAGGGTCTCCAGGGTGTCGTTCCGCACCTGGAGGGCCCGGAGCATCCCCTGTGCCAGGACCACATCCCGGGCGCCACGCTCCAGGAGCTCTTCGACGTCCGCCGGCTGGATCCCCGGGACGTGACGGGTCCCGGTCTCGTTCCAGTCCCAGGCCCGGGCGCCCCCCGGGAAGAGCTTGGCGTCCTTGAAGGGGCGCTCCGCCCCTTCGACCTCCAGCCGCCCCCAGGAGACGTGGGTGATGCGCGGCGAACGGGACTCCTCGACCATGGCGGCTTCAGGTTACCACTGGCTCAGAACAGCTTCCGCAGCAGCCAGAGCAGCAGCGTCAGGACCGCCGAGAGCAGGAGCATGGAGGTGATGGGCAGGAAGATCTGGACCGACTCCCGATCGATCCGGACGTCCCCCGGCAGCCGCCCGAACCAGGCGAGCCACCCCGGGGTCCCGAGCCAGAGGAGGAGCCCCAGGAAGGCCAGGATCAGGCCCACCACCACCAGGAGCAGGCCGGCGGACGCTGCGGGGGAGGAGGGCATGACGGTCTCCGGGGCTGATTGTAGCGGGGCTTCGATCCTCTAGATCACCCCCCTCGCCCTCGGTCCCTCTCCCACCCCCGACCACGGCGCTTCGCGCCGCGGTGCCCGGGG
>JBKHJP010000212.1:0-7555 GCA_046538065.1 Thermoanaerobaculia bacterium | reverse complement strand
CCCCCGGACGAAGAGGACCGCGCAGCCGCATCCGACGTAGTGCCAGACGGTGTACTTGCTCTCGGTTCCGTTCATCGCTCGTCGCCTCCCGGGTCCGGGGGAAGGCGAGCTCCGCCCCTACAGGCGCGGGCGGCCAGCCCCCCTCAGCCGCACAGGTCGAAATGGTCCAGGAACCGCCGGGCCGCCTCCGGGTCGGCGGGAGTGCCGGCGTCACCTCCGGGAGCGGCCTCGAACCAGGTGCCCACCCGCAGGCGCCCGCCGTCCGGGCACTCGAAGAGGAACCGCGTGAGGAAGGTCTCCTGCGGCCCCTCCGCCGATTCCGGCATTGGGTCCGGTGCCGGTCTCCGGCCCGGGTCCCGGCCGGGATCCGCCTCCGGATCCTCCTCCCCATCCGGGCTCAGGTCCAGCCGGCCCCGCTCCGCCAGGTAGAGCACCTCGGCTCCTCCGGCCTGGAGCCGGCCTCGCCCCAGGACCTCCTGGCGCTCGAAGGCCTGGTCGATCTCCTCGAAGAACTCGGCCCGCTCCCGCTCGCCCCGGAGGAGCTCCCGCACCTCGCGCTCGCGGGAACCCCGGGCCCGGGTCGCCAGGAAGACGAACCCGCGGTGCTCGAACGCCTCCCGCGGGCCGGCGATCTCCTCGCCGGGCGGGGGCTGCCGGTCCGAGAGCATGGCCATGTCCATGACGAAGGGCACGGAGAAGCCGCCCATGGGGTGGTACCCGGCCGGGAGCGTCTCGTACCCCAGGATCTCCCGGCTCGCCGCGTCCCGGGCCTCGGGGTCGGCGAGGGCCTGGCGGAAGCGCTCGCCGGTACCGTAGCCGAGCCACGCCAGGCCCATGATCACGGCGAGCACCAGGGCCACGGCGCCGCCACAGCCGCACCCCAGGGCGGTGCGGCGTTCCCGGGCGGGGGTCTCGCTCATCACCGACCCGACCCGGAGGCCCTCCCGGCAACTTTCTGGAGCGTGGGGCGCAGGGCCGCCCTTCCGCCCGGTTCGGGTCTCCGCAAGGACCCCCCGCTCGGCACCATGAGGCGAGTGTACACGAGGGACGGGCCCGCTCCGCCGGCCGGCTGGAGCCCGGCCCGGCAAGGCTCCAGGGGTTCCCGGGGGGGTAGCTTTGGACCGGGGCTCCGTGGTATTTTCGGTATCGGGGCGAATGCCGGCCCGGGGGTCGATGAACACGAACAACGTCGAACGAGTCGAGTCCTTTTTCACGAGACGCCCGGAGCTGGGCGTGATCGCCGTCTATCTCTTCGGGGCCCGGAGCGCCAGCCGCCGCTGGGACTCGGTACCGGCCGTGGCGATCCTCGCCGACCCGGAGCGCTACCCGGACCCGGGCCGCCGCGGGGCGCTGCTGGACCGGATCGCCGCCGGGCTCGCGGCGGAGCACGGCGAGATCGGGTTCCGCCTGGGCATGCTCAACGACGCGCCCCCCCTGGTGGCACGGCACATCGTCAACGAGGGCCGGCGGGTGGTCTGCTTCGAGCCCGCCCTGGAGCGGGCCCACGTCCGCGACGTCCTGGTGCGGGCGGCGGACTTCCGTGCCTACCTGCGCCGGCCGCGCCGAGCCCGCCTGGAGGCCGTGCCCCGTTGAGCTACCTCGCCGAGCGCTCGGTCGAGCTCCGGCGGCACCTGGACCACCTGGCGACCCTCCGGGGCCGGGTCCGGTCCGCCGAGGCTCTGCGCCACGACCTCTCCCTGGCGAACGACGTCCAGCACTCGCTGCTCCTGGTCGCCCAGCGGGTGATCGACCTGGCGGCCGAGCTCTCCACCCGGCGGGGGCTGCGCTTCGAGGACTTCCAGGAGGCGATCCGCAACCTGGCGATCTACGAGGAGTTCCCGGACGCTCTGATCCGGCGCCTGGAGCCGGTGCCGGAGATGCGCAACAGCCTGCTCTACGGGCCCGCGGAGCCGGAGCGGGTGCTGGAGCTGATGGGGCGCCTGGACGGCATCGAGCGCTTCGCCCAGGCGGCGGCGCGGCTGGGCCAGAGGCGGGCGTGACTCCCCGGGCCCGAATGCCTCCCTACGGCCTGTAGGGGCGGAGCTCGCCTCCGCCCGCGGTGCGGCGAGTCGCCACGGATGAGGTGCTCGGACTCGGGGAGGAGGCAAGCTCCTCCCCTACATCCGCTCGGGGATGGGAATGCCCAGGACCTGGGCGAGCTCGTCGGCGCCCTTCCGGAAGACCTGGACCGCCGCGAGGCGTGCGCTCCGCACCGCCGCGTCCTCCTCCTGGAGGATCGGGTGCTTGTGGTACAGGGCGTTGAACTTCCCGGCGAGCTCCAGGGCCAGGCGCGCCACCAGGGAGAGCTCCAGCGTGTCGGCGGCCTTCTCCATCACGTCGCCGATCTGGGCCACGCTCCAGACCAGGTCCCACAGGTCGTCGCTGTAGAGCTCCGGCGCCAGGCCGCCGGCCTCTTCCGCCGTCACCTCCCGGGCCAGGCCGTGCTCGTCGAGCTTGCGGCCGATGTTGTCCACCCGGACGGCGGCGTACTGGACGTACGGCCCCGTCTCCCCCTCGAAGGCCAGGGCGTCGTCCAGGTCGAAGGCGATCACCCGGGTCGTGGTGGCCTTGACCATGAAGAGCCGGAGCGCCGCCGTGGCGATCCAGCGGGCCAGGCGGTCGAGCTCCTCGCCCTCGAGGGAGCGGTTCCGCCGGGCGATCTCGTCGCGGCCCTTGGACTCCAGGAGGTCCAGGAGGTCGTCCGCCTTGACCCCGATCCCCCGCCGGCCGGACATCTCCAGGGAACGCTCCTCGCCCTCGCCCTCCTCCCCCGTGAGGAACCCGAACTGCCGGGCCGTGGCCTGCGAGAGGGAGACCATCTCGTAGGCGAAGTGGACCGACTCGTCCGCCGCCTCGGTGTGGCCCAAAGCCTGGAGGCCGGCGCGGACGATCCGCTGGAGGTAGCTCTGGCGGGCGTCGATGACGTTGACCACCCGGCGGGCGCCGCCGAACTCCGGGTGGGTCTCGGCCCCTTCCAGGGCCGTCTCCCAGACCTCCTCGTCCATCCAGTAGCGGTAGGCGAAGTCCCGCCCCAGGAGGCCGAACTTCCAGAGCTGGTAGGCGATGTCCTTGCCCACGTAGGTCACGGTGCCGTCGGAGCGGACGATGACCTTGTCCGCGTCCTCCAGGCCGGCGAACTCCTCCGCCTGGGCCAGGGGCATGACCCAGCAGCCGGCGTTCTTGCCCTCGCTCTCCAGGTGCACGGCCCCGGTCTCCTTCAGGCGCTCGGAGGCCCGGGAGAAGAAGTCGAGGCCCAGGATGTGGCGCTCGTGGGTCAGGAGGTCGTAGCCCACCCCCAGGCGGCGCATGGTCGCCAGGTGCCGGGCGAGGACCCGGCGGGCCACCAGGCGGCCGATGGCGGCGCGCTCCCCTTCGTCGTGCTCCAGGGCGTGGAGGGTCTCGCGGCGGAAGCGCTTGCGCTCCTCGTCCTTTTCGTACCAGCGGCCCACGGCGCTGTAGAGGTCCCAGCAGAAGTAGTCGAAGGGCTCCGGCAGGGCGGCGATGTCCGCCCGGGACATGTGCTCGACGTCGACGAAGCCCACCACCACGTCGGCGAGCTGGACGCCGGTGTCGTCGATGTAGTTCTGGACCTCCACCGGGTAGCCCAGGCGCCGGAGCAGGCGGACCAGGACGTCGCCCAGCACGGCGTTCCTCAGGTGGCCGATGTGGGCCGCCTTGTTCGGGTTGATGTTGGTGTGCTCGACGACGACCTTCCCCTCGCCCCGGCGGGACTCCTCCACCACCGGGCCCTCGAGGAGGCGCCGGACCACCGCCGGGCGGTCCAGGAAGACGTTCAGGTACCCGGGTCCGGCCACCTCCACGCTCCGGGCGAGCTCCGGGAGGTCCAGGCCCTCGGCCAGCTCCTGGCCGATCTCCCGGGGCTTGCGCCCGAGCTCCCGGGCGAGCTGGAGCGCCGCCGGGAAGGACAGGTCGCCCAGCGCTCGCCGCGGCGGGATCTCCACGATGGGGGAGTGCTCCAGGCCGTAGAGGTCCCGGATCCGGCCGGCCACCCGGGCCGCCAGATCGGCCTTGAGTGCGCTCAACATGACGGGGGGGAGTGTATCGCGGACGCGGCGGGAACCGTCCTGATATGATGACGCCCCGGAGGGACTGACCAACCATGCCGGAGAACAAGCTCTCACTCGAGTTGAATGGGACCACGCTCGAGCTGGTGGAGGCGGACATCACCGAGCTCGAGGTGGAGGCCATCGTCAACCCGGCCAACGAATCGCTCCAGCTCGGCGCCGGCGTCGCCGGAGCGATCCGGAAGAAGGGCGGCCCCAGCATCCAGGAGGAGTGCGACCGGATCGGGCACACGCCCGTGGGGACGGCCGTCATGACCGGCGCCGGGGAGCTCCAGGCGAAGCAGGTGATCCACGCCGTGGGGCCGCAGCAGGGCGAGGGGGAGGAGGACCGGAAGCTGGCCTCGGCGGTCCGGGCCTCCCTGGCCCTGGCGGACCGCAACGGCCTGCGCTCCATCGCCCTGCCGGCGATCTCCACCGGGAACTTCGGCTTCCCCATGGACCGGGCGGCCCGGATCATGCTGACCGAGATCCACCGCTACCTCCAGGGCGGGACCAAGCTGAACAAGGTCGTGGTCGCCCTGTTCGACGGGGATAGCTACAACACGTTCAAGCGGGAGCTGCGGCGGGGCTTCCGGTAGCGGGCGGGGGTCGCGGTCCGGCGACCGCCGCGCGGCTCGGGCGGGTCTCCCGCGGCTGCGAACGCCGCACGCATCGTGGTGGGTTGGGCGTGTGGCGCGCGGCTCCGCTCAGCCGCGGCTCGCGGCTTCTATGGTCGCTCGGATGCACGAGAGTGGCCGCGGCTTCGAGGTCGCTGCCGCGGGAGGCCCGCCCTCGTTGGAACCCCCTCGGTCTCCGTGGAGAGCGTAGGGGAAGAGCTTGCCTCCTCCCGCGGCTTCCCCGCGCTCGCTCGAACACACGCGCCGCGGACGCTGCGCTCTCTCGGTCTCGCCTCCCTGGATGCCTCGCCCCGTGCTCAGGGCGCCCGGCGGGGGGCGACGACCCCTGGAACACTTAGCGCGTCCGGACCGCGGCCGGGGCCTCAAGGCCGCCGGCCCACGACACCCGTCCGCCTGAAACGTTTCGTGGCCGCCCCCCGTTCAGCGTCGTAGGGTGCGACAGGGTCGCACCCTACGCGCCTCGAAGCCACCAGCCTGCACCATCCGCCCCGTGCTCGGAGTGCCCCGCTCCTCGGGCGGACGCAAGGTCCGCCCCTACGCGCGGAACGGGGCCCCGCCCTGCACGCGTGTAGGGGAGGAGCTTGCCTCCTCCCGCTGTAGGGGAGGATCTTGCCTCCTCCCGCGGCCTCAGGCGCCGTACTTGGCCAGGCGGTCGGCGTTGGCGAGGAGGAGGCCCATGAGCTCGCGGGACGGGAACGTGCCCAGGTGGCCGCGGGTGGCGGCGAGCTCGTCGAAGGCGGTCTGGTCGTCCACGAAGCAGTGGGGGCCCCGGACGAGGAGCGGCACCGGGTGCCAGCTGTGGGACCGCATAGGGACCGGCGTCGAGTGGTCGCCGGTGATGGCGAGGACGTCGCGGCCGCCCCCCTCCCGGCCGGCGCCCGGCCCTGAGCCCGGACCCTCGCCCCGCCGGGAAGCCGCCGCCGCGCCCAGGTCGAAGAGCTCCAGGAGCTCCGGCAGGGCCCGGTCCACCTCCTCCAGGGAGCGGACCTTGGCGTCCAGGGAGCCGTCCTCCCCGGCCTTGTCCGGGTCCTTGACGTGGAGGAAGAAGAAGTCGAAGTCCTCCAGGCGGCTCCGGACGCCGTCCACGAGCTCCGGGAAGGACTTGCCGCACTCCACCACCTCCATGCCGCACAGCCGCGCCGCCCCCCGGTACAGGGGGTACCCCGCGAAGCACCCGGGGTTGAGGCCGTAGAGCTCTTTCAGCGTGGGGAGCTCCGGCAAGGTGTCGAAGCCCCGGAGGAGGAAGCCGTTCGCGCGTTCCTCGTCCGCGAGGGTGCGGCCGATCACCTCCAGCGCCGGAGCCAGGCGCTCCGCCGTCGCCCGGGCCGCCGGGTCCGTGGGTTCCAGGGGCCGCGGGGGCTCGCCCACCTCCTGGGGATCGGTGTCGGCGATGCCCGGCGAGAGGTCCTGTCCCTCGACCAGGAGGACGAACCGGTGCCCCTCCCCGGAGTGGACCGAGACCTCCAGGTCCGAGAGCTCCCCCGCCTGCCGGGCCGCCTGGAGGGCCTCGCCCAGACGGGCGGTGATCCGCCGGTTCTCCTCCGTCGAGATCCGCCCGGCGCGCCGGTCCGCCACCGTGCCGTCCGGGGCCAGCGTGGCGAAGTTGCCCCGGGCGACCACGTCGCCGGCGCCGAAGTCGATCCCCACGCCCAGGGCCTCCAGGGCGCCGCGGCCGATGTCCGCCCGATCGGACGCCGGGTCGTAGCCGAAGAGCGCCAGGTGACCGGGGCCGCTCCCGGGGGTCACGCCGGGCAGCACCGGCACGATCCGCCCCAGGGCGGAGCGCCGGGCCAGCGCGTCCAGGTTGGGGGTCCGGGCCTCCTCCAGGGCGGTCCGGGGCTGGGCGTCGGTGCGCACGTCCCCCACGCCGTCCAGGATGAGGAGGACGATCTTGCCCTCACCCGGCTGGGCGATGCGGCTCAGCAGGTCGATGGAATCCATGTCACGGCACCAGGTAGGCCGAGCCGCGGATCTGGATCCGCGAGCGCGCTTCGAAGCCGGCGCCGTGGAGGGCGAAGGCGGTCACGTCGCCCAGGACCGGCAGGACGATCCAACCGTCGAAGCTCTCGCTGCCGTAGGGCGGCACTACCGGCTCGATCTCGGCGATGCGCGTCCAGTGCTCTTCGTGCTCCGGATCGAAGCGGGCGCGGACCTCCACGTAGGCCCGGTCCAGGTCGATGGAGCGCTTCTCCGAGGGGTGCCAGACGGAGAAGACCAGGCGGCACTCGTCGTAGGCGCCGGTCTCGACGTAGGACTCCCCCCCGGCCTGGAGGAGAAAGGCGAAGGCTCCGGCGGCGTCCGTGGCGAAGATCTCCGGCGTGGGATCGAAGGCCACGCTGCGCCCCGAGACCCCCGGACGCGCCGGAGCGCTCAAGCGGAGGCCTCCGGAGCGGCCGTCCCACGAGCCAGCTCCAGGGCCCGGCGGATCCTGGCGCCCGTCTCCTCCACGGTCAGGCCCAGAAGCGGCGCGCCGATGCCGAACGCCACGGCCCCGGCGTCCCGGTAGGCGGGGATCTCCTCCACGTCGAAGCCGCCGGAGGCGAGCATCGGAATGTCCCCCAGGGGGCCACGGACCACGGAGAGGTAGACCGGCCCTCCCACCGGCGGAAGGGGGAAGACCTTCACCAGGTCCGCCCCGGCGTCCCACGCCTCGACGATCTCGGTGGGGGTCAGCGCCCCGGCCACGAGGAAGACCCCGGCGTCCCGCACCAGCTGCGCCACGGGAGGCTTGGTGTTCGGCGTGACCACGAACTCGGTGCCGGCGTCCAGGGCCTCCCGGGCCCGGGCGGCGGAGGTGACCGTGCCCATGCCGATCCAGGGGGGGCCGGAGCCGCTCCCTTCCCCGGTCCGGGC
>JBKHJP010000211.1:0-7558 GCA_046538065.1 Thermoanaerobaculia bacterium | reverse complement strand
GGAGTAGGTGTAGCCGGTGGCGTTGAGCTGGTTGGTCCGGACGGTGAGCTCCTCGGCCCGCTGGAGGTCCACCTCGGCGGCCGGGGCGACGGTGAAGCGCATGTCGAGGGAGGCCAGGAACTCCTCCTGGGGGCCGTCGTGGTCCTGCTCGATCTCCTTGCGCTTCATCTCGGCGCGGTACATGTGGCGCCGGAGGCGCGACTCGTCGGTGATGAACCGGGGGGTGAGCTCCGGGCGGTCCAGGAGCGAGCCCACCTCATCCGCGTGCAGGGTCAGGACCGACGGGTGGACGTGGCGGACCTCCTCCGCTTCGAACTCCTGGTCGTCGATGAACGCGATGGCGTTCAGGCCCAGGTTCAGGGCCTTGGAGATGGCCTGGACGCTCTGGGACTTTGCGCCCCAGTGGATCTGGGGATAGAGGAAGTACTCCTCCACCCCCAGGCGGCGCAGGGCCTCCAGGGCCGCCTCGCGGTCGTTGCGGCTGGCGACGGAGTGGAGGACGCCGCGGCGGTCGAGCTCTTCCAGGGCCTCCCGCACACCGGGTCGCAGGCGCACGTCGTCCCCCTCGAGGAGCGTCCCCGCCCAGAGGGTCTCGTCCAGGTCCCACACCAGGACCTTGACGGAGCCGGGCTTCCTGGGCTCCGCGGGGGTCGTTCGGGGTTCGCGCTGCTTGAGGATCTCGGACGTCATGGCGGCTCCTGCTCGGTTTCGATTCGGGTCCCGGAGGCGCGGTCAACGTCGGGTCAGAGCTCCTCGAACCTCCCGGAGCGGCTCGCCGAACTGGTGGCGCTCCTCCGAGGAGGGAGGGAGCCTCGGTTCCCGGCTCAGGCGGGGACGCCGGTCTTGCGGGCGACGAAGTCATCGATGCGGTCGATCGACCGGAAGTTGTCCAGGTCCAGGTCCTCGTCCTCCACGGTGACCCCGAACTCCCGCTCCACGAACTGGATGAGCTGCATCGCGACCAGGGAGTTGACGAAGCCGAGGGCGAAGACGTCGTCGTCGTCGCGGAACTCCCGGTTCTTGACGTATCGGCCCAGGAACTCCCGGATCTTCTGCTTGCGCTCGTCCACCGTCTCCTCCGTTCAGGGTGGTTCGGCCCCGTTGCGGCGCGCCCTGGCCCTCAAGAGCCGCCCCCGTCACCGGGGGGGCCACCGTAGGGGTAGAACCCCTCACCGCTCTTCCGGCCGTGGAGGCCGGCGTCCACCATCTTGCGCAGGAGCGGCGCGGGGCGGAACTTGGGGTCGTTGTAGCTCTCGTACAGGACTTCCAGGGAGTGGAGGATCGTGTCCAGGCCGATGAGGTCGCCGGTCTCCAAGGGGCCCATCTTGTGGCCGAAGCAGGTCTTGAAGATGCGGTCCACGTCCTCCGCCGGCGCCACGCCGTCCTGGACCAGCCACACGGCCTCGTTGACCGTGAGCATGAGGACCCGGTTCGACACGAACCCCGGGTAGTCCTGGACGACGATCCCTTCCTTGCCCATCTGCTCCAGGAGCCCGTGGGCCGTCTCGAGCGTCGCGTCGGACGTGTGGTGGCCGCGGATCACCTCCACCACGGGCTTCATGGGGACCGGGTTCATGAAGTGCATCCCCAGCACGCGGTCCGGCCGGCCGGTGAACCCCCCGATCCGGGTGATGGACACGGCCGAGGTGTTCGCCGCGAAGACGCACTCCTCGGGGCAGATCGCGTCGATCCGCCGGTAGACCTCCTCCTTCAGGGCCGGCTTTTCCGGGACGTTCTCGACGATGAACCGTGCCCCGGCCAGGGCGTCGTAGTCCGTGGTGAAGGTGATCCTCTCCAGGACCGCGTCCCCCTTGACCGTGGCTCCGCCCCCGCCGAAGAGGGACTGCATCCGGAGATTGCTCCGGAGAGTCTGCCGGGCGCGGTCGAGGACCTCGTCCGACACGTCGACCAGGACCACCTCGTGGTCCGCCTGGCCGAGGGACTGGGCCACCCCCACGCCCATCACTCCGGCCCCGAGCACACCGATCGGTTGAATCTTCGTCATAGCCATCGAAAACCTTCCAGCACTGCCGACGACTCGCCCCCCAGGGTGGTCCAAACCGCAGAAAGCGGGACAGCCGGCCGCCCCGGTTCCTGAGCTGGCCCGTCGTATCGGAGCGCGGCTCGAATCGATCCCGCGGTCACAGCTCCACCAGCGCCTCGTACAGCTCCCGGGCGCGCTCGCTCGGGGGCTGCTGGGCCAGGCGCCGGCGAGCTTCGGCGAGGGCGGCGCGGCGGAAGGCGGGGTCGGCGGCGGCGCGCTCCAGGGTCCACGCCCGGTCCTCCGGGTGGAGGGCGCGGTACTCGACTCCGGCCAGGCGGTCTGAGCGCTCCGGCGTCCGCCGGACGAAGAGCATGCCGGCGTCGTCCCAGGCCACCAGGGCGAAGCGCTCCCGGGGGAAGAGGAGGGCGTGGGGGGAGCGGCGGGTGAAGGTGGGGGCGGCTCCGGGCCGAGTGCCGTGGCCGCCGCCCGGCCCGGCTTCGGGGCGGGCCGTGGGGGCGGGCCCGGAGGTCGGTCCGGACTGCGCCTCCGGCGTCATCACCTGGAGCGTCCGGTCGTCGTAGCGGACCACGGCGCCGTCGATCCGGTACCGCTGCAGGAGGTCGTTCCAGGCGCTGCTGGAGCGCCGGGCCGCGGCCAGCTCCCGGAGGATCTCCGGGTCCACCTCGTTGCGCCCGTCCACGAAGACCCGCCGGGGCGGGTAGAGCCGCCAGAGGAGGTAGCCGCCCCAGGCCACGTTGTTGTACAGGTTCCCGATCCGGGGCCACTCCGCCTCCACTGCGTCCGTCAGGTGCACCGGGAAGCGCTCCGGCTCCAGGCCGACACCGAGGTGATAGAGCCCCTGGCGCGGTACGAGGGGACCTCGCGAGGGGGGCGCGATCACCCAGAGGGAGGCCACGACGCAAAGAACGACGGCCAGGGCGGTGCTCCGCGGCGACGGGGCTCCGGCTCCCGCCGCTTCCCTTGCGGCTCTGGGGTGGTGCACAGCCTCACCGGAGGCCCGCGCAACGTCCGCCAGGCACTCGCCGGCGAAGAACGCGGCGCCCACGAACGCAAGGGCCTGGTGCCGGATGGAGGTGGTCGCCAGGCCCAGGAGGGCCAGGGCTGCGAGCCCGGTGGCGGGGTCGACGCGCCCCGCTCTCCGCGCGGTCACCGCCGCCAGGACGAGCAGCCCGCCCACGGCCGCGAAGAAGAAGAGGGAGTCCCGGGCGATGGTCGGGTGCCAGAGGGGCAGCCACTCGGGGTTGACGCCCGGGAGGTCCTCCAGCGAGCGCCCGATGGCCGCCGGGACGGCGAAGATCCGGATCCCATGGGGAGTGGCGAGGAGGGTCGCCCCCAGCGCCGCCGGAAGGCCGGCGACGACGATCCAGGAGGGCCGGCGATCCCCCCGGCGGGGCGCCCCGGAGCCCCCCGGCACGCGGCAGCCCACCAGGTGGGCCAGGGCCACGGGCACCGCCGCCAGGGCCCCGGGATGGAGGTTCGCCCAGATCAGGACCAGGACCGTCGCCGCCGCGCCCGTCGCCCGGCGGACCCGGTCCGTCGCCGCCCGCCGGAAGCCCTGGAGGAGGGTCAGGAGGACCGGGGGCGCCAGGACCGTCACCAGCTCCGGACGCAGGAAAAGGCGGGGCCGCGCCCCCAGGAGCGCCGCGAGCACCACCGGCACCGCCCATCCGGTCGGAGCCCCGGAACGCCGGAGAGCGCACAGCAGGAGCACCGCCAGCGCCACCGCCGCCATCGCCCGCAGCAGGACCAGCCCTTCCAGGCCTACGGCGCGCTCCGCAAGTGCCGCCACCACCTGGAACAGCCACTCGTGGTCCACCCAGGGGGCGCCGCCGGAGGTGAACCGGAACGGGTCGCTCCGGGGCACCCTGCCGTGCTCCAGGATCCAGCGCCCGGCGGCCAGGTGCCAGAAGAGGTCGTAGGCCTTGATCCGGAAGGCGCCGGCGAGGCCGGCGAGCACGAGCAGGGCCGCCACGGACAGCGTTGCAGCGCCGCCAGCGGCCGAGGAGCGTCCGGGCGGTGCGCCCGGGGCGCTTCCCGAGGAGGGAGGGGGTTGGGCCATGAGGGCTCCGATCGTACCTCCCGGACCCCGGGCCGGTCAGGGCCGAACGGCCCTTGACACGCCGGCGCTCCGCGTCTACCATTCGCTTCGTTGCGCCCGCTGCGCCTGCGGGGGCGTTTGTCTTCGAGCGCTGAGTAGTTGACGGTCCGCAGGCGTCTTGGTAGGATTCGCGGGTTTCGCGCCGAGGGTCCTCCCCGGACCGTGGCGCCAGAGAAGATTCGCCCAGAGAGTCGAATCGAAGGTTCGCCGACGCCGGACCTGACGGTCCGCGTGTCGGCCGTTGTTCGGGGCCGTGACTCGCGCGGCCGCGCACCGCCTCCTCTCCGTTCGAGGGAGGCGAGCGCCGTCGGGGCGGGCCCGGGCAGACCCAGGAGAACGGAACGGATGCCGACGATCCACCAGCTCGTGCGCAAGGGGCGCCAGCGCCAGCGGGACAAGACCAAGAGCCCCGCGCTCCAAAGGTCTCCGCAGAAGCGGGGCGTCTGCGTGCGCGTCTACACCCAGACGCCGAAGAAGCCGAACTCGGCCCTGCGCAAGGTCGCGCGCGTGCGCCTGACGAACGGCATCGAGGTGACGACCTACATCCCGGGGGTCGGCCACAACCTCCAGGAGCACTCCATCGTGCTGATCCGGGGCGGCCGTGTGAAGGACCTTCCGGGCGTGCGCTACCACGTGGTCCGGGGAACCCTGGACGCCGTGGGCGTCGAGGGGCGCCGGCAGGGCCGTTCCAAGTACGGGGCCAAGCGGCCCAAGTAGAGCGCCCGAAGCAGGCTGCCGAGGGAAGAAGAGGAGAGATCGACCATGCCCAGGCGTCGCGAGGTTCCCAAGCGCGAGATCCTGCCGGATCCGGTGTACAACTCGCAGCTCGTCACCAAGTTCGTCAACGTGATGATGCAGGACGGCAAGAAGTCGGTCGCCGAGCGCATCCTCTACGACGCCCTCGACCAGATCGCCGAGCGCGCCGAGGACGGCGACGCGATGAAGGTTTTCAAGAAGGCGGTGGACAACGTCAAGCCTGCGGTGGAGGTCAAGTCCCGTCGGGTCGGCGGCTCCACCTACCAGGTCCCGGTGGAGGTCCGCCCGGGACGCCGCCTCGCCCTGGCGATGCGCTGGATCATCCAGTACGCCAAGGGCCGGGGCGAGAAGACGATGCGCCAGCGCCTGGCGGGTGAGCTGACGGAGGCCGCCGAGGGGCGGGGCGGGGCCGTCAAGAGGAGAGAAGACACGCACCGCATGGCGGAGGCCAACAAGGCATTCGCGCATTACCGCTGGTAGAGCCGGCGGGCCGGGCCGAGTCCCGAGCCGTACCCCCTCCCCGAGAGACGTCACCATGGCCAGGAAGATCGCACTCGAAAAGACCCGCAATATCGGCATCATGGCCCACATCGATGCCGGAAAGACCACGACCACCGAGCGGGTCCTCTTCTACACCGGGGTCAGCCACAAGATGGGTGAGGTCCACGACGGGGCGGCGGTGATGGACTGGATGGCCCAGGAGCAGGAGCGGGGGATCACGATCACCTCGGCGGCGACGACCTGTTTCTGGAAGGACCACCGGATCAACATCATCGACACCCCCGGCCACGTGGACTTCACGGCCGAGGTGGAGCGCTCCCTGCGGGTCCTGGACGGCGCCATCGCCGTGTTCGACGCCGTCGCCGGCGTCGAGCCCCAGTCGGAAACGGTCTGGCGCCAGGCCGACCGGTACCACGTCCCCCGGATCGCGTTCGTCAACAAGATGGATCGCATGGGGGCCGACTTCGACCGGACCGTGGCCATGATGCGCTCGCGCCTGTCGGCGTCGCCGGTGCCGGTCCAGCTCCCCTGGGGCAAGGAGGGTGGCTTCGAGGGGGTGATCGACCTGGTGGAGATGCGGGGAATCCGCTACCGGGACGAGACCCTGGGCGCCCAGTACGAGGAGCACGAGATCCCGGACGACTACCGGGCCGCCGCCATGAAGGCTCGCGAGCAGATGGTGGAGGCCGTCGCCGAGACCGACGACGAGCTGCTGGAGAAGTACCTCTCCGGCGACGAGGTGACGAACCAGGAGCTGCGCGAGGCGTTGCGCCGGGCCACCGTCACCAACCGCCTGCAGCCCGTGCTGTGCGGCAGCGCCTTCAAGAACAAGGGGGTCCAGCCGCTGCTGGACGGCGTGGTGGACTACCTGCCGTCGCCCCTGGACCTGCCCCCCTTGGAGGCCACCGACCCGGACGGGGAGACGAAGATCCCGCGGCGACCCTCCGACGACGAGTCCTTCTCCGCCCTGATCTTCAAGATCATGTCGGACCCCTTCGTGGGGCAGCTCTCGTACTTCCGGGTCTACTCCGGCCACGTGGAGACCGGCAAGTCGGTCCTCAACGTCCGCCAGGGCAAGACCGAGCGCTTCGGCCGAATCCTCAAGATGCACGCCAACAAGCGCGAGGAGATCTCGGAGGTCTGGGCCGGGGACATCGCGGCGGCGATCGGGCTCAAGCACGCCACGACAGGCGACACCATCTGCGACCCGAAGCACCCCGTCGTGCTCGAATCCATGAGCTTCCCGGAGCCGGTGATCGCCGTCTCCATCGAGCCCAAGACCAAGGCCGACCAGGAGAAGCTGGCCCAGGCCATGGCCAAGCTCATGCAGGAGGACCCGACCTTCCGGGTCCACACCGATCCGGACACCGGCCAGACCCTGATCTCCGGCATGGGCGAGCTCCACCTGGAGATCATCACCGACCGCCTGCTGCGGGAGTTCAAGGTCGCCGCCAACGTGGGCCGGCCCCAGGTCGCCTACCGCGAGGCGATCACCAACGAGGCCGCCGCCGAGGGGCGCTTCGTCCGCCAGAGCGGCGGCCGGGGCCAGTACGGCCACTGCAAGATCCGGATGCGGCCCACCGAAGAGGCGGACTTCGTCTTCAACGACAAGATCACCGGCGGCGTCATCCCCAGGGAGTTCATCAAGCCGGTGGAGCAGGGCGTCCGCGAGGCGATGGAGACCGGCCCCCTGGCCGGTTACCCGATCACGGGGGTCGAGGTGGACCTCTACGACGGGTCCTACCACGAGGTGGACTCGTCCGAGGTGGCGTTCAAGATCGCCGGGTCCATGGCCTTCCAGGATGGAGCCAAGAAGGCGCGCCCGGTGCTGATGGAGCCCGTCATGGAGGTCGAGGTCGTCACCCCCGAGGAGTACATGGGTGACGTCATCGGCGACGTCAACTCCCGGCGGGGCCGGGTCCAGCACATGGAGGCCCACGCCAACAACCAGATCATCAAATGCATGGTGCCGCTGGCCGAGATGTTCGGCTATGCCACCGACCTGCGTTCGCTGACCCAGGGCCGTGCCAACTACAGCATGCAGTTCGCCGCGTACGAGCAGGCCCCGAAGAACGTGAGCGAGGAGATCGTGGCGAAGGCCGCCGGTTGACGCGAGATCGAGGCGAAGCGCACCCGGAGGCACCGAAGGAGGGATCATGGGCAAGGAGAAGTTCGAGCGGACGAAGCCGCACGTGAAC
>JBKHJP010000010.1:0-28198 GCA_046538065.1 Thermoanaerobaculia bacterium | reverse complement strand
CGGCCGCCCCGGCAGCGCTCCCCGCGGCCGCCGAATCCGTGGAGGAGGACCGAATGTACCCGAGTGACTATCTCTATTCGCGCGATCACGAATGGGTCCGGGTCGAGGGCGACACCTGCGTCCTCGGGATCACCGAGTACGCCCAGGAGGAGCTGGGGGAGATCGTGTTCGTCGAGCTCCCGGACGTGGGAGAGACCTTCAACGCCACCGACGAGGTGGGCACCATCGAGTCGGTCAAGGCCGTGGCCGAGGTCTACACCCCGGTCTCCGGCGAAGTCCTGGAGCTCAACGACGCCGTGGAGGAGGAACCGGAGCTGCTCAACGACGACCCCCACGGCGACGGCTGGCTGATGAAGCTCCGGATCTCCTCGAAGGGCGAGCTGGACAGCCTCATGAATGCCGAGCAGTACGAGGAGTTCATCGCCAGTGACGAAGGCTGATCACCCGTCCCGGCCGGCGCCCCGGGCCCACCGGTACCTGTCCACCGGAGACCGGGACCGCCGGCAGATGCTCGAGGCCATCGGGGCCGAGTCCCTCGACCGCCTGTTCGACAGCCTGGGGGAGCTCCTCCTGGACCGGACGCTGGACGTTCCGGGGCCGATGTCCGACGGCGAGCTTCGGGAGTACTTCCGGCGCCTGGAGGGCATGAACCGGGTGCCGGGCCGGGACCTGGTCTCGTTCCTGGGAGCCGGCGCCTACCGCCACGAGGTGCCGGCGGTCATCGACCACCTGCTGCTCCGGGGGGAGTACCTGACCGTCTACACCCCGTACCAGCCGGAGTTCAGCCAGGGCACCCTCCAGTCGATCTTCGAGTTCCAGACCTTCATCTCCATGCTCACGGGCCTGGACGTGGCCAACGCCTCGCTCTACGAGGGGGCGAGCGCCTTCGCCGAGGGCGTCCTCATGGCCGCCCGGATCCAGAAGCGCCGGCGCAAGGTCGTCGTCTCCCGGGCCGTCCACCCCCAGTACCGGGCCACCCTGGCCTCCTACGTCCGGAACCTGGACCTGGAGCTCGTCGAGGTGGGCTGGGACGCCGCCGGCCGCACCGACGCCGCGGGCCTGGAGGAGGCGGTGGACGAGGAGACGGTCTGCGTGGCGGTCCAGTCGCCGAACTACTTCGGCGTGGTGGAGCCCTGGGACCGGGGGTCGGAGATCGCCCACGCCAAGGGTGCCCTGTCCCTGGCGGTGGTGGCCGAGGCCCTCTCCATGGCGCTCCTCGCGAGCCCCGGGGAGGGGGGCTGCGACATCGCCGTGGGGGAGGGCCAGTCCTTCGGCCTGCCGCTCTCCTACGGCGGCCCGTACCTGGGCTTCCTCGCAGCCCGGGACCGGCACAAGCGCTCCATCCCCGGCCGCCTGGCCGGCGAGACGGTGGACGCCGACGGCCAGCGCGCCTGGGTGCTCACCCTGGCCACCCGGGAGCAGCACATCCGCCGGGAGCGGGCGACCTCGAACATCTGCACCAACCAGGCCCTGTGCGCCCTGGCGGCGACCGTCTACCTGGCGCTCCACGGCAAGGTGGGCCTGCGGCGCCTGGCGGAGGTCAACCTCCAGCGCACGGCGGAGCTCCGCCGCCGGATCGGCGCGCTGGGCGAGGCTTTCCGGCCGGCCTTCGATGCGCCGGTGTTCAACGAGCTCACGGTGCGCGCCGCCGAGCCGGTGAACCGGCTGCTCCAGGAGCTCGAGGAGGACGGGGTCCTGGCGGGCGTGCCCCTGGGGCCCGACTACCCGGAGCTCGAGGACTGCTTCCTGGTGGCCGTGACCGAGGCGAACCCCCCGGCTGACCTGGACCGGCTGGCGTCGGCCCTGGGCGCCCGCGCCGGCGAGCCGGCGGCGCTGCCGGCGGAGTAGGGTGGGTGAGAGGGCCGTAGGGGAGGAGCTTGTCTCCTCCCGGGGGGTGCGATCGTCATCGCACCGGGGGACGGTGGTTGCACCGGGTGGCGGGCCGGAAGGAGTGCCGGTGCGACCCCTCGGCTCCGCTCGGGGGGACCAGGGTCGCACCCTACGATTCGAAGGACGGAACGGATGACGACGGAAGAACGGACCGAACGCGCAGACGCCCGGGACCGCCGGGTTCCGGACGTGGCCTGGCGCAACGAAGGGCTCCTCTTCGAGCGGAGCTCCCCGGGGCGGATCGGCGTCACCCTGCCGGAGCCCGGCGTGGAGGAGCAGGCCCTGGAGGAGCTCCTCCCCGAGGGTCTGCTCCGGGACGAGATCGACGGCATGCCGGAGCTCTCGGAGGTGGACGTGCTCCGGCACTTCACCCGGATCTCCCGGAAGAACTACGCCCTGGACCTGGGCCTCTACCCCCTGGGGAGCTGCACCATGAAGTACAACCCCAGGATCAACGAGGAGGTGGCGCGCCTCCCCGGTTTCGGAGGGAGCCACCCCCTCCAGCCCGCGTCCACGGTCCAGGGGAACCTGGCCCTCTTCTGGGCGCTGGAGCGGGCGCTCCTGACACTGACGGGCCTGAAGCGCGTCTCCCTCCACCCCGCGGCGGGAGCCCACGGCGAGTTCGCCGGCATCCAGATGGCCCGGGCCGCCCTGAACCGGCGCGGAGAGGACCGCAAGTACGTCCTGATCCCCGACTCGGCCCACGGCACGAACCCCGCCTCGGCCCGGTTCGCCGGGTTCGAGGTCAAGGAGCTTCTCTCCAACGAGCAGGGCACCCTTGACCTGGCGGACCTGGAGCGGGCCATGACCGAGGACGTGGCCGCCCTCATGCTCACGGTCCCCAACACCCTGGGGGTGTTCGAGGACCACATCCGGGAGATCGCCGAGATCGTCCACGGCAAGGGCGGCTTCCTCTACTGCGACGGAGCGAACTTCAACGCCTTCGTGGGCAAGGCCCTGCCCGGGGACATGGGGATCGACGTCCTCCACATGAACCTCCACAAGACCTTCACCACGCCCCACGGCGGCGGCGGCCCCGGGGCCGGGCCGGTGGGGGTCTCGGCGGAGCTGGAGCCGTTCCTGCCGGTGCCCCTGGTGGAGCGCGGCGAGGACGGCTTCTACCTGGACTTCGACCGCCCCCACACCATCGGCCGGGTCCGCTCCTTCCACGCCCAGTTCGGCATGCTGGTGCGGGCCCTGGCCTACATCATGGCCATGGGCGGCGAGGGCCTGGCCCGGGTGGCGGAGAACGCGGTGCTCAACGCCAACTACGTCCGCAAGGGCCTGGAGGGGACGTACCACCTGCCGTACACGTCGCCCTCCATGCACGAGGTGGTCTTTTCCGACAAGCTCCAGCAGGACCAGCACGGCGTGACCACCATGGACGTCGCCAAGCGCTTGATGGATTACGGCTTCCACCCGCCGACGATCTACTTCCCCCTGATCGTCTCCGGCGCCCTGATGATCGAGCCCACCGAGACGGCCGGCAAGCAGGAGCTGGACCACTTCGTGGAGGCGATGCAGGCCATCGCCCGGGAGGCGGCGGAGGACCCGGAGCTGGTGAAGAACGCTCCGTACACCACCGCCGTCCGCCGTTGCGACGAAGCCCGGGCCGCCCGCCAGCCGGTCCTGCGCTGGTACCCGGACGGCTCTTGACGAAGATCGAGCCTCCCCTGTTCGGCCTGTTCCTGGCCTCCTGGGTGGCGGTCGTCCTCCACAACCTGGGGGTGATCTCCCTGGCCGCCGGGGTCGACCTGTCGTTCTACCAGCTCTACTCGGTGGCTGCGGTCGTCGGCTGGGTATCCGGCAACGTCTACGTCCACAAGCGCCGCCGGCTTCCCCAGGAGCACCGGCGCCGGGCGGCGGTCCTCTGGCTGGTGGGGCCCCAGGGCATCCCGGCTCTGCTGCGGGCCATGGCCCCTGCGGGGGCCCAGGCGATGGCCCCCCTCGTGCCCCTCTACGCCTTCGGCGTCGGCGCGGTCCTCTACTGCGTACCGCTGGTCTTCGGCCGGCGCTGAGGTCGACGGTGAGTCGGACTTTGCCGGGCTTCAGTGCCGCGCTGACAGAGTCTCAACCGACGGCGAGTCGAGGAGCCGGCGGTCCGCCGTGATCAGGGTGAGGTCGTAGGTCCGGGCGGTGGCGGCGAGGAACCGGTCCGCGGGGTCGGGATGGGGTAGATCGACCTCCAGGCTGCTCACGGCCACCTCGGTGTTGAGCGGTGCCGGTTGCAGGGGAAGCGTCTTCCGCGCGTCCTGGACCCACCCCCGGAAGTCACCCCGGATCCGAATCCTGCCTCGCTGGTGGAGCAGGCCGGTTTCCCACACCGAAACTGGCGAGAGCCAACAGCGTTCCAGGCTGGATTCGATGTGGCTTCGAGCCCGGGCCGCCAGGCTCTCGTCTCCCCGGAGATACCAGAGCCACACGTGGGTATCGAGGAGGTAGCCGTTCACTGGAGCGCTTCCCAGTCCTCGACGCCGACGGGCTCGACGATGTCGCCCACGATCTCGACGGTATCGGCCATGGAGCCGAAGGTGCTCTTCCCGGGACTCTCCGGAGGAGGTGGAGGGACCACCTGGGCGATGGGTTCACCCCGCTTGGTGATCAAGATGGGCTGACCGGTCTTACGGACCCGGTCGAGCAGCGCCAGGCAGGTGGCCTTGAACTTCGAGATGGCGACGGCTTCCATGGCGGGCCGATCATAGCATGGTCAACTGGAATGGTCACTTCGAGGTAGAACGGTGCGTGCGGCTGCAATCCCCATGGGCCAGTCATGGGCGGGGAGCCTCAACCCGCGCCGGAGCGCTCCCGCAGCAGTCGCTGGACGAGCTCCGGGTTGGCCTTGCCCCCCGTGGCCCGCATGACCCGGCCGACGAAGAAGCCCCGGAGCTTGTCCTCCCCGGAGCGGAGGCGCTCCGCCTCCTCCGGGTGCTCCGCCAGGGCCCGTTCCACGGCGGCTTCCAGGGCGGCGGCGTCGCTCACCTGCTCCAGGTCCCGGCGCCGGACGATCTCCCGGGGGCTTCCGCCCCGGGCCACCAGCTCCTCCAGGACCTCCCGGCCCAGGGTGGAGGAGAGGGTCCCGTCGTCCACCAGGGCCACCAGCTCCGCCAGCTCCCGGCCTCCGAAGGGGAGCTCTGAAACCGGCCGGTCGCCGCCGGCCCGGGGGAGCTCGTTGACCAGCCAGTTGGCGACGGTCCGGGGGCTGTCGTGGACCGCGACGGCCTCCCGGAAGAGGTCCGCCCGGCCGTCCTCCTCCGGGTCCGTGGCCAGGACCCGGGCGTCCTCGGGTCCGACGGCGAGCTCGGTGATCAGCCGGTCGTACCGGCTCCGCTCCACCGCCGAGAGGGCGTCCAGGGGGTCCCGGCGCAGGGCGGCCGGCCGCCTGTCGGGCTTCCGGTCCCCCTCCGGAGGGTCCACGAAGCGCTCCCGGGCCTTCGCCCGGAGGTCCTCCTGCGGTCCGTTCCGGTCCCCCTGCCCGGTGGCGGCCCTCCCCGCCACCTTGGCCCAGGTGTCCCGCAGCGTGACGATCCGGTGGAAGACCGGCGGTTCGCCGGGGCCGCGTCCGGCGTTGGCCACGGGGTCCCGGTAGAAGTAGCCCTGGCGCTCGAACTGGAACCGCGCCCCCGGCTCGGAGTCCGCCGCCGCCGGCTCGAGCTTGCAGCCGGTGAGGGTGACCAGGGACTCGGGGTTGAGGTGGCTGCGGTAGTCCCCCTCGCCGGCCGCCGGCCGGGGCACCTGGAACAGCCGATCGTAGAGGCGCACCTCCGCCTCCCGGGCGTGGGCGGCGGAGACCCAGTGGATGGTCCCCTTGACCTTCCGGCCGTCCGGGGCGGAGCCGCCGCGGGTCTGGGGGTCGTAGGTGCACCGGACCTCGGTGACCTCGCCGGTCTCCGGGTCCCGGACCACGCCGGTGCAGCGGACGACGTAGCCGTAGCGGAGCCGCACCTCCCGGCCCGGAGCCAGGCGGTGGAAGCCCTTCGGCGGGTCCAGGGCGAAGTCGTCCCGCTCGATCCAGAGCTCCCGGGAGAAGGGGAGCTTCCGGGAGCCGGGCTTGCCCACGTCCCGGGGGAAGTAGGGGGCGTCGAGCTCCTCGGCTCCTCCAGGAGGGCCCTCCGGGTAGTTTTCGATCACCAGCTTGAGGGGGCGGAGCACGCACAGCACCCGGGGCGCCCGGGTGTTGAGATCGTCCCGCACCGAGTGCTCGAGGAGGGCGACGTCCACCACGTTGTCCGCCCGGGCGACGCCGATCCGCTCGCAGAAGTCCCGGATCGCCGCCGGGGTGAGCCCGCGCCGGCGCAGGCCCGAGAGGGTGGGCATGCGGGGATCGTCCCAGCCCTCCACGTGGCCCTCCTCCACCAGCTCCAGCAGGCGCCGCTTCGAGAGCACCGTGTACGAGAGGTTGAGCCGTGCGAACTCGATCTGCCGCGGGTGGGGCTCCGGCTCCTCCACGGCGTCCAGGATCCAGTCGTAGAGCTCCCGGTTGTTCTCGAACTCCAGGGTGCAGAGCGAATGGGTGATGCGCTCGAAGGAGTCGGAGAGGCAGTGGGTGAAGTCGTACATCGGGTAGATGCACCACCGGTCGCCGGTGCGGTAGTGCTCGGCGTGCCGGATCCGGTAGAGGAGGGGGTCGCGCATCTTCATGTTGGGCGCGGCCATGTCGATCTTCGCCCGGAGGACGTGGGAGCCCTCCGGGAACTCGCCCTCCCGCATGCGACGGAAGAGGTCCAGGTTCTCCTCCACGGAGCGGTCCCGGTACGGGCTCTCCCGCCCCGGCTCGGTGACGGTGCCCCGGTGGGCCCGGATCTCCTCCTCCGACAGGCTGTCCACGTAGGCCAGGCCCTTCTCGATCAGCCGTTCGGCGCGGTCGTAGAGCCGGTCGAAGTAGTCGGAGGCGAAGTGGAGCGCGTCCCACTCGTAGCCCAGCCAGCGGACGTTCTCCTGGATCGACTCGACGAACTCCATGTCCTCCGTCAGGGGGTTGGTGTCGTCGAAGCGCAGGTTGCAGGTGCCGCCGTTCTCCCGGGCCAGGCCGAAGTTGAGCACGATCGACTTGGCGTGGCCGATGTGGAGGTAGCCGTTGGGCTCCGGCGGGAAGCGGGTGGCGACGGTGGCGTGCCGGCCGGCGGCCAGGTCGTCGGCCACGATCGCCCGGATGAAGTCCCGGGGCGCGGTGCCGGTCCCGGTGCCGGCCCCGGCGCCGGTCGGGGTGTCGGCCGCGCGGCTGGTGGTGGCGTTCACGGTGGTGTCGATCCTGGAGAGTTCCGGGGTGGGGATCGGCCGGGGCCGAACGGCGATTATACGAGCGTTCTCCGCCTCCCGGCCCAGGGCCTCATCCCGAGCCGAGCCTCGAGGTGGAATCCGGCCCCGGCGCCCGGCGCTCCGCCAGCATGGCGTCGCCGTAGGAGTAGAAGCGGTACTCCTCGCGGATCGCCTCCTCGTAGGTGGCCAGGACCCGCTCCCGGCCGGCGAAGGCGGAGACCAGCATGAGGAGGCTGGAGCGGGGCAGGTGGAAGTTGGTCAGCAGCACGTCCACCACGCGGAAGCGGAAGCCGGGGTAGATGAAGAGGTCGGTGCGCCCGGCGCCGGAGGCGACCTCCCCCGCCGGTACTCCCTCCCGGCGCGCCGCGGCCTCCAGGGTGCGCACCACGGTCGTGCCCACCGCCACCACGCGCCCGCCCCGGCGCCGGGTCTCCCGGATCGCCGCGGCGGTCTCCTCCGGGACCCGGTAGCGCTCCTCGTCCATGGCGTGCTCGTGGACCAGCTCGGCGGTGACGGGCTTGAAGGTGCCGATCCCCACGTGGAGGGTCACCCGGGCCCGTCGCATTCCCCGGGTCTCGATCCGCTCAAGGAGCTCCGGCGTGAAGTGGAGGCCGGCGGTGGGGGCCGCGATCGCCCCGGGGCGCTCTGCATAGACGGTCTGGTAGCGCTCCCGGTCCTCGGGCCGGTCGGGGCGCTTGATGTAGGGCGGCAGAGGGACGTGGCCCAGGCGCGCCAGGTGGGGCTCCGCCGGTTCCGAGAAGCGGACCCGGTAGCGGCCGTCGCCGATCCGGCCGAGAACCTCCGCTTCGAGGCCGCCGTCGAAGCGCAACCGGGTCCCGGGGCGCGCCTTCCGGCCGGGCCGGGCCAGAACCTCCCAGGTCTCGGTGCCCTCCGGCCCGATCGGCTCCACCAGCAGGAGCTCCACCCGCCCGCCAAGACGGCCGCCCTCGAGGAGGCGTCGGCCGAAGAGGCGGGCCGGGATCACCCGGGTGTCGTTGACCACCAGGAGGTCGCCGGGCCGCAGCAGCTCCGGGAGGTCCCGGACCCGGCGGTGCCGGCCGGGCCCCGGCGGTGCGTCCAGCACCAGGAGCCGGCTCTCCCCCCGGGGCGCCGGCTCCTGGGCGATGCGCTCGTCGGGAAGGTGGTAGTCGAAGTCCCGGGTCAGCACGGTCACGAGTCTGCCAGGGCCGGAGCGCTCCGCGCCGCGGTACGCCGGGGCGCACCCTACGCTTCCGGCGCCGCGGCCATCGACGTTGGGACGGGGTGGCTCCGACGGAGCACCGGCACGGAGACGGCGAGGGCCAGGGCCATCAGGGCCGCCGCGGACCAGAAGGGCCAGGCGGCACCCAGTGCGTCGAAGGCCCAACCCCCCCAGATCGGTCCCAAACCCCGCGCCAGGGCGCCCAGGGACCGGGCCACGCCCAGGGTGCCGCCCTGGCGGTGCTCCTCGGTCAGCCGGCTGATCAGGGCCAGGGCCGACGGGTTCTGGAGCCCCATGCCCACCGCCAGGAGGGCGGTGGTGACGGCGAGGAGCACCACCCCTCCGCCGGCGGGCAGGAGCGCCAGGCCCAGGGCCATGGCGAGGATCCCGGCGAAGATCAGCCGCCGCTCGCCGAACCGCCTGGCCAGTGGGCCGAGCAATCCCCCCTGGACGATCACCATGACCACGCCCAGGTACGTGAAGAGCCACGCGGTCTCGAAGAAGCCGAAGCCGAAGCGCTCCTCGACGAACAGCCCCAGGGTCGCCTCCATGTTGGCGAAGGCGAAGATCACCAGGAAGACCAGACCCATGAGCCCCGCCACGCCCCGGTTGCCGCCGGTTCGCCGAAGGGCCTCGCGGTCCAGCCACCCCCGCCCGCCGTGCCTCCCGGTGGCGCCCGCCCTGGCGGCCCGGCGCTCCGGCGGCAGGGACTCGGGGACCAGGATCCAGGCGAGGACGAAGTTCGCCAACGCCAGGAGGCCGGCGGCGGAGGGCACGGCGGCGTAGCCCAGCATGCCGGCCAGGCCCCCCAGGACCGGGCCCAGGACGAACCCCAGGCCGAAGGCTGCTCCCAGGAGGCCCATGCCCCGGGCCCGCTGGTCCGGTGTGGTGGTGTCGGCGATGTAGGCCTGGGCGATGGAGTAGTTGGCGGCGGCGACGCCGGAGGCGGTCCGGGCGATCAGGAGGATGGTGAAGGATTGGGCTAGGGCGAACAGGGCGTAGGCGGCGACGGCACCGGCGATCGACCCCAGGAGCACGGGACGTCGCCCGACCCGGTCCGACAGCCGTCCCCAGACGGGCGCGAAGACGAACTGGGCCAGGCTGAACGAGGCGAACAGCATGGCGACGCCGAAGGAGCTGGCGCCGTAGCGCTCGGCGTAGAACGGCAGCAGGGGCAGGACCATCCCGAAGCCGAGCAGGTCCAGCAGGACCGTGAAGAAGACCACCCCGAGCGGCGCGGCGCGCCGGCCCGGGCGTGCCGGCGGAGTTTCGTGTTCCTGCGAGGACTCGGCCATGGGGCGCCGCAGTGTAGCAGCGGTCGGGAGCGTCTCCCGACCGGCGGACGCCGCGCGCGACGGGCGGTGCTCCCTCCGAACCTACTCGGTCTTGCGGCCGGAAACCACCGGCTTTGAAGGCGGGTCGGACTCCGGGGTCCCGGGGGCGTCTGAGGCGAGGCCGTTTTCGTGAGCTCCGGATGGCACCGGGCGCTCTGCGCCGAGCCGAAGCCGAGGCGCGGCCGGACGCCTACCCTACCTGGAACGCCGCGCCGTCCCCCGGGACCCCGGAGCCCGACCCGCCTACTTCGCCGCCGCCGTCGTCCGCGGGTCCAGGGCGTCCCGGAGGCGGTCCCCCAGGAGGTTGAAGGCGAGCACCGCCACGACGATCGCCAGGCCCGGGAAGGTCGCCACCCACCAGGCCGTCACGAGCACGCTCTGGCCGTGGGCCACCATGTTCCCCCAGCTCGGGGTCGGGGGCTGGACGCCCACCCCGAGGAACGACAGGGCCGATTCCGCCAGGATCACGTCCCCCACCCCCAGGGTGGCCTGGACCACCACCGGGTTGAGGGCGTTCGGCAGCAGGTGGCGCACCAGCACCCGGGCCGGGTGGAGCCCCAGGCCCCGGGCCGCCAGGATGAACTCCCGCCGCTTCAGGCTCAACATCTCCGCCCGGACCAGGCGGCTGATCCCCATCCAGGACGTGGCGCCGATGATGACCACGATCAGGCCCAGGGAGGGGCGGAAGAGGGCGGTGAGCATCAGCACCAGGAAGAGCCACGGGAACGCCAGGAGCCCGTCCACCGACCGCATGAGGACGGCGTCCAGGAAGCGGGGGCCGGTGGCGGCGGCCGAGCCCACCAGCAGCCCGACGGTCAGGGCGAGGCCCACGGCCAGGCCGGCCACCGCCAGGGAGACCCGGGCGCCGTACAGCATGCGGGAGAGGACGTCCCGCCCGTAGCCGTCCGTGCCCAGGAGGAACCGCCGCCGGCCGTCCACGCCCTCGGGGGTGAGGTTCGCCACCGCCTGCTCCGGGTAGGTCGTGCGTTCACTCAGACGCACCACCTCCAGGCCCTCGGCGGTGCGCCGGACGCGCTCCGCCAGGAGGGTGCGGCCGTCCGCCAGCTCCACCACCGCCATCGAGGTCCCCGGCGGCCGGTGACGGGCCGCCGCCGGGTCGATCTGGCGCACGGGGCTGTGGGGAGCCAGCAGGGGAGCGGCCAGGGCCACCGCCGCCAGCATCGCCACCAGCAGCCCGCCGGGCGACATGCAGGCGGTCCGCAGGGCATCGCTTCGCTGTGGGAGGCGCCGGTTTGCCCGGAGGGTGCCGGACCGGTGCCGCCGGCTCGAGCTCGCGGCCGGATCAAGCACGGCGGCGGACCCTCGGGTCGACCGCGGCGTGGAGGACGTCGGCCAGGAGGTTCCCGGCCACGACCAGGGCTGCGGTGAACGCGGTGGCGGCGAGGATCACCGGGTAGTCCCGGGCGACGATCGCCTGGAAGGTGGTGCGTCCGAGGCCGGGCCACGAGAACACCACCTCGGCGATCAGGCTGCCGTTGAGGAGCGCCGGCAGCGACAGGCCCAGGAGCTGGACCACCGGCACCAGGGCATTGCGCAGAGCGTGGACCCAGACCACCCGGCGCTCGGTCAGCCCCTTGGCCCGGGCGGTCCGGACATAGTCCTCCTCCAGGACCTCCAGCATCCGGTTCCGCACGAACCGCACCGTGGCGCCGGACATGGCCAATCCCAGGGTGAGAGCGGGCAGCGCCAGGTGGTGCAGGACGTCCAGGAGCCGCTCTCCCGGGGCCAGGGCCGCCGCTCCCACCGAGTGCATGTGGCTCGCCGGGAACACGGGCCACGCGTAGGCGAAGAGCAGGATCGCCATCAGGCCGAGCCAGAAGACCGGCATGGAGTAGAAGAGCAGGGAGCCCATGCGGATGGCGGCGTCCGCGGGCCGGCCCCGCCGCCGGGCGGCGGCCACGCCGAGGGGCAGGCCCACCAGGTACTGCACCAGCAGGGCCGCGCACGCCAGGAGAGCGGTGGGACCGAGGGAGCCGAGGAGCACGCGCAGGACCGGTCGGCCGTAGAGGAACGACACCCCCCAGTCGCCCCGTACGATGGAGCCCAGCCACGTCAGGTACTGGACCGGAAGGGAGCGGTCCAGGCCGTAGACGGTCCGCAGGCGCTCCGCGGCCTCCGGCGGCGCCTGGTCCCCCATGAGGAGCACGCCCGGATCGCCCGGAGCGAGCTGCACCAGGAAGAAGGTGATCGTCAGGACCAGGAAGAGCAGGAGGAGGGCGGCGGCGACGCGCTGCAGGACGAGGCGGATCATGACGGGCGGCCGGCCGCCTTCCCGGGCCTCGCGCGCCTCCTACTCCTCCGGCTCGAGCCACCAGTGGCGGAGGAACCAGAAGGTCGAGAGCCCGTTCGGCTCGTGGGGGTGGACCCGCCGGTGGTAACCGTTGATCCGCTGCGACTCCCACAGGAAGGTCAGGGGCTGGTCCTGGTGGATGATCTGCTGGAGCTCGTGGAGGATGGGCTCCGCCTGGGCGATGTCCGGCAGGCGTTCCATCTCCTCGATCAGGGCGTCCACCCGCGGGTTCGAGTACCCCATGGAGTTGTTGCCCCTCGTGATGGAATCGGTGTGGAACGCGTAGCGCAGGTCGAGGGTCGTGGGCATCCCCCAGCCGCCCACCACGGCGTCGAAGTCACGCCGGTCCATCATCTCGAGCATGGCGTTGAACTCCACCACCCGGGGGCGCGCGTCGACGCCGATGCGCCGGAGCTGCTCCTGGATCATGACCATGGTGTCGATGCGCTCCTGGTTGCCCTGGTTGCTGATCAGGTCGAAGCGGAAGGGTTGCCCCTCGCGGTCGAGCACGCCGTCTCCGTTCCGGTCCTCCCAGCCGGCTTCGGCCAGGAGCCGCCGGGCCCGATCCGGGTCGTGGGGCCACGGCTCGATGGAATCGTCGTGGGCCCACACGTTCTGGACGATGGGCGAGGTGGCCACCCGGCCGAACTTGCCCCAGAGCGTTTCCACGATCTGCTGGCGGTCGGTGGCCAGGGTCAGCGCTTGGCGCACGCTCCGCTCGTCGAAGGGGGGGCGGTCCAGGTTCCAGGCCACGAAGGTGTACAGGCGGTGCCAGAACGAGTGGATCTTCGCCGTCTCCGAGGCCCGGACCCGGGGCACGTCGGACCTCGAGAGCTGGTCCACCACGTGGATTCCCCCGGCCAGGAGCTGGGTCACCTGATTCGACCGCTCCGGAAGGATCCGGAAGACGACGCGGTCGAGGTAGGGCAGGTCCGGCTCGAAGTAGCGCTCGTTCCGGACGAGGACGATCTCCTGCTGCGGGGTCCACCGCTCGAGGGTAAAGGGGCCGGAGACCACCAGATTCTCGCGGAAGAAGTCGGCCCGGGCCCGCCACTCGGAAAACGGGACCTTGCCCCAGGCGTGCTTGGGCAGGATCACCCCTTCGACCGCCTCCAGGAGCTGGTAGGGCGAGATCCGGGAGAAGTGGAAGACCACCGTGTGGGGGTCCACCACCTCCACGTCCTCGATCGCTTCCTTGAAGTACGCCGCCGGCCAGGCCACGTCCGGGTGCGTCTGGGCCTGCCAGGTGAAGCGGACGTCGTCGGCGGTGATCGGGTGGCCGTCGCTCCAGACGGCGTCCTCCCGCAGGTGGAACGTCAGGTCGAGGTGATCCTCCGACCACTCCCAGGACTCCGCCAGCTCCGGCTCGAAGGTGGGCGGGTGCTCCGCGAAGTCCGGCTGCTCATCCGCCAGGTGGAGGAACATCGGGAAGTGGACCTCGTCCGACACGCGGCTCGACCCGGTGATCAGCTCGTTGACGCCGTCGATGTCCGAGATCGCGCCGATGACGAGGGTACCGCCCCGCCGGGGTGTCGCGTCGGGGCGGGTCGCTTCCGGCGTCGCCGGATCCGCTGCGCGCTCCTCCGTGGGCCCGCAGGCCAGCCACGGTCCGGTGGCGAGGACCAGGAGGAGGGCGAGTGTCGCCCAGGGGTGCGACGAGCGAGGAGTCTTCATGGCGGGGGGTTCTCCTCGGCGGATCGTACTGGACGGCCAGGCACCGGTCAAAGGGGCGTGGGCCCGGATGTCTCGCCGTCACGCTCCCGCGCAGGGCCGCCTCTCGCGGGCGTCGACCGCCTGTGGGCTCCGCGCCGGCCGGGCCGCGCCGTGGGTCCGGCCACGGAGCGGGCCGGGAGCGGTCCGGAGTCGGGTCGCACCGGGGTCCACCCTTCTTCGCGGGGACCCCGGTGCGATCCCCCCCGCACCCCGCCGCGCGTCAGCGGATCTCGATCTTCCGGGGCTTCGACTCCTCCACCTTCGGGATGTCGATCCGGAGCACGCCGTCCTGGAAGCGTGCCTGGACGCCGTCCGGACGAACGTTCGCCGGCAGCCGGAAGGACCGCTGAAACGCGCCGTAGGCGCGCTCGACGCGGTGGAAGCTCTCGCGGTCGTGCTCCTCGCCCAGGGCCCGCTCACCCCGGACCGCGAGCGTGTTGTCCTCGAGGGTGATCTCGACCTGGTCCTTGGTCAGGCCCGGCAACTCGGCGTAGAGGACCAGGCTCTCCTCCGTCTCGGCGATGTCCACGGGCGGCGTCCAGCCGGCCGTGGAGACCTCCTCACCCTCCCGGGCGAGGGCGTCGCCGAACGCCTGCTCGAAGAGCCGGTTGACCCGGTCGCGGACGAGGTCGTTGCTGCTGTTCCAGCGGGTTGCACGGGACATCGTTCATCTCCTCCTTCGGTCGGTTCGAGTCGACGACGGTGTGCTGCTGCGTTCTTCTCGGCCCGTGACAACGCGACGGAACCTGCCCGCATTCCCGGAGCGCCCTAAATCTAAGCCTAATGAACTAAGATCGAGGCTGGCGGATCGTCCGTGGGGTGCTATTCTCCGGGCATGTTCCGCGCGCTCCGCTCCGGCACCCTCCGGCGGTTGCTCGTGGCCCTCGTGGTCTTCGGGCTGGTCGTCGTGCTGGATCTCGCCCTCTTCGGCTGGCTGATCTTCCGCTCTCTCTCTCAGCGGGAGATCGAGCAGGTCCTCCTGGAGACCCGGGAGGAGGCGGAGGGCATCGCCGGGCGGATCGCCGACCGGGCCAGCCGGCAGGGGACCGACCTGTACACGGTCATCGCCGTCGAGCGGGAGACCCGGACCTACATCGAGTCGGTGCTCCGCCAGCGGGGGGTGGTGAGCTCCGTGCGGGTGTTCGACGCCGACGGCGCCCTGGTCTACGAGGCCACCGGCGAGGTGAAGGAGCCGGTGGGCGAGACGGAGACCCTGGAGCTGGAGGGCCTCGAGTTCCCGGCGGAGGTGGGCGCCGTCCACACGGAGGAGGACGTCCGGACGTCCCGGTACCAGGTGGAGGAGCCCATCGGTGAGTTCGGGATGCTCCGGATCGGCATCAGCGAACAGGACCTGCAGGAGCGGATCGGGGAGCTCCGGCAGGACCTCCTGGGCCTGGTCACCACCCTGGGCGTGGTCACGGCGGGGCTCCTGGTGGGGGCGATCCTCCTGATCTCGATCCTGCTGCGCCGGGGCCAGCGCCTCGAGGACCAGGCCGTCGAGTCGGAGCGGATGGCCTACATCGGAACGCTGGCCTCCGGGCTCGCCCACGAGATCCGCAACCCGCTGAACTCCCTCAACCTGAACATGCAGATGCTGGAGGAGGAGCTCCGGGACCGCGGCGGCAGCTCCACGGGGGGCCGGCTGATGGGGATCACCCGCGGCGAGATCGCCCGCCTGGAGCGCCTGGTGACCGACTTCCTGTCCTACGCCCGCCCCCGCGCGCTGGAGCTCGAGGCGGTTCCCGTGGGCGATCTCCTGGAGCAGGCCCGGGAGCTGCTGGCCAGCGAGGCCCGTACCCGCCGGGTGACCCTGTCGGTGGAGGACCGCACGGGAGGAGCCCGGTTGCGGGCGGATCCGGGCCAGATCCGGCAGCTCCTGCTGAACCTCGCCCAGAACGCGCTGTTGGCCGCCCAGGAGGTGGCCGCCCACCCCCGGGTCGTCTTTGCCGCCGAGGCCCGCGGCAACGCCGTGGAGCTGCTGGTGGAGGACAACGGGCCGGGGATCCCGGCGGCGGACGTGGAGAGGATCTTCGACATCTTCTACTCCACCCGCAAGGGAGGGACCGGCCTGGGCCTGGCCATCGTGGAGCGGATCGCCCGCAACCACGGCGGCCGCGTGGACGTGGAGAGCGAGCCCGGACGCGGCACCCGCTTCCGCGTCACCCTGCCCGTGGCGGGGCCCAGAGGCGACGAGTCCCCGGCCCCGGCCGAGGCGAACCGCCCGAACGGCCGCAGGCCCGCCTCCGCCGGCCGGTGATCCGGGCCAAAGGTCCGGCACGGCGGGGCCGAGCGGTGGACGAGGTAGCCCGTGTGGACGGATCGTCCTTCCCCCAGGCCCCTCGACTCCGCTTCGCTCCGCTCGGGGCGACAAGGGAAAGGGTTCCGGCCGCCGAGCACGGGCCTCCACTGAGGACGCAGTTCTGGGAGGGGGCGTCCCCTTCCCACCTCTGGAGGGTGGGAAGGGGATCGAGGGGATGGGGGGTGGTCTGGTGGATCCTGGGTGGGCGGGGGGAACGGAAGTCGTCAGAACCGCAGGAGGTTCCCCGCCCACGGCAGGAAAGGACTCGAGCCCCCAAAACAGCGCGTCCCCTTCCCACCTCTGGAGGGTGGGAAGGGGATCGAGGGGATGGGGGGTGGTCTGGTGGATCCTGGGTGGGCGGGGGGAACGGAAGTCGTCAGAACCGCAGGAGGTTCCCCGCCCACGGCAGGAAAGGACTCGAGCCCCCAGAACAGCGCGTCCCCTTCCCACCTCTGGAGGGTGGGAAGGGGACCGAGGGGATGGGGGGTGGTCCGGCGGATCCTTGGGCGGGTGGGGGGAGCGAACGCTGTCAGAACCTCAGAAGCTCACCCGCCCGCGAAAGGAAGGTCTCGCGCCTCAGTTAATCGCGATCTTCCGGGGCCGGGCCTCCTCGGCCTTGGGGACCTCGATGGTCAGCACTCCCTCCTTGAAGCTGGCCTTCACCCCCTCCGGATCGACCTGGCTCGGGAGCGCGAAGGTGCGCAGGAACGAGCCGTACGAGCGCTCGACCCGGTGGAAGTTCTCCTCCTTGGTGTCCTTCTCGAAGCGGCGCTCGCCGGAGAGCCTGAGCAGGTTGTTCTCCAGCGTGATCTCGACGTCCTTCTTGGTCAGCCCGGGCAGGTCCGCCTCGACGAAGTAGGCGCCGTCCGTCTCCCGGATGTTGACGGCGGGCATCCACGCCCGGTTCGAGATGTCCTCGCTCGGCCGCGCGGCCTCGCCGAGCATGGCGTCGAACAGGTTGGTGAAGGGATCGCGGCCGGTGAGGAAGCTGCCCGTGGGGTTCCAGCGAGTCATCGCAGTGCGCATGTCAACCTCCTTCATTGGTGCTTCGTTCGTGGGGTTTCCGCTGAGCGGTGCGGCAGCGCCGCCCCGCTCCCTCTCTGTCCGGCGACATGATACGACACTGCTCAGGTCCTGTCAAGGGTCGTGTCCTGGAACCTTAGGGTGGTTGACTAAGATCCTTCCGGAGCGCACCGCAACCTTCCGACGCACCAGGCCCCGCCGGGGACTGCCCGGCGGGGCTTCTCGTGCGCCGGTCCCGGCCGGGGCCGGCCGGGACCGGACGCCCCCCTCGTGGGCTCAGTGAATCTCGATCCGGCGGGGCCGCGCTTCGGCGGTCTTCGGGACCTTCACCGTCAGGATGCCGTCCCGGAAGGAGGCTTCGACGCCCTCGGAGTCCACGCGGCTGGGCAGGCTGAACGTCCTGGTGAAGGAGCCGTAGGCCCGCTCCATCCGGTGGAAGCTCTCCTGCTCCGTCTCGCGCTCGAAGCGCCGCTCCCCCCGGAGCCGGAGCATGTTGTTCTCCAGGGTGATGTCCACGTCCTCCTTCGTCATCCCGGGGAGCTCCGCCTCCACCAGGAAGGCCTCGTCGGTTTCCCGGACGTCGACGGGCGGAGCCCACCGGTCGGAGAGCTCCTCGGAGGGGAACGGCTCACGTCCCAGGACGCTCTCCACCAGCCGGACCAGGGGGTCGGAGGTGGTCAGCGTCCTGGAGGTGGGGAGGGTTCGGGTCAGGCTCGTGCGCATGATCGGCGGTCTCCTTTCTGCTCTCGACGACTCGCGGTGATCGGGCGAAGCGCCCTGTACCGGAGGACCGCCCAGAGGGCGAAGCCCCCCGCTCGGGGATCAGGAATGCAAGCGCCGTGCAGCCGTCGCCGCCCCCCGCCGGGGGCGAGGGGCTCACATCTGCTCGTCGAGCTCGTCGAGCTCGGGGGCGGACAGGAACCCCTCCGGGTCGTCGTTGCCGCACACCGTGCAGAGAGCCTCGGTGACGGTCCCGTCGCTCCACTCGAAGACGTAGCAGGGGGTCTCGCAGTCGAGGCAGATCACGTACTCTGGACCGGACATCGGCGAATCTCCTGGTTCAGCAGTGGGTGGACCGCACGCTACCACCGGCCGGCCCGGCGGGGGCTTGACACGGACCGGGCGAGGCGCCAAGGTTCGCCCGGGCTCGCCGCGAGACATTCCACTCCGGATTTTCCTTTCTCCACCTCTGAGCGCCATGACCGAGGCCTCGACCCGTTCCGCCGCTTCCGGGTTTCGGCCGCGCCTCCACGTCGGCTGCGGCAGGGAGCGCCTCGACGGCTGGGTCAACATCGACGCCCAGGATCTGCCGGGGGTCGACGTGGTGGCGGACGTGACGCAGGGCCTGGAGTACCGGGACTGCGAGGCCGTCTACGCCGAGCACTTCCTGGAGCACCTCCGGGTGGACCACGCCCTGGATTTCCTGGGGGAGGCCCACCGGGCCCTCGGCGAGGGCGGCTTGATCCGGCTTTCCACGCCCAACCTGGACTGGGTCTGGATCAGCCATTACCGGCTGGAGGGGCCTCCCGAGGAGAAGGTGGAGTCGGCCGTGCGGCTGAACCGGGCGTTCCACTGCTGGGAGCACCGCTTCCTGTGGAACCGCGAGCTCCTGGCGGAGGCCCTGGAGGCGGCCGGGTTCGCCGACCTCCACTGGTGCCGGTACCGGGAGAGCCGGTACGAGCTCTTCCGGGGCATCGAGCGCCACGAGGGCTGGGCGGACTCGCCGGAGCTTCCCCACGTGTTGATCGTCGAGGGGGTGCGGGGGCGACCGCGCCCCGAACGCCTGGACGCCCTCCGGGACCGGTTGCGCCGGGACTTTCTGGATCACCTCCGCTGTTGGAGACCGGGGCCGACGCTGGCCGATCTGGGGTTCTTCGCCCGCCTGCGCGTCCGCGTGGGGCTGCGCACCCGGGTCCGCGCGTTCCTCAGGAGCCCCGGCCGAACGGACCGCGGTTGACGGGGAGGGCCGCCGATGGTAGGTTCCCCGGTCCACGCGTCCGGGTACGCCGGACTCCCTGAAGAACCCAGGAGTGTTCCCTCATGGCTTCTGCGACGAGCGCCGTCATCGAAACGGGTGGAAAGCAGTACCGGGTGGAGCCCGGGGACGTGATCGACGTCGAGCTCCTCGGCGGCTCCGGCGAGGGGCCGGCGGCGGGCGAGGAGGTGACCTTCGAGAAGGTGGTCCTCGCCCGGGGCACCGACGGCGTCAAGAGCGGCGATGCCCTCGCCGACGCCTCGGTCCGGGGCATGCTGCTCGACCGGGTACGAGGCCCGAAGATCCGCGTCTTCAAGTTCAAGCGCCGCAAGGGCTACCGCCGGACCATCGGCCATCGCCAGACGTACCACCGGGTTCGGATCGAGGAGATCCGGGCCTGACGATCATCCGCCGAGACCCGCCGGACCGCCCGCCCGTGGGCGGGCCCGGCCCTGGAGAAGGACCCACACCATGGCTCACAAGAAAGGACAGGGCTCCAGCCGCAACGGCCGCGACTCCAACCCCCAGCACCTCGGGGTGAAGCGCTTCGGCGGCCAGAGCGTCACCGGCGGCACGATCATCGTCCGCCAGCGCGGCACCAAGTTCCACCCCGGCCTGAACGTCGGCCGGGGCAAGGACGACACCCTCTTCGCGAAGACTGACGGCACGGTCGAGTTCCGGAACCGGGGGCGCCGCGGCCGGTTCGTCAACGTCCTGCCGCTCGCGTAACGAAACGCCCGACCCCCCCCCGGGCCCCGGCCCCCTGGCCTTCAGGGAAGGCCTCGCCCGGGCTCCGGGCCGAGTTCGGGCCGAGTCCGGGCCGAGCCTCGAGCGGCCGCCGCCAACGCCGTGCGCTTCATCGACGAAGCCGTCATCCACGTCCGCGGAGGCCGGGGGGGCAACGGCTGCGTCGCCTTCCGGCGCGAGAAGTACGTCTCCCGGGGCGGCCCCTCGGGCGGGGACGGCGGCGACGGCGGCGACGTCCACCTGGTGGGCGACCGGTCCCTCAACACCCTCTATCACCTCCGGTTCCGGCAGCTCTTCGCCGCCGAGCGGGGGCGCCACGGCGAAGGCTCGAACCGGACCGGCCGGAGCGGTGACGACCTGGAGATCCGCGTGCCCCTCGGCACCCAGGTCCACGACGCCGAGGGGGACCGGCCCCTGGGCGAGATCCTGGAGCACGACGAGCGCCTGCTCGTGGCGTCGGGCGGTCCGGGAGGCCGTGGCAACGCCCGCTTCAAGAGCTCCACGAACCAAGCCCCCCGCCACGCCGAGCCGGGCGCCGAGGGCGAGGAGCGCCACCTCCGGCTGGAGCTCAAGCTCCTGGCCGACGTGGGCCTGGTGGGGCTGCCCAACGCGGGGAAGTCGACCCTGATCAGCCGCCTTTCCGCCGCGCGTCCGAAGGTCGCCGACTACCCGTTCACCACCGTGGTGCCGCAGCTCGGGGTGGTGGACCGGGGCCCCGCCGAGGAGACCTTCGTCATCGCCGATCTGCCGGGCCTCATCGCCGGTGCGGCGGAGGGTGCCGGCCTGGGCCACCAGTTCCTCCGGCACGTGGAGCGCTGCCGCGTTCTGGTCCACCTGGTGGACCTGTCCGCCGACGGCGACGCCGCCTCCGACCTCGCCACGGTGGAACGCGAGCTCGAGGCCTTCGACCCGGCGCTCCTGGAGCGGCCCCGGTTCATCGTCGGGAGCAAGCGCGACGCCGCCCGGGACGAGCGCAGCCGGGCTCTCGGCGAGGCGGCGGCGGCCCGGGGACTGCCGTACCTCGAGGTGAGCGCCGTCGCGGGCCGGGGCCTCGCCGAGCTGGTGGGCGCCGTCGGGGCGGAGCTGGACGAGGCTCGGCGGAAGGCCGGGGCCGACGGCGCGGGCGAGCCGGCCCCGTGGAGCCCCGGGGCCCGGTGATCATGCGGCTCGGCCTCTTCGGCGGCAGCTTCGATCCGGTCCACCGCGGGCACGTGGGGCCGGTGCAGGAAGCGCGGCGTTTCCTGGGCCTGGACCGGGTCCTCTACCTCCCCACCGCCCGGCCGCCCCACAAGGAGGATCCGGAGACCGCCCCCGCGGCACCGGCGTGGGCGCGCTACACCATGGTGGAGCTCGCCGTCCTCCACGAGGAGGGGCTCTACGTCTCGAGCCACGAGCTCCGGCCCGAGCGGCCGAGCTACACGGTGGAGACCCTGGAGCACTTCCGCCGGGAGCTCGGTCCCTCCTCCGGCCAGATCCACCTGATCTTGGGGTCGGACGCCCTCCTGGGTCTTCCCGGCTGGCGGCGCTGGCGCGAGCTTCCGGAGTTCGCCCGCCTGGCAGTCCTCACGCGCCCGGGCTCCGAGCTCCGGGAGATCCGCGGGCGGCTGGCCCCGGAGCTCGAGGACCTGCTGGACCGCGGAGCGATCGACGTGGTGGAAGACGTCCGCGTCGACATCTCGTCCACCGAGATCCGCCGCCGCCTCGCGGCGGAAGAGTCCGAGCGGCCGGCCTGGCTGGAGGAGTGGGTTCCGTCCCTGGTGGTAGACTACCTGGCGAAGTACCGCTTCTATCGATGAGCCCTCCGACGCGATCCACGTCTTCCGAGGTCGACACCCGAGAGCGGGTCCGAGGCGCCGTGGCGGCGGCCCTGGAGCGCAAGGCCCAGGACCTCCGGGTCCTCCACCTGGGGCCGGTGAGCGCCTTCACGGAGTACTTCCTGATCTGCAGCGGGACCAGCGAACGCCAGGTCCAGGCGATCTCGGACTCGATCCTGGAGGCCTTGAAGGCGTCCGGCGTTCGCCCCCTCCACGTGGAGGGCCAGCGGGGCGGCAGCTGGGTCCTCCTGGACTACGGCGACCTGGTGGCCCACGTCTTCCAGCCCGAGCTCCGGGAGTTTTACGGCCTGGAGCGCCTGTGGTCCGACGCCCCGGACGAAACGGAGCGCTTCGGCGCCCACGGCGCTCCCCACTGATCATGCCCGGCCGGCCCGGTCCGCCCGCTCCCGAAGCTCCGGCGGCCCCCGGTGGACCTTCACCTCCTGCGGATCCGGCCTTGGAGCGGCTACTGGCCGGCCAGCCCGCCCTGCGCCGGAGTCTCGGTGGCCTGGAGCGCGCGGCGGAGAGCGGAGCGCCCCTCCTCCTGGTGGGCGAGGCCGGGACCGGGCGCACCGCCCTCGCCCGGGCGGTCCACGCGTCCAGCCCGCGCGCCGCGGGCCCCCTCGTCGAGCTCGATCCCGGGTCGGTTCCCCCGGCCCTCTTCGAGAGCGACCTGTTCGGCTACCGGCCCGGAGCGTTCACCGGAGCCGGGACCGCCGCCCCGGGGCGTCTGGAGCGGGCGGCCGGCGGGAGCCTCCTGCTGGACCGGGTCGAGGAGCTCCCGCTGCCGGTCCAGCCCAAGCTGCTGCGCCTGCTTTCCGAGGGCGTGTACGCCCCGCTGGGAGGCGGCCGGGAGCGCAGGGCGGACGTGCGGTTCCTGTCCGTGGGACCCGAGGAGCTGCGGCGGCGCGTCGAGGCGGGCACCTTCCGGGAGGACCTCTACTACCGCCTGGAGGTCCTCGCCTTCCGGGTGCCGCCGCTGCGGGAGCGCCCCGGCGACCTGCCGGCGCTCCTGGACCGGTTGCTGGCCGAGATGGCCGAGCGCTTCGGGCGGGGGCGGGTGACGCTGTCCCGGGCGGCCCGGGAGTGGATGGTCCAACATCCCTGGCCCGGGAACCTCCGGCAGCTCAAGAACGTCCTGGAGCGCTCGCTGGTCCTGGCAGGCGGTGGAGGGGCAGGGGAGCAGGTTCTGGACCCGGAGCCTCCGCCGGGGAGCGACGAGCGCCCGCGACCGCTGCCGGTCGTGGAAGCCGAGGAGATCCGCCGGGCCCTGGCCTACACCCGGGGCCACCAGGGCCGGGCGGCGGAGCTCCTGGGGATCAGCCGGAAGGCGCTCTGGGCGAAGCGGAAGCGCTACGGGATCCCGTAGTAGAGGAGGAGCTTGTCTCCTCCCGCGGGCGGACGCGAGGTCCGCCCCTACACGCCTCGAGGGCCGCCGGGGCCGGCCGGATCCGCCCCGAGACCCGACCGAGTAGACCCGCCCTCAGGAGGCGTCGCTCGCCGACCGGATCTCCGTGACGGCGTCCGGGATGCGCACCTTCAGGTCCAGGCGGCGGGAGCGCTCCCGGAGCCGGCGGAGCTCCACCTCCGGGATCCGGATGAACGCCTCGACCACGTTCGGATCGAGCTGGGTGCCGGCCACGCGGCAGAGCTCGGTGATCGCCTCGCCGTGGCTGCGGGCGCGGCGGTAGGGCCGGTCCGAGGTGATGGAGTCGTAGGTGTCCACCACCGCGAAGATGCGGGCGGCCAGGGGGATCTCCTCGCCCTCGAGCCCCCGCGGGTAGCCGCCGCCGTCCCAGCGCTCGTGGTGGCTGTAGACGATCCCCAGGGCGGGCTCCAGGAACTTCACGTCGGCCAGCATCTCGAAGCCCCAGCTCGGGTGCTGGCGCATCACGTGCCACTCCTCTTCCGTGAGCCGCCCGGTCTTGCGCAGGATGGCGTCGGGCACGGCGATCTTCCCCACGTCGTGGAGGAGCGAGCCCCACTCGATCGCCCGGAGCTCGTCCGGCTTCATTCCCAGGGACCGGGCCAGGGCCAGGGCGTAGTGGGCCACCCGGAACGAGTGGCCGGTCGTCTCGTGGTCCCGGGCGTCGATGGCCGCCACCACGGCCCCGATCGCCTCCACGTACGAGCGTTCCCGGTCGCGAACGCTCCCCTGGACCGTCTGCATGAGGCTCGCGAACGACGAGCGCAGGGCCTCCACCTCCGATCCTCTCCAGGCTCCGCCGACATCCTCCAGGGTCTCGTGGGAGAGGCGGCCGGTCCGCGCGGTCTCGGCCATGGCGACCGAGAGGCCCGTCAGAGCCCGGCGCAGGCGGGAGCCGGTGAGCCAGATCACCGGACCGCCCAGGAGAAGCCCGGTGATGCCCAGGAGGCCGAGCTCCCAGAGCAGCCCGGTCGCCGCAGGGTCCAGACCCTCGAGGCGCCGGAGGAGGAGGAGCCGCGTGGCGCCGGCCTGGGCGCCAACGGATCCCGCGCGGTCCACCGGCAGGAGCTCCAGCCGGGCCAGATAGGGCTCCCCGGCCACCTCCACCCGCCGGGTGCGGCCGGGCTCCACGGCGCCGGCGGCGTGCTCCGCCGCCTCCCGGCTCCCGAAGGGCACGGTGCTCACCAGGGGCTCGCCCCCGGTGAGCAGCACCACGTCGGTGCCGGTCAGTCGCCCCAGGAGCTCGGCCTGCTCGGCCAGGCGCTGCGGCTGCTCGCCGGCGACCTCCCGTGCCGCTTCGGCGGCGACGGCCAGGTCCTGGCGGGCTCGACCCCGTTCCAGGGCGGACAGGCGGTTCCGGGCCAGCACCGTCACGGCCACCGAGACCGCAAGGAGGGTTACCCCGGCGAGAAGCAGGAATCGTGTCCGAACGCTCAACTTATACCTCGAAGCCCACGCGCCGCGAAGGTCTATGCCTCGGAAAGGCGATTAAAGTTGCGTGAAAGCAGATTATAGGGGAATCCTCCGGCCTTTTGTGCTCCAGACGGCATATTGCTCCCCAGCCGGGCTGTCGGTCTCATCGGGCCTAGTGCTCGTCGGCACCGTAGCGGGACCCTTTGGGGTGCATTCGTTGTACGCTCCCCCTCGCCGGGCGGCTTTTCCCCTGGGGTACACTCCGCCTCCGGTCACCGCACCGCCCGGTGCCCCGGGCACCGTTGCCGCCACCGCTCCCCCACGATCCCGGAGGCCGCCATGAGCAGCGTTCGCGCGTTCCTGGACAAGCACTTCCTGCACTTCAACGCCCGCGAGACCCTCGAGGCGGCCCGGGCGTACGAGGACCACCTGGCAGCGGGGGGCAAGATGCTCGTATCGCTGGCCGGGGCCATGTCCACCGGGGAGCTCGGCGTGATCCTGGCGCGCATGATCCGGGCGGGAAAGATTCACGCCCTCTCGGTGACCGGCGCCAACCTGGAGGAGGACGTCTTCAACCTGGTCGCCCACGACGAGTACGAGATCGTTCCCGACTGGCGGGCCCTCAGCGCGAAGGACGAGCGCGCCCTCTTCAAGCGGGGCATGAACCGGGTCACCGACACCTGCATCCCGGAGACGGTCATGCGCGAGGTGGAGCGGCGCCTGATCGACCGCTGGGCGCGGGCGGCGCAGGCCGGCGAGCGGTACTTCCCGTGGGAGTACCTCTACGATGTCCTGGGCTCGGGGGAGCTGGACGAGTTCTACCAGGCCGACCCCCGGGACTCCTGGCTGCTGGCGGCCATGGAGGCGGGCCTTCCCGTCTACAGCCCCGGGTGGGAGGACTCCACCACGGGCAACATGCTCGCCGCGGCCGTGATCCGGGGCAAGGTGGCCCACCACCAGTGCGTCCGCACGGGCACGGAGCAGTTCCAGCACCTGATGGGCTGGTACGAGGAGAGCTGCAACAAGGGGCGGGAGGCGCCGTCGGTGGGCTTCTTCCAGGTCGGGGGCGGGATCGCCGGCGACTTCGCCATCTGCTCGGTTCCCTGCCTGATCCAGGACCTGAAGCGCGAGGACACCCCGTACTGGGGGTATTTCGCCCAGATCTCCGACGCCCCGGCCTCCTACGGCGGCTACTCCGGCGCGGTGCCCAACGAGAAGATCACCTGGGGCAAGCTGGACGTGGACACGCCGAAGTTCGCCATCCAGTCCGACGCCTCCCTCGTGGCCCCGCTGATCTTCGGGTACGTGCTGGGGGATTAGCTCGCGACGGATCGCCGCCGCCGAGGGTCACGGCCCCCCGGCGGCCCGCCCTACCGACCCCGCCATTCCGCCTGGCGCTTCTGGAGGAAGGCCTGGACGCCCTCCTTCATGTCCTCGGTGGAGAAGCAGAGGCAGAAGAGGTCCCGCTCGTAGGCGAGGCCCTCCTCGATGGGGAGCCGCTCGCTCGTCCGCAGCGCCTCCTTGGCCACCCGCACGGTCAGGGGGCTCATGGCCGCCATCTTGCCGGCGAGCTCCAGGGTCGTCTTCCGCAGCTCCTCCGCCGGGACCACCATCTCCACGAGGCCGATCTGCCGCGCCTCGTCGGCGCCGACCATGTCCCCGGTGAGGATCAGGCGCATGGCGTGGCCCATGCCCACGAGGCGCGGGAGGCGCTGCGTTCCTCCGCCGCCCGGGATCAGGCCCAGCTTGATCTCCGGCTGGCCGAAGCGGGCGTTCTCCGAGGCGATCCGCACGTCGCACGACATGGCCAGCTCGCAACCGCCCCCCAGGCAGAAGCCGTTGATCATGGCGAGCACCGGCTTGGGGAACGTCGCCATCACGTCGAAGACCCGGGGGCTCGCCATGGCTTCCCGCTGGTCGAAGGGGCTCCGGCCGTCGAACTCCCCGATGTCGGCCCCGGCGATGAACGCCTTCTCCCCGGCTCCGGTGACCACCACGGCGCCGATCCCGTCGTCGGCCTCGATCGCCTCCAGGTGCGCCAGCATCTCGTCGCGCACCTGCTGGTTCAGGGCGTTCATCTTGTCCGGCCGGTTCACCGTCAGGACCGCAACCCGGCCCTCGTCCTCCCGTACGACCACTTCGCTCATCGTCTCCCTCCTCTGTCGTGTCGGTGCGACAGGGTCGCACCCTCGCATATCGGCTCTCGGTACCGGTACGGAACCGTGTAGGGGAGGAGCTCGTCTCCTCCCGCGGGCACCGTCCCGCGAAGCGCCCTGGTCGAGCGACCACCGCGCCGTTCTGCGCCCCGGGCGGAGGCAAGCTCCGCCCCTACACGCGTGGGGCGCGCCTCGAGCAGGTCCTCCACCCCGTCGAGGTCGGCGCTCCACCCCTACACGCGTGGGGCGCGCTGGGCGGAGCCGCGCGCCGAGCGCTTCATCCTCCTCCACGCGCGCGGCGTTCGCCGGGGCCGGAGGCCCTCCCGCCCGCGATGCGGCGGGCGAAGGTCTCCCACGGCCGGCGGTGCGCCGCCATGGCCGTCAGGTTCTCCGGGTGCCACTGGACGCCCGCCACCCACCACTCCTCGTCCTCGAGGCGCACCGCCTCCACCAGGCCGTCCGGTGCCTCCGCCACGGGGGTGAGCCCCGGCGCCAGGTCCTTGATCGCCTGGTGGTGGCGGCTGTTGACCAGCTCGTCGCGTCCCCGGTCGAGACCCCTGTCGAGGGCGGTGCCGAGGCCGATCGCGGCCGCTCCCTCCCGGAGCCGGACCGGGTGGACCAGGGCGTCGCGGGGAGAGGAGACCTGGTGGGCCGTCCGGGTGGGGACCTGGAGCGCCAGGTCCTGCCACAGCGTGCCACCGAAGAAGACGTTCAGCACCTGGATACCCCGGCACACGCCCCACACCGGGACCCGGGCTTCCCGGGCCCCCTCCAGCAGGGCGAGCTCCATCGCGTCCCGGGGTGGCCACGCGTCGATCCCGGCCTCGGGGATCTCGGCCTCCCCGTAGTGCTCCGGCGCCACGTCCTTCCCCGTGTCCCCTCCGGCGAGGACCAGGCCCAGGGCCTCGGCCCCGCGCTCGCGGTAGTCGGCGCCCTCCCGTGGCGCGGTGATCTCCACGATCTCCTCCGGAACGCCGGCTCCGGCGAGGGCCGCGACGTACCCGGCGGCTCCGTCGCGCTCCGGGTCGCCGACGCTCACCAGGACGCGCTTGGGGGCGGTCCTCCGGCTCAAGCGGCGGCCCCCGTGCCGTCCGGCCGATCGACGCGCTCCACCAGCAGCGCCGCGCCCAGGCCGCCGGAGACGCACAGGGTGGCGATGCCCCGGCGCGCGTCCCGGGCGGCGAGGCCGTGAAGAAGGGTCACGAGGATCCGCGTCCCGGTGCACCCGATCGGATGGCCCAGGGCGATGGCGCCGCCATCCGGGTTCACCAGCTCGCGGTCGAAGGAGATGCCCAGGGAGTCGAGCTCGTCCAGGCAGGCGACGACCTGGCTCGCGAAGGCTTCGTTGAGCTCCACCGCGTCCACGTCGCCGGCGCCGATCCCCAGGCGCTCCCCCGTGCGCTCCAGGAGCCCCCGGACCGCCGGCACGGGGCCGCGCCCCATGACCCGCGGGTCCACGCCGACGACCTCCCAGTCCACGATCCGGGCCACCACCGGCAGGCCGGCCTCCCGGGCCGCCTCCTCCGACGCCACCACCACGGCGGCGGCCCCGTCGGTGATGCCGGAGGCGTTGCCCGCCGTCACCGTGCCGCCCTCCCGGAACACGGGCCGGAGCTTTGAGAGCTGCTCCGGGGTGACCC
>JBKHJP010000210.1:0-7577 GCA_046538065.1 Thermoanaerobaculia bacterium | reverse complement strand
CTTCATGGACCCGGAGACCTTCGAGCAGCACCCCGTCTCCCGCGAGGGCATGGGCGACGCGGCCCAGTGGATCCGGGAGCAGGACACGGTCGCCGTCACCCTGTGGAACGGTCAGCCCATCTCGGTCACCCCGCCCAAGCACGTCAACCTCACGATCGTCGAGACCGATCCCGGGGTCCGGGGCGACACCTCCAGCGGCGGCTCGAAGCCGGCGGAGCTGGAGACCGGCGCCACCGTGAAGGTGCCGCTGTTCATCCAGGAAGGGGAGACGATCAAGGTGGACACGCGTACCGGGGAGTATATTTCGAGGGCGAAGGAGTAGCCTTCGGCCTTGGTCCATGAGCACTGAGTGGCGTCCGGAGGCGACTCTGGGCCGCCTGCGGCTGCGGGCGCGGCTCCTGGACGCCGTTCGGGGCTTCTTCTCGGCGCGGGGGGTGCTGGAGGTGGAGACCCCGCTCCTCGCCGCCGCCACCGTCACAGATCCCCACCTCCACTCCCTGGCGACCACGCTGGGTGCGTCCTCCTGGGCCGCCGGACGCACCCTCTACCTCCAGACCTCGACGGAGTACGCCATGAAGCGACTCCTGGCCGCCGGCTCGGGCCCGATCTACCAGCTCGCCCGGGCCTTCCGGGACGGCGAGGCGGGCCGGCGCCACAACCCGGAGTTCACGCTCCTCGAGTGGTACCGGCCCGGGGTCGACCACCACCGGCTGATGGACGAGGTGGAGGAGCTCGTCGGCGCGGTGCTGGGAGCGGTACTGAGCGGACCGTCCGGCGGCCTCCCGGGACCGGCGGAGCGGCTGACATACCGTGAGGCCTTCCGGCGCCACGCCGGGGTGGACCCCTTCGCCGACCCGCCGGAGCGCCTGGCGGAGGCGGCCCGGGAGGCGGCCGAGGGCCCCGTGCCGGAGCTGGCCGACGACCGGGACGCCTGGCTGGACCTCCTGATGGCGACGGCCGTCGAGCCGGGGCTCCGCCGATCCCCCGGCAGCCCGCGACCCCGGGCGGTCTTCGTCCACGACTTCCCGCCCTCCCAGGCCGCCCTGGCCCGGGTGCGGGAGCCCGGACCGGAGGGCGGGCCGGCGGTGGCGGAGCGCTTCGAGCTGTTCGTGGACGGCATCGAGCTCGCCAACGGCTTCCACGAGCTCACGGACGCGGCGGAGCAGCGCCGCCGCTTCGAGCGGGACCTGGCGGTGCGCCGGGAGCGGGGACTGCCGGAACCGCCGGTGGACGAGCGCCTGCTGGCGGCATTGGACGCGGGCCTCCCGCCGTCGGCCGGCGTCGCCCTCGGGTTCGACCGGCTGGTGATGCTCGCCGCCGGGGCAGAGTCCATCGCGGAGGTCCTGGCCTTCCCGGCGGATCGGGCGTAACGCCCCCCCCCGCCCCGGCCGAGGCAGAGCTCGGCCGCTTCATGCGGTTTCGCTAGTCCCCCGCCCCGGCCGACCCTTCGACTCCTGTGGGTCCCTCAGGGCGGTGGGCAGAGCTCGGCCGCTTCGTGCGGGGGGTGGCGGGGGGCCGGAACGGCGCCCGGTCAGGCGGTCGCCTTGTGCCGAGCCGCGTCCAGCATCCGCTCCACCCGGCGGCGGGCGGTCCACAGGGGCGAACGGCCCTCCCGCTCGGCCTCGGCGAAGACCTCGTCCAGCACACGGCCGATGCCGTCGATCCGCGCCAGGAACTCCGCCTCCGGCACGCCCCGGGCCATGGAGGAGAAGGCGATGGCCCCACCGGAGTTGGCGATGTAGTCCGGGGCGTAGAGGATGTCCCGCCCGTGGAGGAGGTCGGCGTCCTCCGGGCGGTCGACCTGGTTGTTGGCGGAGCCGCAGACCGCCCGGCAGGCGAGCTTCGGGACGGTCTCTGAGTTGAGGACCCCACCGATGGCGCAGGGCGCGAAGACGTCGCACGGCGTCCCGTAGACCTCCGAGGGCGAGACCGTCGTGGCGCCGAGCTCCGCCGCCAGGGCTTCGGCCCGGGCCTCGTCCACGTCCGAGAAGACCAGCTCCGCGCCGGCTTCCCGCAGGTGGCGCGCCAGCGGCTCCCCCACGTCCCCCACGCCCTGGATCAGGACGCGGCGGCCCGTCAGGTCCGAGCCACCCCAGAGGCTACGGGCCACGGCGCCCACGGCGGCGAACACTCCCCGGGCGGTGAACGGCCCCGGGTCGGTGACGCCGGCGCCGGCACGGCCGTGGACGAACCGGGTCTCCCCGGCGATCGTCGTCATGTCCTCGGGCGTGGTGCCGAGATCCTGGCCCGTGGAGAAGCTCCCGCCCAGGGACTCCACCAGCCGGCCGTAGCGCCGCAGCAACCCCTCCCGCTCAGGCCGTTCCAGGGCCCGGGACAGGGCGAGGACCGCCTTGCCACCGCCGAGCTCCACCCCGGCGGCGGCCCACTTATGGGTCATCCCCTCGGCCAGCCGGTGCGCGTCCCGGAGCCCGTCGGCGGGCGACGGATAGACCTTCATCCGCGTGCCGCCCATGGGGCGCCCGAGGCTGTCGTCGTGGAGGGCGATGAAGATCCATGCGTCGGTGAGGGCATCGTGGCGCACGACGGTCGCCAGGCCGTCCCACCTGCGGAGGACGTGTTCCAGGTCGCTCACGGGAGCCGATCCTATAACCTCCGCGTCATGGTCACACGGGCCGACCTCGAAACGCGGGACCGCGACGACCCGCTGGCGCCGCTGCGCGAGGCGTTCGACCTGCCGCCGGGCGTCGTCTACCTGGACGGCAACAGCCTCGGCCCCCTGCCCCGTGGCGTGGCCCAGCGCGTGCGCGACGTCGTGGAGCGCCAGTGGGGACGCGACCTCATCCGTTCCTGGAACCTCCACGGCTGGATCGAGCTCGCCCGGCGCGTGGGTGAGCGCATCGCGCCCCTGATCGGGGCCGATCCCGGCGAGGTGGTGGCCGCCGACTCCACCTCCGTCGACCTCTACAAGCTGCTGGCCGCCGGCCTGGAGGCGACGGGCCCGGAGCGGCGCGTGGTGGTCTCCGAGCGGCGGAACTTCCCCACCGACCTCTACATGGTCCAAGGCCTGGCCCGGACCGTGAAGGCCCTGGCCGGGTCCGCCGGGTCGAGCGGCGCAGCGCAACGGCCGCCGGTGGAGCTCCGCACGATCGATCGCCGCGAGGAGCTCGCGGAAGCGCTGGCCGGCGACGTGGCCCTGGTCGTGCTCACCCACGTGGACTACCGCAGCGGCGAGCTCTGGGACCTGGAGGAGACGACCCGCCGGATCCACGACGCCGGGGCCCTGGCCCTCTGGGACCTGGCCCACACCGCCGGCGCCGTGCCGGTGGACCTGCGCGCCGCCGGCGCCGACCTGGCGGTGGGCTGCGGCTACAAGTACCTGAACGGCGGGCCCGGGGCCCCGGCCTTCCTCTACGTCGCCCGGCGGTGGCAGGAACGCCTGCGCTCCCCCCTCCAGGGCTGGCTGGGCCACGCCGCGCCGTTCGCCTTCGAGCCCGAGTACCGCCCCGCCCCCGGGATCGGGAGGTTCCAGTGCGGTACTCCGCCGATCCTCTCCCTGGCGGCCCTGGACGCGGCCCTCGAGATGTTCGAGCAGCTCGACCTGGGAGAGCTCCGGGCCAAGTCCCTGGCGCTGGGCGACCTCTTCCTGGAGCTGGTGGAGACCGAATGCGCAGGCTTCGGCCTGGAGGTGGCCTGCCCGCGGGAGGGCCGGCGGCGCGGAAGCCAGGTATCGCTCCGCCACCCGGAGGGCTACGCGATCGTCCAGGCTCTCATCGCCCGCGGAGTGATCGGTGACTTCCGGGAACCGGATATCCTGCGCTTCGGCCTCGCCCCCCTCTACCTGCGCCACGTCGACGTCTGGGACGCCGTCCGGCACCTCCGGGAGGTCCTCGCCACCCGGGCCTGGGACCGCCCGGAGCACCGGACCCGCGCCGCCGTCACGTAGCCCCGGCCGGGTCCCCCGCCCAGAACGCGGGCTCCCGCCCAGGACCCGAGCGTGTAGGGGAGGAGCTCGCCTCCTCCCGTGGTACGGAGGGTTCCGGTGGTCGCTGAGGCGCGGGAGGAGTCAAGCTCCTCGCCTACACCGCTTCCATGAAGGGTCCGCACACTTCCCTGGGGAATCCGCGCACCGCGACGATCTTCGGAACGAGTGGATCAGGGGGCTTCGTCGTGGCCCCCACCCCCGGGGATCCAGGTCTCGTGGACGTGGACCCACTCGACTCCGTTGGGAGCGTCGGCGCGGTCCTGGAAGACCGCCGTCGAGATCCGGCCCCGGCGGCTGCGGCCCTCTTCGTGCCACTCTTCGTAGGTGACGACCCCCAGGCCGCGGCCCCCGGCCCGGAACCGGCACTCCCGGGTGCGGATGGTGAAGCCGGGGCCCCGGGAGCCGTGGGCGCCCCGGACCGAGGCGAGGATCTCGCCGCGGCCCACCAGGGTGCCCTCCGGAGTGACCAGGTGGAACCCTTCCGCCAGGACGTCGCTCATCCGGGCGAACGCCTCGCCGCCCGCGTCGATCGTGCCCCGGTACCAGTCCTGGAAGAACCGGTGGAGCTCGACGACCTCGTCTTCGCAGCGCGCCCTGAGGGCGCCGGTGGGCGTCTCGTGCACGGCGGGTGGCTCCTCGCTCAGCGCGGCAGGGTTCCCTGGATGACGTAACGCAGGACGTCGACGACCTGCTCCGGCTCCCGGGCCACGGCCAGGGCCGCGGCGTCGACCTCCTTGAGGGCGTGGTCCAGGTCCGGACCGTGGAGGGTGACGATGGCCTTGCCCAGGGCCGAAGCGTAGCCGGCCTCGAAGGCGGCGTTCCACTGCCGGTACTTCTCGCCGAAGCGCACCACCACCACGTCCGCCTCCCCGAGCAGCGTGCGGGTGCGGATGGCGTTGACCTGGGCCCCCTTGTGGTCCTTCCAGAAACTCGTCTCCTCCTGCCCCAGGATCGCCACGCCGCAGTCGTCGCTGGCGGCGTGGTCGGTCACCGGGGCGGCGAGCTCCACGGGCAGCCCCGCGGTCTTCACCCTCCGGGCGATCCGCTGGCGCCAGTCGCTGTGGATCTCGCCGGAGAGGTACACGAGCCAGGTTCGGTCGGTGGGGTTCATGAGAGCTCCTCCTTGGCGAACATACCAGGCCGGCCCGGCCCGGCGGACCCACGGCCCCGGGCGACGGCCAGGAGGGCCCCTGCCGCGAGCACCGCGCCGCCCCACAGGAAGGGCCGCGGCGGCGCGGCGACGACCCGCCCCTCCAGCGCCGGACTCCGGTAGCCGGGCGAAGCCTCCAGGGCCGCCGGATCCCGGGCCTCGAGCTCCCGCTCGATCTTCGCCCGCTGCCGCTCCGGCCACCCGCCCCGCACTTCCAGGTAGGGCTGGTACCAGCGCTCCAGGATCCGGTTCTCGCGCCAGGCGCGGCGGAGGTCGCCCACGCGGACGGCGTGATTGCGCTCGTTGGCGTGCCAGCCGGCCTCGGAGAGGAAGTAGTCCTCACGGGCCAGGGGGCGGTGCGGGGGGATGCTCTCCCGGGACCAGCGCTCGGCACGCTCGTCGGCGGCCCGGCGGAGCTCCTCCGGCGAGTGCCAGGAGAGGAACACGCCCGCCTCCGGGTCCCGGATCTCGTGGCCCAGGTGGGCGGCGTCGAAGAAGGCGGCCCCGGCGAGGACCACCACGGCCCCCAGGCCCGCAGAGAGCCGGAGGCTCCGGCCGGCGGCGGTGCCACGGGCGGCTGTCTGCGACTGCGGCCCCCGGGGTCGGAAACCGCGCCGCAGGGCGCCACCGCCCGTCGTCCCGGTTTCCCCGTCCGCCGGCAGGGGCCGGGGCCCCCGGAGGGCCAGGACGAAGAGGACGCCGACGAGCCCGGCGTAGGCGTTCAGCACCACGTCCCGGAAGTCCCCCACCCGCACGGGGGTGAGCCACTGGACCGTCTCGTCCGCCAGGCCCACCAGGGCCACACCGAGCAGGGCCAGGACCGGGAGAAAGGGGCCACCGTGGCCGGGCCGGAACGCCCGGACGAAGAGCACCGCCAGCACGCCGTACTCCAGCAGGTGGACCCGCTCCAGCACGTCGGTCTCCTCCTCGCCGACGCCCCAGGCCCCGACCTGGAGTGCCACCAGGAGCCCCGCCGCCAGGAGGAGGCCGTAGCGCCGGAGGCGGAACCGGCGGATCCGGACCACGGCGGAGACGAGGGCCGCCGCCCCGGCTGCCGCCAGGCCGCCGGAGACCCACCGAAGGTAGCCCAGCCCGACGCTCTCGCGCACGTGCTCCTGCAGGACACCCAAGAAGGGCGCCAGGACGAGGATCGCCAGCGTCGCACCGGCGAGCGGGAACCAGCGGCCCCAGGCATTCCCGCGGTCCGTACGGGCTCCGGCTGCTGGCTTCTGTGCTCCTCCGGTCACGGCGGCTCCCCGGCGTGCCCACGATGATACCCGCCGGTCCGGCATAATCGGCGGGTCATGAGCACGCCCGGCCTCCTCGCCCTCGCCCTGGGAACCCTCGCCGCCGCGGCGGCGGCCCAGCCTCCGGAGCCTCCTCCTTCCGAATCACCGGCGCGCCCCCGGATCCGCGACCTGGGGGTGGAGCCCGGGATCCTCCTCCCGGGGCCCCTCAACGCCGTCACCGACGTGGCCGGCGTGGCCGTGGGCCACGCGACACTGATCGAGGGGGACACGGTCCGGACCGGGGTCACCGCCGTGCTGCCCCACGGAGGGAACCTCTTCCGGGAGAAGGTGCCGGCCGCCGTCTACGTGGGCAACGGCTTCGGCAAGGCGGCCGGGTTCCTCCAGGTCCAGGAGCTGGGGACGATCGAGACCCCCGTCGTCCTCACGAACACCCTGGCCGTGGGCACGGCGCTGGAGGCGGTCGTGGCCTGGACCCTGGAGCAACCGGGCAACGAGGACGTCCGCTCGGTGAACGCCGTCGTGGGCGAGACCAACGACGGATTCCTCAACGACATCCGGTCCATGCCGGTGAGCGCCGCCGACGTGCACCGCGCCATCGAGTCGGCCCGGCCGGGCCCGGTGGCCGAGGGCTCGGTGGGGGCCGGAACGGGGACCCGCGCCCTGGGCTGGAAGGGGGGGATCGGCACGGCCTCCCGGGTGCTGCCGGAGGGCCTGGGCGGCTGGACGGTGGGCGCCCTGGTCCAGAGCAACTTCGGCGGGATCCTGCGGATCGACGGGGTACCGGTGGGCGAGGCGCTGGGGCGCTACAGCTTCCGGGAGGCCCTGGAGGCCCCGGACACCGGGGATTCGGGTGCTTCGGGGACCGGGACCGGTGGGAAGGGAACGGACGGCGGCGGAGCCGGCCCGGAGGGACCCTCCAGCCACGAGGCGGCGAAGGACGGCTCGTGCATGATCGTCGTGGCGACGGACGCGCCGCTGTCCCCCCGGAACCTGGAGCGCCTGGCCAAGCGGGCGGTCCTGGCCCTGGGGCGGGTGGGCTCGTTCATGTCCAACGGTTCCGGGGACTTCGTGATCGCCTTCTCCACGGCGAACCGGCGGAGCGACCGGGGCAAGGAGGCGGTGGAGACGCTCCGGGACCTGCGCAACGACGCCGTGAGCCCCTTGTTGCTGGCGGCGGTGGAGTCGGTGGAGGAGGCGGTCTACAACTCCCTCCTCCGGGCGGAGACGGTGGCGG
>JBKHJP010000209.1:0-7593 GCA_046538065.1 Thermoanaerobaculia bacterium | reverse complement strand
TCCGCCAGGTCGGTGGCGTTCTGGATGCAGTCCGGGACCGAGACGCCGCCGAGGACGTTGCTCCGGAGGTGGAGGCCGGGGAGGTCCCGCTCCAGGTCCCGGGCGAGCTCCACGTACCGCCCGTGGCCCAGCTCGTACTGGGGGATCGCCCGGGGCCAGCGGACCAGGTGCCGGAAGGCCGGCTCCTCCGAGAGGCCCAGGGCCCGGCCCAGGTCCCCCAGGAAGAGCTCGTGGAGGGCGCCGTCGCCCAGCTCGACGGCGCCGGGGTCGCCCCGGCCCCCGGCGAAGGCGCTGAGCGCCACGTGGCCCTCCGGCGCCCTCCCGGGGAAGAGGCTCGACGGGAAGAGGCACCCCAGGACGCGGAGCGACTCCTTCCGCGGCGCCAGGAACCCGAACCCGTCCAGGGGGTGGGCCACGGCCTGCCGGCGGAAGCCGTAGCAGGCCACGGCCACCGGGGCGTAGGGGATCTCGGCGAAGGGGCGGCTGGCGCCGCCGGTGGCCTCGTCCAGGAGGTGCGCCGCCGCGTCCGCCGGGACCGCGAGCACCAAGTCCCGGGCCTCGATCTCTCGATCGCCGGCGCTCACCCGGAAGGTTCCGTCCACCCGCCGGATCGCCCGGCAGGGGGTCCCGGTCTCGACGGCGCCGATGGCCTCGGCCAGGCGGCGGGGGAGGGTCTCGAGGCCCGTCTCCATGGAGATCATCCCGCCGCCGGGCCCGAGGGCGGAACCCCGGGCCTGGGGCTCGTTGCCAGTGGCGTCCTCGCCTCCTCGACGGGCCGTCTCTTCGTTCCGGCTCCGGGCTCTCTCCCGGCGCCGCTCCCGGGCCCGCTCCCGGGATCGGGCCCGTCCCTTGGCGAGCGCACCCCGGATCAGGCTGCCGTGGTCCCGCTCCAGGGCGTGGACCCGGGAGACCGCCCAGCGCACCGACAGGCGCTCCGGGTCGCCGGCATAGACGCCGGAGACGAAGGGCCCCACGGCGTAGTCCAGGAAGCTCTGCCCCAGGCGGCGGCGGACGAAGGCGGCGATGGACTCCTCCGCGTCCTCCGGCGCCGGGGTGATCCACGGCTCGGCGAGCAGCCGGAGCTTCGCCCGGAGGGGGAAAAGACCGGTGGTGACGAACCCGCCCGGTCCGGAGGGCAGCGGCCGGAGCCGGTCCCCCTTCCAGAGATAGCGCCGGGCCCCGGTGCGCGAGGCGGTGAGCTTCTCGCCCTCCAGGCCCGCCTCCCGGACCAGTCGGGCCACCGCCGGGCGGCTCTCCAGGACCGTGTTGGGTCCCTCCTCGAAGGTCCACGGGCCGTTCCGGAGGGTCTGCATCGCACCGCCCACCCGGTCGGAGGCCTCCACCACGGCCACGTCGAGGCCGCCCCGCTCCAGGTGGAATGCGACGGTCAGGCCGGAGATCCCGGCTCCTACCACCAGGACGTCGCGCCGCTCCGCCATGGGCTCATGCTACCCGCAAGGGCGCCGGTTCCCGGGGGGCACCGTCGGCATCCTCCCCGTCGGACCCGGCCCGTGGGGCCGAGTCCGCCGCCACCGGGGCCTCCGCGGCCCCCTCCATTGCGGCTTCCCGGGGCTCCGCCGCAGACTCCATCTCGGCTCGCCGGGGGGTTGCCGCCCCGTCCGCCGCCGGCGTCGCGGCGCGGACCACGATGGAGCCCGCCACCTCCGCCTCCAGGGCCAGGACCGTCTCGCCCACCTGGAGGACGAACGACGGCCGCCGCTGGATCAGCCGCACGCCGGAGCCGGGTACCAGGCCGAAGACGGCCAGGGCATTGCTCCGTCCGGGGGCGAGGTCGCTCACCGCCACCACCTCGGCCCGCTCCCCCGGGGCCAGCTCCCGGACCGTGAGCATCCCCGCCGGGGCGGCGGCCCCTTGCGGGCGGCCGAAGAGACGGCGCAGCCACGAGACGGCCTTCGGCGTCTGCGGGAACTCGTACTCGCACCCCGGGCAGCGGATCAGGCCGCAGGCGGCCCGCAGGGGACAGCCGTGCTCGCACAGCGTGTCCGTGGGCTCGAACTCGAAGCCGCAGAGGGGGCAGGTCACATAACGCTGGTCAGCCATTGCGCCACCCGGTGCGTCAGGCCTCCCACGAGGAAGGCGAAGGGGAAGATGAACGCCGCCATGGCCCACGCCACGCGCAGGCTGTGCTCCCTGGCGATCATCAGGAAATTGGCGATGCAGGGCATGAACAGGGTGATCGTCACCATGGCCACCAGGATCTGGTGGGGCGAGAGCACCGGCGCCGGCCCCGTGGCCGCCTCCAGCAGGTAGACGGCGCCGAAGTCCCGGCGCATGAAGCCCACCAGGAAGGCGTTCGCCATCTCCCGGGGCAGACCCAGCCAGCCGGTGACCAGGGGCTCGCCCAGGCGGGCGAGGGCCGCCAGGGCGCCCACGCGGTCCAGCAGGAAGAGCGCCGCCGTGCCCGCCACGAAGAGGGGGATCACCTCCCGCAGGTACCAGTTCAGGCGCGAGACCGTCTTGATCGCCACGTTGCCCGCCTGGGGGCGGCGCATGGGCGGGATCTCCAGGATGAAGTCTCCGGCCCCCTCGCCGCCGAACACCCGGGCGGTGAGCCAGCCCACCAGGAAGATCACCCCGACGATCAGGACCACCCACGCCACCGCCCCCATGGGGTGGAGAGCCGCCATCATCGCCAGGAGCACCCCGAGCTGGGCCGAGCAGGGCACGGCCAGGGCCAGGAGCATGGTGGTGACCACCCGCTCCTTGCGGGTCTCCAGGACCCGGGTGGTCATGGTGGCCATGGTGTCGCAGCCCAGGCCCAGGATCATGGGGAGGACCGCCTTGCCGTTGAGGCCCATGACCCGGAAGAGGCGGTTGACCATGATCGACATGCGGGGCAGGTACCCCGAGTCCTCCAGGACGCTGAACAGGAGGAAAAAGGTGGTGACGATGGGGAGCACGATGGCGAGGGCGTAGGAGAGGGCCATCGTCACCACCCCGAACTCGCCCACCAGGAGGTCGTGGACGAAACGGGTCACGTGCTGGCCGGCGGAGAGCGGAACGCCGGCTTCCAGGTGGTAGTCCGGCACCAGGGCCGGCCGCTCGAAGGAGCCCAGGGCGACGCCGTGGACCGGGGTCAGGGGCAGCTCCACGGAGGCCTCCAGGACCTCGGTGTCGTGGACGTGGGGGAAGGGGAGCACCGCGTCGGCGGCGCGGATCGCCAGCGGGTTGACGTGCTGGCCGAAGACCCCGGTCTCCAGCAGGTCCACCAGCGTCCCCGCCCCCAGGAGCCCCACGAACCAGAACACCGCCACCAGGGCGACGGCCAGGACCGCCAGGCCCTTGAGCGGGTGCATGGCCCAGAAGCCCAGCCGGATTCCGAAGCTCGCCCCGGGCGGGCGCTCCATCCGGTAGGTGCGCCCCAGGACCTCGTGGATCCGGGCGAGGCGCTCCCGGTTGCGCTCGTAGTCCCGGCGCGGAGCCGGCGTGCCGCCGCCGGTCGACCGATCCTCCGGGGGCACCAGCTCCGGGCGCGGCGACGCCGCCCGGCCCAGGGCCTCCACGAGCTCGCCGGTGCCCCGGCCCCGGAGCGCCACGGCCGGCACCACCGGCACCCCGACGATCGCTTCCAGCTCCCGGGCGTCGATCCGCCCGCCGCGCGCCGCGAGCTCGTCCATCATGTTGAGGACCAGGACCATGGGCCGCCCCAGCTCGGCGAGCTGGAGGGTCAGGAGCAGCGCCCGGCGCAGGTTCTTGGCGTCCGCCACCTGGACCAGGAGGGCGTCGGGGTGGCGGTCCAGCATCTCCCGGGTGACCCGGGCGTCCTCGCTCCGGGGGGCGAGGTCGTTGATCCCCGGGGTGTCCACCACCTCCCAGTCCCGGCCGTTGAAGCGGGCCCGGGCCCGGGCGATCTCCACCGTGGTCCCGGGGAAGTTGGAGACGTTGACGTAGCGCTGGGTCAGGTTCCGGAAAAGGACGCTCTTGCCCACGTTGGGGTTGCCCACCAGGAGCACGGTCCGGCGGGCGGGCGCGGCGCCTCCGGCGGGGCGCGAGCCGGGGCGGCCGGGGGTCTCGAGGGCTTCGGCGACCATGACGGGGGCTCGTCCGGGCTCAGACGGTCCGCGAGTAGCGCGCGCCGGCGCCCCGGGGCAGGTACTCGTCGAACACCATGGCCACGTTGCGCACCAGGAGGCGTCCGAGGGGCGTGACCTCCAGGCTCCGGGGCCGGAGCGCCACGAGCCCGTCCGCCGCCAGGGGCTCCAGGGCTTCCAGCTCGGCGGCGAAGTGGCGGTCGAAGTCGATGCCGTGGGCGGCCTCCACCGCGTCCTTGTCCAGGTGGAAGTGGCCCATGATGCCCAGGATCACGTCCCGGCGCAGGCGGTCCTCCCGAGTCGGCGCGAGCCCGCGGTAGACCGGCAGGCGGCCGGCGGCCACCGCCTCCTCGTAGTCCCCGAGGTCCTTTACGTTCTGGGCGAACCCCCCGGCCACGTGGCTGATGGAGGAGACGCCGAAGGCGACGAGGTCGGTGCGGCCGCAGGTGGAGTAGCCCTGGAAGTTCCGGGTGAGCGTCCGGTCCTCCAGGGCCCGCGCCAGGGGATCCTCCGGCCGGGCGAAGTGGTCCATGCCGATGAGGACGTAGCCGGCCCCGGTGAGGCGCTCGATCGTCCCCTCGAGCATGGTGAGCTTCTCCTCCGGGCCGGGGAGCGCCTCCGGCGCGATCACCCGCTGGTGGGGAAACATCTCCGGCAGGTAGGCGAAGTTGAACACCGCCAGCCGGTCCGGCGCCCGCTCGATCACCTCGTCGACGGTGGCGGCGAAGCTCGCGGGCGTCTGGTGCGGCAGGCCGTAGATCAGGTCCACGTTGACGCTGGTCATGCCCCGGCGCCGGGCCCCTTCCAGGACCGCCCAGGTCTCCTCCGGCGGCTGCACCCGGTTGACCGCCTCCTGGACCCGGGCGTCCAGGTCCTGGACGCCCATGGACAGGCGGTTGACCCCCGCGTCGGCCAGGGCGTCCAAATGGGCCTCCGTCAGGCGCCGCGGGTCCACCTCGACCCCGATCTCGCAGTCGTCCGCCAGCGGGAAGCGGCGCCGGACCGCGGCCATCAGCCGGGTGATCTCCTCCGGCGGCAGGAAGGTGGGGGTGCCACCGCCCCAGTGGACCTGGACGGTCTCGCGCCCGGCCGCCCCGGCGAGCTCCGCCACCGCCGCCATCTCCCGGTCCAGGACGGGCAGGTAGTCCAGGGCGCGCTCACGCCTCCGGGAGATGATCACGTTGCATCCGCAGAAGAAGCAGCGCGTCTCGCAGAAGGGCAGGTGGAGGTAGACGGAGAGCGGGAGCGCCCCGCCCCCGTCGTCCCGGCGGCTCTCCAGCAGGAGCTGGGAGTAGTCCGCCGAGCCGAAGTCGTCCCGGAACTGCGGGGCCGTGGGGTACGAGGTGTAGCGGGGCCCGGGGCGGTCGTACTTCCGGATCAGCTCCCGGTCGAAGGGGATCGCGGTGCCAGGGATCATCGGATCGCTCCTAACGAGACTTCGTCTCAAGGACCACCATAGCCGCCGGGGGCTCGGCTGGCACCACCCCGGAGGGCGGGCTCGGCCCCGCCGGGGTGCCGGGGCGGCGCCCCGCCTCCACGGTGGTGCGGCCGCCGTCCGGGGACCGGTGGCGGAGGAGCGCGGCGGCGACGTGGGCTCCCCAGAGGGTCAGTCCGGCGACCTCCAGGACCCCGCTCACCCCGGCCGCAGGAAACGCGGCGGGGTAGAGATCGGTGGCGGCCTGGGTGGTGACCCGCAGGGCGCAGCCGGCGTTGATCAGGAGGAAGGGAAGCCAGACTCCCGGGATCCGCGACGCCGGGGACCGGCGGTCGCCGCCGCCGTGGAGGACCGCCACGGCCCGCCCCGCCACCCCTGCGATGGTGAGGGTCACGAACCCGACGGTGATGGCGTGGCGGGTGGCGCCGTACCAGGCATGGGAGAAACCCTGGCCGGTCAGCGCACCCCAGAGGGGTGCCGCCACCAGCATGGCGAGGGAGACCAGGAGCCAGACATGGCCGGCGCGGAGAAACCGGAGGTGGTCCCGGCTCTCGGTGCGGAGGCCGGTCCCGGCTGGCGCGGGCCCCGCGAGAGCGCGCGCCGGACGCCGCGCCGGCGGGGCGTCGCCGGTGGCCGGAGCGACCCCCGCCCCCGGCCGCAGCAGGCCCAGATTCCAGACCAGGAGGGCGGCGACCACCGCCAGCCCCAGGTCCGCCAGCCACAGCGCGCCGGCCCACCGGAGCTCCAGGGTGCGCATGAAGGCCAGGAAGAAGACCACCTGGCCGGCCACCGCGACCTGGAGCGGCAGCCACAGGCGCCGGGCCCGCCCCGAGCGGGGCTCCGGCAGCCCGAACAGGCCCGGCAGCACCCAGAGGGACATCCCCAGGATCAGGGTCAGGGCGAGGCCGTGGATCTGGACGGTGCGCAGGGCGAACTGGTACCCCGCAACCTGGTGGAGGAGGGCTTCGCGACCGGGGGCCGAGACCAGGCGGGCCAGGTGGAGGAGGTCGAAGGCCGCTCCCGCCAGGAACCAGGCCAGGGCGGAGGCCACGTAGAGGACCGGCGTTGCGTTCCGCTGCCGGGACCGGGCGACCGTGGCGCCCATCACCGCCACGAACAGGGCGACGGCCAGGAGCTCGAGACCCGCTCCGGCAACGGCGGCGAGGCCGGCCGGGGACCCCAGCCCGGCGCCGCCCCCGCCGGCCCCCGCGGCCTGGGGCTCCGCCACGGCCCGCAGGGCGATCCCGGCGAGCATCAAGGGCAGGGAGGTGGCGGCCAGGGCTCTCTTCCAGCCGCCGAGGGCCCCGGCGGCTCCGTCCGGGGCACCCAGGAGCCGCGGGACGGCCACGTAGGCGAAGCCCATCACGAACAGCCCCACCCAGCCGTAGATCTGGGCCTGGCCGTGGGCGTTCACCTCGAAGACCGACAGGGCGGTGAAGGAGCCCGCGGCGGCGATGCGGGCCAGCAGGAAGGCGCCCCAGCCGGCTCCGGCGGTGAGGGCGACGGCGATGCCGGCCAGGAAGAACCGCCGCTGGAGGGCGGCCTCCGCCTGCGGTGCCGGCCGTCGCAACGCTGCGCCGGCGCGGCTCACGACCGCTCCTCCCCGCTGCTCCCGGCCGCGGAGCCGCCCGGCCCCAGGGCGCTGCGGATCTCCTCCAGGAACTCGTCCACGGGGATCCGGTAGCTGGCGGCGGCTTCCGGCAGCCGGTCGAAGGGGGACATGGCGCAACCCACGCAGGCCATCCGGTGGCGGAAGAAGATCCGGGCCGCCTCCGGGCGGTGCCGGAGGAGCTCCTCCACGGTGAGGGTGTCGAGGTCGGGTTCGGGTTCGGGTCGCATCGGCTCTCCCGGGGTGGTGGCTCGTTCGAAGCGACCCTGTCAAGGTGGGGGCGGCGTGTCCTTGCGCTGGAGCAAGGAGCGCAAGAGGCCGGATCACCGTTCGTGGCGAGAGCCGGCGCGGGAGCGCTCCCCTCCGGGGACCGGCGCGAGGCTCGGGCGGGCCTCCGTCGGCTGCGAACGCCGCGCGCGACGTGGAGGAGGGGCCGTGGAGCGCGCGGCTCCGCTCGGCGCCGGCGCGGGGAGGCTCCGGTTCCAGGAGCTCTGGAA
>JBKHJP010000208.1:0-7594 GCA_046538065.1 Thermoanaerobaculia bacterium | reverse complement strand
GACGCCGTCCTCATCGACCTCAACTACGCCCGGGACACCACCTCCGGCCGGGAGGGGCTGGACCTTCTGGACCAGCTCCGGTCCGTCGACCCGAGCCTGCCGGTGGTGGTCATGACCGCCTGGGCCAGCGTCGACGTCGCGGTGGAGGCCATGCGCCGGGGCGCCCGGGACTTCGTGGAGAAGCCCTGGGACAACGCCCGGCTCCTGTCGGTGCTGTCCACGCAGGTGGAGCTCGCCCGGGCCTTGCGCCGCGGCCAGCGCCTGGAGGCGGAGAACCGCCTTCTCCGGGGCGAGACGGCGGGCCGCCTGGTCTCGGGCTCGCCGGCCATGCGCCCGGTCCTGGAGCTGATCGAGCGCATCGCCCCGTCGGAAGCCAACGTCCTCATCACCGGGGAGCACGGCACAGGCAAGAGCCTGGTCGCCCAGGTGATCCACGAGCTCTCCCCCCGGGCGGAGGCGCCCCTGGTCACCGTGAACACCGGGGCCCTGTCCGACACCGTCTTCGAGAGCGAGCTCTTCGGCCACGTCCGCGGCGCCTTCACCGACGCCAAGGAGGACCGGGTGGGCCGCTTCGAGCTGGCGGACGGCGGCACCCTCTTCCTGGACGAGATCGCCAACGTCACCTCCGCCCAGCAGGCGAAGCTCCTCCGGGTGGTGGAGACCGGGGAGCTGGAGCGGGTGGGCTCGTCCCGGACCCGCACGGTGGACGTGCGGATGCTCTCTGCCACCAACGCCGACCTGGAGGAGGAGGTGTCCGAGGGGCGCTTCCGGCAGGATCTTCTCTTCCGGCTCAACACCGTCACGCTCCACCTGCCCCCCTTGCGGGAGCGCCGGGAGGACGTGCCGGCCCTGGCGGCCCGGTTCCTGGAGCACCACGCCCGCCGGTACCGGAAGGACCTCACCGGCTTCGACGAGGGAGCGATGAAGGCCCTGCTGGCCTGCCGCTGGCCCGGCAACGTCCGCGAGCTCGATCACGCGGTGGAGCGGGGGGTCCTCATGGCCCGTGGCGAGACCATCTTCGCCGAGGACCTCTTCCCGGGCCAGGGCGCCGGCGGCGGACCGCTGTCCCAGGGGCCGCCGGGCGGTGCCCCGCCTCTCGAGGAGCTGACCCTGGAGGAGGCGGAGCGCGTGATGATCCAGCGGGCGCTGGACCGCCACGAGGGCAGCGTCACCGAGGCGGCCCGGGCCCTGGGCCTCTCCCGGAGCGCCCTCTACCGGCGCCTCGAGAAGTACGACCTTTGAGAGTGCTGGACATGGTGGGCCGAGGCGGTGAGCAGAGCGCAGCGGGCCGCGGCCGGTTCCGCTGGCCCGCCTTCGAGACCCGGCTCCTCCTCTTGGGCCTGGCCGGCGCCGTGCCCGGCGCCCTCGTGGCCGCCGGCTTCGTCTGGTTTCACCTGTCCGGTCCCGTGGCTCTCGCCGCCACCGGCGGGCTGCTGGCGGCCGCCGTCGGCCTGCCGCTCCTGGCCCACCGGCGCCTGGTCTACACCCTGAACACCCAGGCCAACCTGCTGGAAGCCCTTCGCGAGGAGGACTTCTCCCTGCGGGCCCGGACCGCGTGGGGCGGCGGCTCCATGGAGGAGGTCATGCGGGAGATCAACGCCCTGGGGGAGATCCTGCGCCAGCAGCGCCTCGGGGCGGTGGAGGCGACCGTCCTCCTGCGGAAGGTCATCGACGCCATCGACGTGGCCGTCTTCGCCTTCGACCGGCGCGAGCGCCTGCAGGTGGTCAACCGGGCCGGGGCTCGCCTCCTCGCCGGCCACCCGGACCGGCTCCTGGCCCGCTCCGCCGGGGAGCTCGGACTGGCCGAGTTCCTGACCGGCGAGGCCAACCGCCTGGTGGACCGGGCGTTCCCCGGCCGCGTCGCCCGCTGGGACGTCCGCCGGAGCGGATTCCGCAAGGACGGTTTCCCGGTGCGCCTGATCGTGCTGTCCGACCTCTCCCGGCCCCTCCGGGAGGAGGAGCGTCAGGCGTGGAAGCGCCTGATCCGGGTCCTGGGCCACGAGCTCAACAACTCCCTGGCCCCGATCAAGTCCACGGCGGAGACGCTGGCGACGCTCCTGGACCGGGACCCGCGGCCCCCGGACTGGGAGGAGGACGCCCGGCGCGCCCTCACCATGGTGTCCACCCGGGCGGAGGCGCTGGCCCGGTTCATGGCCGCCTACTCCCGCTTGGCCCGGCTGCCTCCGCCCGTGGTCCGCGAGACCGAAGTGGACCCCCTGGTGCACCGGGTGGCGGCCCTGGAACCGCGTGTCCCGGTGGAGGTGGAGCCCGGTCCGCCCCTGGTGGTCCCGGCGGATCCGGACCAGCTCGAGCAGGCGCTCATCAACCTGGTCCAGAACGGCGCCGAGGCGGCCCTCCAGACCGGCGGCCGGATCCGGCTCGGGTGGTGCGAGGTGGAAGGAGGCGTCGAGCTCTGGGTCCAGGACGACGGACCGGGCCTGTCGAACCCGGAGAACCTCTTCGTCCCGTTCTACACGACGAAGCCCAAGGGGACCGGCATCGGCCTGGTCCTGTCGCGCCAGATCGCCGAGGCCCACGGCGGCTCCGTCACCCTGGAGGAGCGCCCGGACGCCCCGGGCGTCATCGCCCGCCTGCGCCTCACCGGCGCCGCCCGCCGCCAGGCCGGGTGACGCGGCGAGAACGCCCTGGCGCTCTGCTACGCTTCTCCTATGCCGAAGCTCGAAGAACTCACGGCAGAAGCCCTCGGCCTGGAAGTGCGGGAACGGGCCAAGCTCGCCGAGCGACTCCTCGACAGCCTGGACGGTCTTTCGGAGGACGAGATCGAAGCTCTCTGGGCCGAGGAAGCGGAGCGTCGTCTACAGGATCTCCGGGGAGGACGCGTCCGGGGTGTGTCTGCAGAGCGGGTCCGTGAAGAGCTCGAGAACCTGGTTCGGTGACCGCGATCGACTATCACCCCGAAGCGTTGGAAGAGCTTCGTCGGGCGGCTGCTTACTACCGGGACAAGGCGGTTGGAGTCGCCCGCCAGTTCGTGGGTGAGGTCTTCCGTGCCGAAGGATTCGTAGCCCAGTTCCCTCTCGGGGGCGAAGAGATCCGGCCCGGAGTTCGGAAGCGTCCCCTCCGCACGTTCCCATACAGTCTCCTCTACTCGCCGGGAGACGACGGCGTCCTGGTGGTCGCCGTGATGCATCAGAGTCGCCGGCCGGAGTACTGGACCCACAGAGCTCCGTGAGGTCGGCGCCTCGAACGGCCGCGGGAATGCCGCGGACCGGTGGGAGTGTTGCGCTTTCGGTCCCGACCTCGCCGCCCGGAGCCCGTCGTGTCCCCGACCGCACCCGCACCGCAAACGACCGCCGACCCCGCCCTGGCCCAGGAGGCGGCCCGCCGGCGGACCTTCGCCATCATCTCTCACCCGGATGCGGGCAAGACCACCCTGACGGAGAAGATCCTCCTCTACGCCGGGGCCATCGAGCTCGCCGGGGCCGTGCGCCACAAGGCCCGGCAGCGCCACGCCCGCTCCGACTGGATGGAGGTGGAACGGACCAGGGGAATTTCGGTCACCTCCACGGTCCTCCAGTTCGACCACGACGGGCTGCGCTTCAACCTCCTGGACACCCCGGGCCACCAGGACTTCAGCGAGGACACGTACCGGGTGCTGACCGCCGTGGACAGCGCCGTCATGGTCCTGGACGCCGCCAAGGGCGTCGAGCCCCAGACCATCAAGCTCTTCGAGGTCTGCCGCCGCCGCGAGCTCCCGGTGCTCACCTTCATCAACAAGCTCGACCAGCCCGGCCGCGACCCGCTCGAGCTCCTGGACGAGATCGAGCAGGTCCTGGGGATGGACCCGGTGCCGGTCTCCTGGCCCATCGGGTCCGGGCCCGAGTTCGTCGGGGTCTACGAGCTGGAGCACCGGCGGGTGCTGCGCTTCGAGAAGGTGTCCCGGGGCGAGCGGGCGGCGCCGGTCCAGGTCTCCGGGATCGACGATCCGGAGCTCGCCCGCCTGGTGGGCGAGGAGCGCCACGCCCGGCTCCGGGAGGAGGCGGAGCTCCTGGCCATGGCCGGCCACAGCCACGACCCGGAGCGCTTCGCCACCGGCCGCCAGACGCCGGTCTTCTTCGGCAGCGCGCTCAACAACTTCGGCGTGGCTCCCTTCCTGGAAGCCTTGGGCCGCTGGGGGGCGCCGGCGGCGGGGCGCGACAGCGACGTCGGACCGGTGGAGCCGTCGAGCCCGGTCTTCTCGGGGTTCGTCTTCAAGATCCAGGCGAACATGGACCCCAACCACCGGGACAGCATGGCGTTCCTCCGGGTGGTCTCCGGCCGGTTCGAGAAGGGCATGAACGTCGAGCACCCGCGCCTGGGGCGCCGGGTGCGCCTGCCCCGGGCCCACCGGATCTTCGCCCAGGACCGGGAGACCACGGAGGAGGCCTTCCCCGGAGACGTGGTGGGCCTGGTCAACCCGGGCCTGTTCGTCATCGGCGACACGGTCTCCGACGGGGCCAAGCTGTCCTTCCCCCCCCTGCCCCGGTTCGCGCCGGAGCACTTCGCGCGGCTCCGCCCGGCGGCGGTGGACCAGGCCAAGGCGTTCCGCAAGGGGCTCGACCAGCTCGAGGAGGAAGGGGCCATCCAGGTCCTCTACGAGACCGACGCCGCCCGGCGCGAGCCGATCCTGGCGGCGGTGGGCGAGCTCCAGTTCGACCTGGTCCAGTCCCGCCTGAAGGCGGAGTACCGGGTGGAGACCCGCCTGGACCGGCTGCCCTACCGCTCCGCCCTCTGGCTCACCGGCGGAGTCGACCCGGAAGCGCTCACCTGGCCGGGCCGGGGCGCCGCCGCCACCCGGGACCGCGACGGCCACACCGTGGGACTGTTCGAAGGCGCCTGGGCCGAGGACCTCTTCCGCGAGCGCAACCCGAAGGCCGAGCTGGCCCGGACTTTCTGATCCGGCCCTTCGGAGACTCGTGGTTCGGGGCGAGGACTTTCCGTGGAAGCGTGTAGGGGAGGAGCTTGTCTCCTCCCCCGGGCGGAGGCAAGCTCCGCCCATACACGCTCATACACGCTCGGGTTGGCGGCGGGAGCCGGCAGCCGCCCTACAGCCGCTCCTTGAAGAAGTTCACCACGCCCCCTTCCAGGATGAGCTGGACCTGGCGGTCGGAGAGGGTGTGGGTGGTCTCGATCTCGGCGTCCTTCGTGCGGTTGTGGAGGGTGATCGCCTCGCCGTCGGCGAGGGCCTCGCGGAGCCCCCGGACCTCCAGCTCGTCGCCCTGGTCGATCCGCTGGTAGTCCTCCGGGTCCACCAGCTCCAGGGGGACGATCCCGAAGTTCGCCAGGTTCTGCCAGCCGATCCGGGCGTAGGACTTCGCCACCACGGCGAGCTGGCCCAGGTAGCGCGGTGCGATGGCGGCGTGCTCGCGGGACGACCCTTGGGCGTAGTTCTCCCCCGCTACCAGCACGTGGCCGCCGTAGCGGTCCTTCGCCTCCTTGGCCCGGCCGTGGAAGGTCTCGTCGTAGCGGTAGTAGACGAACTCGCTGATCTTCGGGATGTTCGAGCGGTAGGGCAGGACCGTTTCGCCGGCGGGCATGATCTCGTCGGTGGAGACGTCGTCGCCCACCTTGAGGAGCACCGGCACGCAGAACCGGTCCGCGAGCTCCGGGAAGTGGGGGAAGTCGTGAATGTTGGGCCCCTTCTCGAGCTCCACCTCCGTCCCCTTCTCCGGCGGCTCCTCGAGCATCTGGGTGTTGATCACCAGCTCCTCGGGCTCCTCCCACCGGGGATATTCGATGCCGAAGCGCTCCGGCAGCTCTCGGGGGTCGGTGATCTCCCCGGTCAGGGCCGAGGCGGCAGCGGTCTCCGGGCTCACCAGGTAGACCAGGTCGTCGTCGGTGCCCGTGCGGCCGGGGAAGTTCCGCGGCACCGTGCGCAGGCTGATCTCGTTCGAAGCCGGCGCGGCGCCCATGCCGATGCAGCCGCCGCACCCGGCTTGGTGGAGCCGCGCGCCGGCCTGGATCAGGTCCCCCATCACCCCCATCCGGAACAGGTTCTGGAGGCTCTGGCGCGAGGTGGGAGTGACGTCGAAGGAGACCCGGTGGTGGGTGGAGCGCCCCTTGACGATCTGGGCCGGCACCCAGAAGTCCCGCATCCCCGGGTTGGCCGACGAGCCCACGTAGGCCTGGTAGATCGGCTTGCCCGCCACCTCCCGGACCGGCACCACGTTGCCCGGCGACGACGGACAGGCCGCCAGGGGCTCGAGCTCCGAGAGGTCGATCTCCTCGTCCTCGTCGTAGGCGGCGCCCTCGTCCGCCACGAGCTCCGTCCACTGGTCCTCCCGCCCTTGGGCCTTGAGAAACCTGCGGACCGCCTCGTCCGCCGGAAAGACCGTGGTCGTCGCCCCCAGCTCGGTCCCCATGTTGGCGATGACGTGACGGTCCATCGCCGTCAGGCTCGCCAGGCCCGGCCCGTAGTACTCCACGATCTTGCCCCGGCCACCGTCCACGTCGTGGCGCCGGAGCATCTCCAGGATCACGTCCTTGGCGCTCACCCAGTCCGGGAGCTCGCCGGTGAGCTTCACCCCCCAGACCTTCGGGGTCCTGATGTAGAGGGGCTCGCCCACCATGGCGAGCGCCACCTCGATGCCGCCGGCGCCGGTGGCGAGCATGCCGAGGGAGCCGGCGGCCGGGGTGTGGCTGTCGGAGCCCACCAGGGTCTTGCCGGGGACGCCGAAACGCTCCATGTGGACCGGGTGGGAGACGCCGTTTCCGGCCTTCGAGTAGTGGATTCCGAAGCGCCGGCAGGCCGAGCGCAGGAACAGGTGGTCGTCGGCGTTCTTGAAGTCGGTCTGGAGGAGGTTGTGGTCGACGTACTGGGCCGAGAGCTCGGTCTTGACCCGGTCGACGTCCATGGCCTCCAGCTCCAGCATGACCATGGTGCCGGTGGCGTCCTGGGTGAGGGTCTGGTCGATCCGGAGCCCGATCTCGGCGCCCGGCTCCATGGAGCCGTCCACCAGGTGGGACCGGATCAGCTTCTGGGTCACGTTTGCGGGCATGGGCCCAGTGTAGCCCGAGCCCTACCGGACCGCCGGCTCGAGCTCCCGCACCCCGGCGGCGAACAGCTCGACCGTCTTCGCGTTGAACGCCGGCAGGTCGTTCGGGTTGCGACTGGTCACCAGGTTGCCGTCGGTGACCACCTCCCGGTCCACCCACCGGGCCCCGGCGTTCTCCAGGTCCTTTCGCAGGGTGTGGTAGGAGGTCATCTCCCGGCCCTCGACCACCTCGGCGTCGATCAGGGTCCAGGGACCGTGGCAGATGGAGGCCACCGGCTTGCCCGCGTCGAAGAAGCTCCGGACGAAGCGGCGCGCCGCCTCGTTGACCCGGAGGTGGTCGGGGTTCATCACGCCGCCGGGCAGGAGCAGGGCGTCGTAGTCGGCAGGATCCGCCCGGTCCAGCGGCACGTCGACGGGGACTTCCTCGCCCCAGTCGGTGTGGTTCCACCCCCGGACCGTGTCGCCCTCCACGGGCGAGACCACGTCGGCCCGGGCGCCGGCGTCCTCCACGGCCTGCTTCGGGCTGGTGAGCTCCACCTGCTCGAAGCCCTTCTCCACCAGGATGGCGACTCGCTTTCCTTCCAGGTTCCTCGCTGCCATGG
>JBKHJP010000009.1:0-28433 GCA_046538065.1 Thermoanaerobaculia bacterium | reverse complement strand
AGGGGCGGACCTTGTGTCCGCCCGTGGGGAAACGATCGGGATGGTCCGGACGCGTGTAGGGGCGGACCTTGGGTCCGCCCGTGGGGAAACGATCGGGGTCTTCGGTACCCCGGGAGGTGCCGTTCGGCTCGCCAGGCTCGCTCAGGCCCAGGGCAAGCTCCTCCCCTACAGGTCCAGCTCCGGCTCGCCGAGGCGGACGCGGTAGGTGGCGACCGGGCGGCTCCGGCGGCCGTCCAGCCCGTAGACCACGATCCGGTAGGGCCCGCGGACGGGGGCCGGCCCCAGATCCAGCTCCACGGTTTCGCGTCGGGGGAGGACCCGGGAGGTGCCGGCGGGCTCCCGGCTCCCCGGGGGGTAGACCTCGGCCGTGTACCGCTCGGCGTTGGTGGCGCCGGTCAGGTCCAGGCGCAGGACCACCCGCTTGCCCTGCGGCGGGCGGACGACGCGGCGGTACCGGTGGCTGGGCACCGCGATGCCGGCGGGCCGGACCGAGACGACCACCGAACGAGGGGTGGGCCGGAGCTCTCGGCGGACGTGCCACGCGAGGACTCCCACGAGCAGGCAGACGCCGGCCACGAAAGCGGCTCTCCAGGAGACGGATCGCGCTCTCCGGCATGGGGATCCCGCGCCTGGAGCGGCAGAGGAAGGGCGGGCTACAGACTCCATCACGTCGACTTCAGCCTTCAGCGGTGCGGCGGGATGGTAGCAGCTCCCTCCCTCTCCCGCCAGGTGGTCAGGGGCGCCGGACGGTGCGGAGGCCGGGGAGCGCGGAGTGGAGCCCAGGCGTGGGGGACCCGCGGGGTTCTCAGCCTCCCAGCGCTTCCGCCAGGAGGCGGTGGAAGTGGTGGACCCCCTGCTCCCGGGTGGGGGAGTAGCGGCCCCGGTCGTAGAGGCGCGAGCGGATCCCCTGCTGGACCGCTTCGACGATGGCCTCGTCCTCCCGCTCCACCCGGTCCAGGTCGGAGCCGGCGCCGGTGTCCAGCCGGGAGGGGTCCAGGACGTACGTGCGGTAGAGCACCTTGGTCCGGTGGATCCCCACCGGGTGGACGATGTTCACCGAGATGCCCCACGGGTAGACGTTGAGCATGGTGTTCGGGAACAGCCACCAGTAGTACGCGGCGATGGGCCGGCCGTGGTCCGGGGAGTCCGGAGGCAGCTCGAACGTGTCCTCGCCGCCGGCGGCCACGCCGAGCTGGAGGTTCGACCAGCGGTAGACCTCGGTGGTGTAGTCCCCGTAGTCCAGCGCTTCGGCGAGCCCGGCGTGGACGAAGGGGATGTGGAACCCTTCCAGGTAGTTCTCCACGTACAGTGCCCAGTTGGCCCGGACCAGGTAGTCCCGGGAGCGGGACGGCTCGAACGAGAGCTGGTCCAGGGGGAGGAAGCCGACGCGCTCGCGCATGGGGCCGACCAGGTCGTCGAAGCCGTGGCCCGGATCGATCCCGGTGAAGACGAGCTTGCCCCACAGGCCCAGGGGGACCGCCGGCAGGTCGTCCGCGGGGGACGGGAAGCCCTCGGTCTCCTCGAACTCGGGCATGGAGAGCATGCGCCCGTCCAGGGCGAAGCGGCGGCCGTGGTACCGGCACCGGAGCGTCTGGCACCGGCCGGCACTCTCCACCAGGAGGTTTCCCCGGTGGGTGCACACGTTCGAGAGGCAGCGCAGGCGGTCGTTCTCGTCCCGGGCCAGGAACAACGGCTCGTCCAGCAGTCCGGGAAGAAGTGTCATCGGCAAGACCTGGCCCGGGGCCCGCACGGGGTCCGTGTCGCCCACGAGCTGCCAGGTCCGGGCGAAGACCCGTTCGCGGACCGCTTCGTGGAGGGCGGGATCGGAGTAGAGCCTGGCCGGGGCCGTCGAGGCCCGCCGGATGTCCTGGTGGATGTCGAAGCTCACGCCCGGTCCTCCGATGGAGAAAAACCTTGTGCCGTGGTGGTTTGGAGAGGGTACAATACCCGCTCCGCCCAGAGCTGGGCCGTGACGGACCGGGGGGATGCCCCGGGAAAGATCGTCGAATGGCTATGAGCGACTGAGTCCATGACCGGCGAGGAACGCAGGATCAAGCGCCGGCTTCTCCGCGAGGTCGTGGCGGAAAACGTGGAGCTCAAGGCGGGGCTCCCCCCGAGACCCCGGACCCGGCGCCGCGCGCGCGGCGGCCTGCTCTTGAAGGTGGCGGGCCTCCTCGTGGCTCCGGCGGCCGTCTTCGCCTCGTCCCTGGTGCTCTCGGGCGGCGTGGGGTTCGGGGGCGGTCCACTGGCCGAGCCGGCGGGACTGTTGGAGCCGGCCGCTTCCCGGGGTGTGGAGGGCAGCGCCGCCGGTTCCCGGGGCGCCCCGCCGGAGGGGGCACGGTCCCGCCAGAGCCCGGAGGGCGGGGGCGCCGGTCCCGCCGGCTCGGCTGCGATCTCCCCGGACCCGACACTGGTGTCGCGCTCCCTGGACGGCGACATCTTCCCCTTGGCGGTTCGGCGGATCGCCCTCGACCCCGGGCACGGCGGGACGAACATCGGCACCCGGACGCCCGGCGGCCTGGAGGAGAAGTTCCTCACCCTCGACATCGCCCGGCGGGTCCAGGAGACCCTGGAGGAGTACTCCTTCGAGGTCCTGATGACCCGGGAGGAGGACGTGGGCCTGACCCTCCAGGAGCGCGCCGCCCTGGCCAACCGGCAACGGGCGGACATCTTCGTCTCGATCCACGTCAACTGGTTCGAGGGCAGCCGGGAGAGCGGCATCGAGACCTATTACCTGGGCCCCACCGACGACCCCTTCCTGTCCCGCCTCGCGGCGAGCGAGAACGTGGACTCGGGCCACACCCTGGCGGAGATGCGCGAGCTCCTGGACCGGATCTACGCCGGGGTGCGCCAGGACAAGTCCGAGAGCCTGGCCCGGCGGATCCACGGCGCTCTCTACCGTTCCCTGCACCGGGTCAACCCCAAGCTGCGCAACCGGGGGGTCAAGACCGCCCCGTTCCTCGTCCTGGTGGACACCGAGATGCCCGCCGTCCTCGCCGAGGTGGCGGCCCTGTCGAGCGAAGCCGAAGCGGCCATGCTCGAGAAGCCCCTCTACCGGGAGTACATCGCCGACTCGCTGGCGGCCGGCATCGTGGCCTACGCCGAGTCCATGGGCTCCCGGGATCCGATGCAGAAAGGAAGCTGAACCGATGAGCGAAGCGAAGCAGATCCTCCACATGGGGATCGACCTGGGGACCTCCCGCAGCTCCATCGCCGGCTCCAACGACGAGCGGCACGTGATCGAGAGCTACGTCGGCTGGCCGGCGGACATGGTGGCCCGCAAGGTCCTGAAGAAGACCGTGCTGGTGGGGGACGAGGCGCTGGAGAACCGGCCCATGCTGGACCTCTACCGGCCGCTGGAGGAGGGGCTGATCAAGAAGGGCTCGACCCGGGACGAGGCGGCGGTGGGGGAGCTCCTGCAGTACCTGCTGCGCCTGGCGGGGGCGGAAAAGGGCAACGGCGGCGGCTCGGTGCGGGCGGTCGTGGGGGTTCCGGCCAAGGCGCTGCGGGTCAACAAGCAGAGCCTCCGGGAGGCCGTCGGCCCCTACGTGGACAGCCTGATGATCGTCTCCGAGCCCTTCGCCGTGGCCTACGGCCTCGATGCCCTGCTCCACTCCATGATCATCGACGTCGGCGCCGGCACCGCCGATTTCTGTGTCATGCGCGGTCGCATGCCCACCGAGGAGGACCAGCGCACCCTGACCATCGCCGGCGACTGGCTGGACGAGCAGCTCACCAGCCTGATCCGCGAGACTTACCCGGACGCCGACTTCACCGTCCACATGGTGCGGGAGTGGAAGGAGCGCTACAGCTTCGTGGGCGACGCCCCCCAGAAGGTGACCGTCACCGCGCCCGTGGACGGCCGCCCCACCGAGCTCGACATCACCGAACCCTTGCGGACCGCCTGCGAGGGGCTCTTGCCGCCGATCATCGAGACGATGGTGGACCTCCTCTCCCGGGTCGATCCGGACTACCAGGACCGGGTCCGGAGCAACGTGATCCTTTCCGGGGGCACGGCGCTCATCAAGGGGATCGGGGGGCGGCTCCAGAAGGAGCTGGGGGAGATCGGCGGGGGGCGCGTCAAGGTGGTGAAGGACCCGATCTACGTGGGGGCGGACGGGGGGCTGGCGATCGCGCTGGACGCTTCGGACGACGAGTGGGAGAAGCTCAAGGGCTGAGGGGGACTGCGCGGGCCAGGGGTGCCCCCGCCCCGGAGGAGGCCGGGGGCGGGCCGGGCTCCGGAGCGGCTCGCGGCTCGGGCGGACCTCCAGCTTCTGCGAACGTCGCGCGTGTGGGGGCGGAGTCACCGTTCGGTGCGCAGCTCCGATGAGTCGGGTTGCCCCCGCCCCGGAGGAGGCCGGGGGCGCGTCGGGCTCCGGACCGGCTCGCGCGAGTCGGACGGTTTCGCGCAGGGCGCTCGCCTCGGCTCGGGCCTCCCGCCACTTTCGCGGTGCCCGGGAGTGCGGTGGCCCGGGTCGGCCCTCGACGTCCTGCGCCCGGCGCGCCCCCGGCCTCCTCCTCCCTCCCCGGGCTCCGGGACTATCGCGCGCTTGGCCGTTCGTGGAGTTGGACGCCGGGGCCCGTTGGGGCCAACCTTGTTTCGCCGAGGATCCCGCCGGGGGGCGCCCGGACCCCTTCCAGTGGCAGCGTCGTCGGAGTCGCAGCTCCTACGGAGCGTGCTCGGATCGGACTCCAGCGTGGAGCGGCCGAGCGCAGTCATCGGCAGGGAGGGCGGGAAGCCGGAACGGACTCCAGCCGCCGGTAGAAGGAGCGGGTGCGGGGGCGCTCCCCTCCGGGGAGCTCGAAGGCCGCGCCGCTTTCGTCCGGGTCGGAGTGAAGTCCCGCCGCGGGCGCGGCCTGAGCGCAGGCGCGAGCCGGGCGTACCGGACTCCCAGACGCTCGCGCCGGTCCCCGGCGGGGAGCGCCCCCGCACCCGCTCCCTCCCGGACGGTCCGGCCACAAACCTCCCCACCCGGCCGGGTCGGGCTCGACCGCCGGTGCGGCGGTATCCTCGCCCTCAGTGGAGAGGAGGAGCGTCCGATGAAGATCGCCGTGTTGGCTCCCGTACCGGCCCTGATCCTGACTCTCGGGTGGGCGGCCGCCGCCCCGGCGGCGGAGGTCGACCGCTCGAAGCTCCCGCCGGAACCCGAGGGGTTCGCGCTCGAGGGTGACCCGCAGGCCGGCGCCGAGGTCTACCGCAAGAGCTGCGGCGTCTGCCACGGCCCGGAGGGAGAGGGCGACGGCCGCGTGCGCTCCAAGCCGCCGCCCCGGGACCTCACCGACCCGGAGGCCCTCAAGACCTCCACGGACTGGGAGCTCTACCAGGTGATCAAGAGCGGCGGGCGTGTCCTGGGGCTGGCCCCGAGCATGCTCGCCTGGGACGACATGCTGGAGGAGGAGGAGATCCGGGACGTGGCGGCCTACGTCCGCTCCCTGTCGGAAGAGTGACCGGCGCTTTCCGACCGGCACCACGGTTCCGGCCTCCTCCGAGACCAAGGAGTAGAGCGCGGTCCTCGTCGAACCCGCCGAGGACTCGGCCGCAACGTCTGGCCCGAATGGGTCCCAGCGTGCACCCGGTGGGGAGGAGGAACACCCGGCCGGTGAAGGAGCGGGTGCGGGGCGCTCCCCTCCGGGGAGCTCGAAGGCCGCGCCGCTTTCGGCCGGAGCGGACACCGGTGCCGCCCCGGGCGCGGACTGAGCGCAGGCGCGAGCCGGGCGGTTCATGCTCCCAGACGCTCGCGCCGGTCCCCGGCGGGGAGCGCCCCCGCACCCGCTCCCGCCACGAGGGGTCCGGTTACCCGTAACCGGGTCCGGTGCGGCCGGGCCGGCCGGTCAGCCCCCCGGCCGGGCGGCGATCAGGTCGATCTCCACCAGGGCGCCCTTGGGCAGGGCCGCCGCCTGGACCGTGGAGCGGGCCGGGCGGTGCGCTCCCAGCGCCTCGCCGTAGAGCTCGTTCAGCCGCGGGAACCGGCTCATGTCCGTGACGTAGATCGTCGCCTTCAGCACGTCCTGGAACGAGCACCCCGCGCTCTCCAGGACGTGCTGGAGATTCCGGAGCACCTGGCGGGCCTGGGCTTCGAAGCCGCCCTCGACCAGCTCGCCGGTGGCCGGGTCCAGGCCGATCTGGCCCGAGGTGAACACCAGTCCGCCCCGGGAGACCGCCTGGGCGTAGGGGCCGATGGCGGCCGGTGCGCGATCCGTGTGATGCAAGTCCATGTCGTCCCTCCCAGTTCTACTCCTTCGGAGATTCGTCGTGTGGCGCGGCGCTTGTCGGTGGGGGCGCGTAGGCGCGCAAGGGAGGAGCTTGTCTCCTCCCGTGCTCCAGCGACCACCGAGCCGTTCGGCACCCCGGGCGGAGGCAAGCTCCGCCCCTACGCGCTTCGGTTGCGGGCGGGAGCCCGCGCCGCCCCTACACGTCCACCGTCCCGATGTAGGGCAGGTTCCGCCAGCGCTCGGCGTGGTCCAGCCCGTAGCCCACGATGAAGCGGTCCGGAACGGTGAAGCCCAGGAAATCGACGGGCACCTCCACCTCCCGCCGGGCCGGCTTGTCCAGCAGGGCGCAGAGCTTCAGGCTCCGGGGCCGCCGGAGCCGCAGCAGGGCGAGCAGGGTCTCCAGCGTCCACCCCGTGTCCACGATGTCCTCCACCAGGAGGACGTCTCGGTCCCGCAGCGGCAGGTCCACGTCCCGGCGGATCCGGACCTCTCCCGGCGTCGCCCGGGAGCCGTAGCTCGAGGTCTGGAGGAAGTCCACCGCCACCGGAGTCTCCAGCGCCCGGACCAGGTCCACCAGGAAGAACGCCGCCCCCTTCAGGACGGCGATGCAGACGAGCTCCTCGGACCCGGCGTAGGCCGCGTCGATCTCGCGCCCGAGCTCCGCCACGCGTTGCTCGATCCGCTTCCGGGGGATCAGCACCGTCGGGTCCGGTGGCCGGGTCTCGTCCCGCGGATGCGTCATGGCGTAGAATCAGCCCGCGTTCCCGCTCGGGACTTACCTCGATGTCGGTCGAAACCCTGCAGCGGCTCCACGGCCGCTACGCTGCCCTGTCCAGCCGGTTCCGCGCCGGCTGGGCCTTCCACCAATATGCCCAGAGCCTGCGGAAGATCTTCCCCGACGCTCCGCAACCCGACCTGTCGTCGGCCTTCCAGGAGGTCCACTCCGCGCTGAAGTCGATCTCGGCACGCCTCAACGCCGAGGATCCGGAGGTGATCGAAAAGGAGCTGGACGAGGCGGAGGCGACCCTCGGCCACCTGACCTCGACCCTGGCGGAGGAGGATAGCAGAGTCTCGCCGCAGCTCGTCCGGCAGTTCTTCCAGCGGGTCAAGAACGACGACGACAACGTCCTGACCCAGCTCGTGAAGTTCTACGTCTACGCCGGGGGGCGCAGCAAGTGGCCGGAGGACCGGCTGGACAAGGTGGACTTCCTCCTGACCCGCGTGGCCGAGGAGCGCGACCCGGCGTCCGGCCGCGTGGTCCTGATCGAGCGCGGCCGCCTGCGGGAGATCGCCTCCGGCCTCTGGTCCCTGGTGGGCTCCGAGCCGCCCGGGGACACGGTGGTGGACGGGATCGTGGAGCAGCTCCGGGACCTGCGGTCGGGCATCGCCGGGGCCGACACCCTGGACCAGCTCAACGACGCCGGCCTGGTGACGCGCCACCGGGAGCTCAAGCACGGCCTGGGCTGCTACTTCTTCTTCCCGCGGATCCTCTACGAGATCCTGGACAGCAACCTGGCGCTCAAGAACCTGATCCAGCAGCTCTACTCGGTGGAGGAGCGCCGGATCACGACGGAGTACCAGCGACTGTTCGACCTGGAGCGCGAGGCGGTGGTGGACGGTGAGCTCGACCGGGAGCTGCGCCACTTCCGCGAGGAGGTGGAGGCCTTCGAGCGCCGCCTCCAGGACGACGAGCTGAAGCTCAAGGACCTCGCCCACCTCCGGCGGCGGGTGCGCTCCCTGTCGAGCCGGCTAGGCACGCCGGACCGCGAGCCCCGGGCCGCGGCGGAGCCGTCGGAGGAGGCCGGCGCCGGCAGCGAGCTCGTGGATCGGGCCCTGGCTCGCCTGCGCTCCGCGCTGGACGAGGTGGACCCGGAGCTCCCCCCGAAGCGGGCCGTCCTCGGCTCGGAAGTCTACGGCCTGCGCCTCGAGCCCCGGGAGCTGGTGGCTCACCGGCGCCTGACCCAGGACGGGGCAGGCGGAGACGGGGCAACCGGCCTGGACCTGGAGCGCACCGTCCTGGAGGCTGCGGCCGTGCGCGTGGCGATCAACGAGTCGGTGGAGGAGATCCGCGGTCTCCTGGACGAGACCGCCACCACCGGCGAGGCGCCGGTCTTCGCCAGCACCCGGGCCCTGCTGCGCCAGGGCTCGGCGTACGCCGAGCGCCTGGAGGCGGCGGCGGAAGAGGCGCTCCTGGCGGGGCGGACCACCGACGCCCAGGAGCTGACCGTCCTCAGGATGCGCATGGTCCGCGACCACGCCGGGGCCTGGCTGCTGGCGGTGCGGCCCCTCCTGTCGATCCGCTGACGCCCTCGCAGCCACCGGCCGCCGGGTTTGAGCGACGGCGCGGATCGGGTATCGTCGCGATCCGTCCGGGCGCTCCAGCGCCCGCGGTGCCGGTGTCCACACCCCGAGCGAGGAGCCGGCAATCCGTGAGGGGGATCCCACCCGTGTCCGAGCTCGACGAACAGATCAAGAACCGGCGGGAGAAGCGCCGCGCGCTGCTGGAGCAGGGCGTGGAGGTCTACCCCTACGCCTTCGAGCACGACCTGGAGCCGTCCCAGGTCCAGGAGCGCTACGGCGAGGCCACCGCCGAGGAGCTGGAGGAGGCGGCGGCGGTCACCCTGCGCGTGCCCGGCCGCATCCGGGCGATCCGGGGTCACGGCAAGCTGGTCTTCGCGGACCTCTCCGACGGACCCGGCAAGGTCCAGCTCTTCGTCCGCGCCAACCGGCTGCCCGAGGCGGCTCGGGCGGTCCTGGAGACCCTCGACCTGGGGGACTACGTCGGCGCCCGGGGCCGGGTCATGCGCACGCGCAAGGGGGAGCTCTCCCTGGACGTGGAGGATCTCGTCCTCCTGGCCAAGGCGATCCGTCCACTGCCGGAGAAGTGGCACGGGCTGACCGACGTGGAGGCGCGTTACCGCCGGCGCTACCTGGACCTGGTGGTCAACCCCGAGAGCCGCCGGGCCTTCGAGGTCCGGGCGGCGATCGTGCGGGAGGTCCGCCGGTTCCTGGACGCGCGGGGGTTCCTCGAGGTGGAGACGCCGATGATGCAACCCATCGCGGGAGGCGCCACCGCCCGGCCCTTCGTCACCCACCACAACGCCCTGGACCTGGACCTCTACCTCCGGGTGGCGCCGGAGCTCTACCTGAAGCGCCTGCTGGTGGGGGGGCTCCACCGGGTCTACGAGATCAACCGCAACTTCCGCAACGAGGGCATCTCCACCCAGCACAACCCGGAGTTCACGATGCTCGAGTTCTACTGGGCGTACGTGGACTACGGCGTGCTGATGGACTTCACCGAGGAGCTGCTCTCCACCGTGGCGCAGGAGGTCCTGGGGGCGCCCCGCCTCGAGTGGCACGGGGAGACCCTGGACCTCTCGCCCCCCTGGCCGCGCTACACGATGAAGGAGGCGATCGCCCGGTTCGCGGGCGTGGAGCCGGAGCGCCTGGAGACGGACGACCGTCTGGCCGGGGTCCTCACCGAGCGGGGCCTCGACGTCCCGCACCGCCCCGGCACGCCCGGTGCGTACGGCCACCTGCTGGTGGAGCTCTTCGAGGAGACCGTGGAAGAGCACCTCGCCGGTCCCGTGTTCATCACCGGCCACCCGGTGGAGGTCTCGCCCCTGGCCAGGGTCTCCCGGGAGGACCCGCGCTTCACCGAGCGCTTCGAGCTCTACCTCGGAGGCATGGAGATCGCCAACGCCTTCAGCGAGCTCAACGACCCGGACGTCCAGGCGGCCCGGTTCCGGGACCAGCTCGCCGCCCGGGAGGCCGGCGACGAGGAGGCCCACCGCTTCGACGCCGACTACGTCCGTGCCCTGGAGCACGGGATGCCCCCCGCCGGCGGCGAGGGCATCGGCATCGACCGGCTGGCGATGCTCTTCACCGGCAGCCCGTCGATCCGGGACGTGATCCTGTTTCCGCTGCTCCGGCCGGAGGCGGGGGAGGAGTAGGGTGGGGAGCCTGCTCCTCTCGCGGCTTCCGTTCCCCCTCGTCCTCGCCCTCCGTTACTTCCGGAGCACCCGGCGGGACGCCTTCGTCACCTTCCTGTCCGCCGTGGCGGTGGGGGCGATCGCCGTCGGTGTGTTCGCCCTGATCCTCTCCCTGGCGGCCCTCTCCGGCTTCCAGGACCTGTTGCGCTCGGAGGTCCTGGCCCAGACGCCGGAGATCGAGGTGGAGCTCCCGCGGGACGCGACGCCGGACGAGCGGGAGGCGGCCGTGGCCACCATGGGGCAGGTCCCGGGCGTGCGGGAGGTCCGGCCGGTGGTCCGGGGGCAGGGGTGGCTGGTCCACGCGGGGCGGGCTGTGCCGGCGGATCTCCTGGGCTTCACCGGTGGGGTCCCTCCCACCCTGACGGGGGTGGAGGGCCCTTCGGCGACTCCGGGGACCACGGGGGTGGAGGGGGTGGACGAGCCGGCGGCGGCTCCGGGGAGCCCCGCGCGGGAGGGGGCTCCGGGGCTCTTCCTGCCGAGCGGCCTGGCCCGGGCGTGGGGCCTGGATCCGACCCTCCGGCCGGTGGTGGACATCGTGTCGCCTCGTCCCACCCTGACCCCGGCGGGGCCCCAGCCCCGGATCCGGAGCCTCTCCCTGGCGGGCACCTTCGAGGGCGGTCGGGTGGTGGAGCGGGAGCGGGCCGCCCTGCCGCTGGACGTGGCCGAGAGCCTGCTGGGGCCGGGCCGCCGGCGCTGGCTGGTCTCGGCCGGCGGCCTGGAGCCGGCGCTGGCGGTGGCCCGGCGCCTGGAGGCGCACCTTCCCGCCGGGAGCCGGATCCAGACCTGGCGCGAGCTCAACCGGCCCCTGTTCTTCGCCCTGCGCCTCGAGCGGGTGTTCCTGTTCCTCGGGGTCTCCCTGATCGTGGTCGTGGCGTCGCTGGCCCTGCTGGCGGACCTGGCCCTCATCATCGCCAACAAGCGGGAGGACCTGGGCGTGCTCCTGACCCTGGGGACGACGCCCCGGACGCTGCGCCGGGCCTTCCTCTGGCTGGGGGGCCTCCTGGCGACTCTGGGCACCGGAGTGGGCTCGTTCCTCGGGGTCGGTACGGCCGTGCTCCTGGACCGGCTCCGGCTGCTCCGGATCCCCGGGGACGTCTTCTTCGTGGACTACATCCCCTTCCTGGTACGCCCCCGCGACGTCTCGGCGATCCTGGGGGTCACACTCGTCCTGGCCCTGGCGTCGACCCTCTACGCCGCCGGCCGGGCCGCCGCCCTCGACCCCGTGGAGGCCATGCGATCGTGACGCCAGGGCGATTCCCGAACGCGTGTAGGGGCGGAGCTCGCCTCCGCCCGTGGGAGGAAACAAGCCTCCCCGTTTCCCACCGCCCACCCCGGGAGGAGCCAAGCTCCTCCCCTACAGGGTGGTCCGGTGGAGGGAGGGGGCCGCGATGAGCGTCCGATTGGAAGCCCGCGGCCTCGTCAAGACCTTCCGCGACGGCGAGCGCCGGGTGGAGGTCCTCCGCGGGGTGGACCTGGTGGTGGAGCCCGGTGAGCTGGTGGCGGTGGTGGGCCCCTCGGGCTCCGGCAAGTCCACGCTCCTGCACCTCCTGGGGGGGCTCGACCGGCCCGACGCCGGCGAGGTCGTCGTCGGCGAGGAGCGCCTCGCCGCGTACCGCGGGGCGGAGCTGGCGGCGTTCCGCAATCGCACCGTGGGCTTCGTCTTTCAGTTCCACCAGCTCCTGCCGGATTTCACCGCCCTGGAAAACGTGTTGTTACCGGGGAGGATCGCCGGACGGGATCCGCGCGATACCCTGAAGCGGGCCCGGGACCTCCTGGAGGCCGTCGGCTTGGCGGAGCGCCTGGACCATTTTCCGAACGAGCTCTCGGGCGGCGAGCGGCAGCGGGTGGCCCTTTGCCGCGCCCTGGCCCTGGACCCGCCGCTCCTGCTCGCCGACGAGCCCACGGGCAACCTGGACCCGGCCAGCGGCGAGCGTGTGCTGGCTCTCCTGCTGGCGCTCCAGGAGCGCCACGGCACCACGGGAGTGCTCGTCACCCACAACCCGGCGGTGGCGAGCCGCTGTGCTAGGATCCAGGCACTCGATGAAGGGATCCTCCAGCCGAAGGGTCCTGCAGTGTAGGGCTCCAATCCGGCGCCGGCCCCGGCGGTTCCGCGGGCGGTGCGGGGCGTCGACGGCACTCGCCGGGGCCTGAGCCCGAAGACGGGCGGTGGCCGGGGCGGGGGGTGGCGCCCGATGGTGAGACGAAGCCCGGAGCTTGCCCTGCGGTTCGAGGCCGAGCCCAGTCAGGAGTCGCACGACGCATGTTCGAGAAGTACAACGAGAAAGCCCGCCGCGCTCTCTTCTTCGCCCGCTACGAGGCGTCGAAGCTCGGGAGCCGCGTGATCGAGTCCGAGCACATCCTCCTGGGCATCCTGCGGGAGGGGGAGGAGACCGTCGCCGAGATCTTCCGGCGCTTCCACGTGAAGCCGGAGGAGATCCGGCGCGAGATCGAAGGCGAGCGCGTCTTCGTGGAGCGGATCTCGTCCACCGCCGAGCTGCCCCTGTCCGAGGAGTCGAAGAAGATCCTCGCCTACGCCTCCCACGAGGCGGAGAGCATGCTGCACCAGAGCGTGGGCTCGGAGCACCTGCTCATCGGCATCCTGCGGGTGGAAGCCTCGATGGCCATGCGCATCCTGGTCCAGTACGGGCTGGACGTCTACACGGTGCGCGAGGAGGTCCTGGCCATCACCAAGGAGCGGGAGGCGACCCAGCAGAAGAAGGACCTTCCCTTCGTCACCGAGTACGGGCGGGACCTGACCACGCTCGCCGCCGAGGGCGCCTTCGATCCCCTCATCGGCCGGGACGACGAGGTGGACCGGATCGTCCAGATCCTGTCCCGCCGGACGAAGAACAACCCGATCCTCCTGGGTGAGCCGGGGGTCGGCAAGACCGCCATCGTCGAGGGCCTGGCCCAGCGGATCATCGAGGGCCGGGTGCCGATCTTCCTGGCCCACAAGCGGATCGTCGCCCTGGACCTGTCCCTGATCGTCGCCGGCACCAAGTACCGGGGGCAGTTCGAGGAGCGCCTGAAGGGGATCCTCAAGGAGCTCCGGGAGTGCCGGGAGCTGATCGTCTTCATCGACGAGATCCACTCCCTGATCGGCGCCGGCTCCGCCGAGGGCTCCCTGGACGCGGCCAACATCCTGAAGCCGGCGCTCTCCCGGGGTGAGGTCTCGTGCATCGGGGCCACCACCCTCAAGGAGTACCGGAAGTACATCGAGAAGGACCGCTCCCTGCTGCGCCGCTTCCAGGCGATCCAGGTGGCGCCGCCGGACGAGGACCAGGCCCTGAGGATCCTCCAGGGGATCAAGGACCGCTACGAGGCCTTCCACAAGGTGCGCTACACGGCGGGGGCCCTGCGCACGGCGATCCAGCAGTCCAACCGCTACATCCCGGACCGCCACCTGCCGGACAAGGCCATCGACGTGGTGGACGAGGCCGGCGCCCGGGTGAAGCTGCGCCGCGTCCGGGACACCCAGAACGTGCGGCGCCTGGAGCAGGAGATCCGCGACGTGGTCCACGAGATGAAGGGGGCGATCTCGGCCAAGGACTTCGAGCGCGCCGTCTACCTGCGCGAGCGCGAGATCGAGCTGCGCGAGGACCTGGAGCGCCTGAACGCCCTGGCGGAGGAAGAGGGCCTGATGGAGGTCACCCAGCGCGACATCGAGGAGGTGATCTCCGCCTGGACCGGCATCCCGCTGTCCAGCATGGAGAGCGAGGAAGCCGAGCGCCTGATGGAGATGGAGACGACCCTCAGGCGCCGGGTCGTGGGCCAGGACCGGGCGATCGGCGCCATGAGCCGCGCGATCCGGCGCTCGCGGCTGGGGGTCTCGAACCCGCACCGGCCGGTGGGCTCGTTCATCTTCCTGGGACCTTCCGGCGTGGGCAAGACCGAGGTGGCCCGGCGCCTGTCGGAGTTCCTCTTCGGCACCGAGCGGGCCCTGGTGCGCTTCGACATGAGCGAGTACATGGAGAAGCACGCCGTCTCCAAGCTGATCGGGTCGCCGCCGGGCTACGTGGGCTACGACGAGGGCGGGCAGCTCACGGAGCGGATCCGGCGCCAGCCCTACTCCGTGGTGCTCTTCGACGAGATCGAGAAGGCCCACCCGGAGGTGGCGAACCTGCTCCTCCAGATCCTGGAGGACGGGGTCCTCACCGACGCCTACGGCAACGAGGTGGACTTCAAGAACAGCCTCCTGCTGATGACGTCGAACATCGGCAGTCGCCTGGTGGTCCGGGGCGGCCGCATGGGGTTCGGCGAGCCGGACGAGGAGGCGAGCTTCCGCAAGATCGAGGAGGAGATCCTCGCCGACCTGAACCGGAGCTTCAGCCCGGAGTTCATCAACCGCCTGGACGAGGTCATCGTCTTCAACCCGCTGACCCGCGAGCACCTGCGCTCCATCGTCGACATCCTCCTGGACGACGTGAACAGGAACCTGGCGGACCGGGGCCTGGTGGTGCGGCTGTCCGACGAGGCCAAGGATTGGCTGCTGGAGACCGCGGGGGCCGATCCCTCCACGGGGGCCCGGCCGCTGCGCCGGACCATCCAGCGCCACGTCCAGGACGCGGTCTCCGAGGTCCTGATCCACCAGCACGGGGACGACATCCGGGCCATCGACGTCACCGTGGAGCGGGGCGACCTGAAGCTCGACGTCGACAGCGCGGAGATGGTTCCGCAGGAGACCTGACCACCGGGGTTTCCCCGTCCCCGGGCGATCTGTCACAATTCGCGCCCCGGGGCGGCCGCCCCGGCGGGCTCGGGGCGGCCGATCGCCGGCCGCGACACCGCACGCCGTTTCCTGCAACCATCGACCGAGGGCCACCACGACGCGATGACACGACCTCTGGCCGCAGGACGCACGCCCGCGGCGGACCGCCGCCGCACTTCCGGGCGGCGCCGCCTCTGGGTGGCGCGCTTCCTCGTCTTCACGCTCCTCTTGGTCTCGGTCTGGACCGGTGCGCCGGTGGGGTGGGCCCAGTTCCAGCAGGGGCCGCAGCAGCCGGACGCCGCTTCCTTCGAAGGTGCTCCGATCGTGGCCATCGAGTTCGTGGGCAACCGCACCCTGGCCGAGGACACGCTGCGCTACTACCTGGACGTGGAGCCCGGGCAGCCCTTCTCCCGGGCCGAGCTCGACCGGAACATCAAGCGGCTCTGGGACCGGGAGCTGGTCGACGACATCACCGTGGAGGCGCTCCCCGCCGACTCGGCCGAGCACGGCCGCGGCGTGCGCCTGGTGGTGAACGTCGACGAGCGGCCCCGGGTCGCCCAGGTGGAGTACGAGGGCCTGAAGCGGATCTCCACCCAGGACCTGAGGGACCGGCTGTCCGGCGAGCGCATCGACATCCGCGAAGGCGGGCCCCTGAACCTGGGCGAGGTCTACCGCGTCCAGGACGTGATCGAGCAGATGTACGCCGAGAAGGGCTACCGCTTCGCCGAGGCGGAGTACGAGCTGGAGCAGGTGACCCCCGGGGAGCACCGGGTCGTGTTCACCATCGACGAGGGCGACCGGGTGCGGATCGGCGACATCCGCTTCGAGGGCAATACCGTCTTCCGGGAGATGCGGCTCCGGTGGGAGATGAAGAACACGAAGGAAGCGGGCCTCATCACCCGCCTCTTGAAGAAGGACATCTACAGCCCTGCGGAGCTCGCCGAGGACCTGGACCGGGTGCGCGACCTCTACCGCGAGGCCGGGTACAAGAACGCGGTGGTGGGTGAGCCCCGGATCCAGGTGCGCACGAAAAACCCCAACGCGCCGCAGGACGAGCAGAACCGCAGACTGGTGATCACCATCCCCGTCGAGGAGGGCAACCGCTGGCGCTTCGGCGAGGTGCGGCTGGCGGGCAACTCCATCTTCAACGAGGAGGCCCTCCTGGGCGCCTTCAAGTACCGGTCCGGCGAGTGGCTGCGCTCGAACCGGATCGACGAAGGGGTCGAAGCGATTCAGGAGATCTACCGCAACACCGGCTACATCCAGGCCGAGGTCTCCCCCGAGCTCGTGGAGGTCAGCGACGAGGTGGCCGACGTGGTGGTCCACGTGAACGAAGGTGACCAGTTCCGGGTCGGCCGCCTGGAGTTCGAGGGCAACACCCGGACCATGGACAAGGTGCTGCGCCGCGAGTTCCGCGTCCAGGAGGGGCGCGTGCTCTCCCTGGGGGCCCTGCGCAACAGCCTGTTCAAGATCCGCCAGCTCGGGTACTTCGAGCTCGAGGAGGAGGACCCCATCGAGTTCGAGTTCCGGGAGGACAACCTGGTGGACCTGACGGTCAAGGGGCGCGAGGCCGACCGGACCGAGCTCCAGTTCGGCGCCGGGTTCAGCGAGGGGCTGGGCTTCTTCGGCCAGTTCTCGTTGCGCACCCAGAACTTCCTGGGGCGTGGCGAGCAGCTCGGCGTCTCCCTCCAGTCCGGCGCGCTGACGGAGTTCTACGAGCTCTCGTACTCGGTGCCCTGGTTCCTGGACCGCCCCCAGTCGATCAGCGTCCAGGGCTACCAGCGGACCCTGGACCTGGACCTGCTCGATGACCAGCGCCAGGTCCAGGAGTCCACCGGCGGGAGCGTCTCGTACGGCCGCTCCCTGGGGCTGTTCCAGTCGTTGTCCCTCGCTTACAGCTACTCCGACCAGTCGTTCCGCGTCCGGCGACTCGCGGGCGAGGGCGAGACGTCCGACGTCTCCAGCGAGCTCAGCATCTCGTCGATCCGGCCCACGTACACCTACGACAGCGTGGACAACCGCTTCGAGCCCCGGGTGGGCACCCGGTTCAGCGCCTCCGCGGAGTACGCCGGCGGTGCCCTGGGGGGGAGCGAGTCCTTCGTCCGGCCCGTCGTGGGGTTCACGACCTACCGGCCCGTCACCGGCTACCCCGTGGAGAGCTCCCTCGGCTTCAACGTGGAGGCGGGCATGATCGAGCCCTTCGGCGGCCGGGACCTGAACCGATTCATCCTGTTCCGGCTCGGGGGCGACACCTCGGTCCGGGGCTTCGAGCGCTTCCGGCTCTGGGCCCGGGACGAGGAGACCGGGGATTTCCTCCGGGACGAGTTCGGCCGCCCCGTCGGCGGCGATCGCTACTTCCAGGCCAACCTGGAGTATCACCTGATCCTGAACGGCCCCTTCCGTCTCATCGCCTTCGTGGACGCCGGGCAGGTCTTCGCCCCGGAGCTCCGGAACCCGGCGGGGGAACGCTCGGAGCGCCAGGATTTCGATCTCGGCCGCTTGCGTTACACAGCGGGGGCCGAGCTGCGGATCACCCTCCCCATGCTGGGAGGGGCACCGTTGCGGTTCATCTACGCCAACAACCTGACCGAGGAGCCCGGGGACGACTTCAACACCTTCTCGTTCAGCATCGGCAGCACCTTCTAGCACCACCAAGGAGAAAACCATCGTGATGTGGCCTTCCAACATCCCGACCGTCAGCCGTCTTTTCCTCCTGGCGGCCTTCGTGGCCGCCGGCGCCGTCTCCACCGCTCCCGCGGCCGCCCAGGCCGAGGCAGGAGCCATCAAGGTCGCCGTGATCGACGTGGAGCGGATCCTCAGCGAGTCCGAGCGGGGCAAGTCCGCCCTCGAGGAGCTGGAGGCGCTCCAGAACGAGAAGCGCGAGGAGGGCCAGGCCATGCAGCAGGAGATCAACGACCTGCGCAACGAGCTCAACGAGGGGCAGCTGTCCCTCGCCGAGGATCGGCTCACCGAGCTCCAGAAGCAGATCGAGGACAAGATGATCGCCCTCCAGCGGTTCCAGGACGACGCCAACCGGGAGCTCACCGAGAAGCGCGACCAGGTCCTGAGCCGGATCGAGCGGAGCATCTTCCCGGTGATCAACGAGATCGGCCAGGAGGGGGAGTACACGCTGATCTTCAACAAGTACAACAGCGGCCTGGTCTACGCGTCCGACGCCGTGGACATCACGGACCAGGTGATCGAGCGCTACAACCAGGACCAGAGCGCATCCACTGGCGAGTGAGGCGCCGGGGCCCGTGTCCTCCCGCCGGTTCCGTCTCGCCGAGCTGGCCGAGCTTCTGGAGGGGCGGGTCGTGGGCGAGCCGGAGCACGCCGTCTCCGGGGTCGCCAGCCTGCGGGATGCCGGCCCCGAGGATCTCTCCTTCCTGATCAGCGGCCGCGCACGGTATCGCCGGGAGGCCCGGGAGAGCCGGGCGGGAGCCCTGGTCGTCGGGCCGGATCCGGAGCTCCGGGACGAGCTGGCCGCGGACCGGCCCCTCCTCGTCGTGGAGGACCCCGAGCTCGCCCGGGTCCGTGTCCTGGCCGCCTTCCACCCGCCGGAGCCGGTCGGCCCCGGCGTGCACCCGACGGCAGCGGTGGAAGACGGCGCCGAGGTCTCGCCGGACGCCGCCGTAGGACCCTTCGCCGTGGTGGGGCGAGGGACCCGGATCGAGCCCCGCGCCGTCGTGGGAGCCCACGCCGTCGTGGGGCGGCAGTGCCGGGTGGGCCCGGACTCGGTGCTGCACCCCCACGTGGTGCTCTACGACCGGACGGAGCTCGGTGCGCGGGTGACTTTGCACGCGGGGACGGTTTTGGGGGCGGACGGGTTCGGCTACGTGACGCGCGGCGAGGGCCACCGGAAGGTCCCCCAGGTGGGCCGTGTCGTGGTGGAGGACGACGTGGAGATCGGTGCCCTCAGCGCCGTCGACCGGGCCACGATGGGCTCGACCCGGGTGGGCGCCGGAACGAAGGTCGACAACCTGGTCCAGGTGGGCCACAACGTGGAGATCGGCCGGGGCGCCGTCCTGTGCGGCCAGGCCGGCATCGCCGGCAGCTCCCGGCTCGGGGATGGTGTCGTCCTGGCGGGCCAGGCCGGCGTGGGCGGCCACATCCGTCTGGGGGACCGGGTGCAGGTGGGCGCCGCGAGCGCCGCGGTGCGCCCCGTGGCCGAGGACACGGTGGTGAGCGCCACCGTGCCGGCGATGGAGATCGGCCGGTGGCGGCGCCAGGCGACGCTCCTGGGGCGCCTGGACGAGCTGTTCCGCCGGGTGAAAGCCCTGGAGGAGCGGGCGGCCGGGCAGGGCCGGGGTGACGGAGGAGGTGAGAGGTGAGCGACGAGCAGAGCTCCGGGAAGGGGGACTCCCCGACCTGGGACAGCCGCTGGATCATGGAGGTGCTCCCGCACCGGTACCCGTTCCTCCTCGTGGACCGGGTGCTGGAGATCGAGCCGGGCGAGCGGATCGTGGCGACCAAGAACGTCACCATCGGGGAGGGCTTCTTCCAGGGGCACTTCCCCGGCCACCCGGTGATGCCCGGCGTGCTCGTGGTGGAGGGGATGGCCCAGGCTGGCGGGCTCCTCTTCCTCCACGACCGGCCCGAGCGCAAGGACAAGCTGGTCTACTTCGCCGGCATCGACCGCGCCCGCTTCCGGCGGCCGGTCGTTCCGGGCGACCAGATCCGCTACGAGGTGGAGGTGCTCGCCGTGCGCCAGAGCTTCAGCAGGCTCTCCGGCCGCGCCCTCGTGGATGGCGAGCTCGCCGCGGAAGCGATCTTGTCGTCGGCCACGGTGGACCGATAGCCGCGCCCATGGGCACCCGAATCCACCCCACGGCGGTCGTCGATCCCGCCGCCGAGCTCGACGACGGTGTCTGCGTCGGGCCCCACGCCGTCGTCGGTGCTGGCGTCACCGTCGGCTCCGGCACGGAGATCGGCGCCGGTGCCCAGGTCCAGGGGCCGGCGACCCGCATCGGCCGGCAGAACCGGATCTTCTCCCACGCGTGCGTCGGTTTCGAGCCTCAGGACCTGAAGTTCCAGGGCGAGGACAGCCGCCTGGAGGTAGGGGACCGGAACACCTTCCGTGAGTTCGTCACCGTCCACCGGGGGACCGGCTTCGGTGGCGGCGTCACCACCGTCGGCTCCGACAACCTGTTCATGGCCTACACCCACGTGGCCCACGACTGCCACGTGGGGGACCGGTGCATCCTGGTCAACTGCGCCACCCTCGGAGGCCACGTCAGGGTGGACGACGACGCCACCATCGGGGCGTTCAGCGCCGTCCACCAGTTCACTCGCGTCGGGCGCCACGCCTACGTCGGGGGCTACACGGTCCTCACCATGGACGCCCTGCCGTACGTCAAGACCGTGGGGCAGAAGCCGGCGTGCTACGGCGTCAACAGCATCGGCCTGCGCCGCAAGGGCCTGCCACCGGAGGTCCGGCGCCGCATCGGCGACGCCATGAAGGTCCTCCTCGCCTCGGGGCTCAACACCACCCAGGCCCTGGAGCGGCTGCGCGCGGAGCACGGTGGCCACGAAGAGATCGACTACCTGATCGCCTTCCTCGAAGGCTCGGAGCGGGGTGTCGTCAAGGCCGGGCCCGGCAAGAGGGGGGATCGGGGCGGAGGGGGCCAGTGACAACGCGAGGCGCAGGGCGGGCGACCGGCGCTCCGGAGCCGGTCCGGATCGGCGTTTTCGGGACCGGCGCCCTGGGCCGCCACCACACGCGGATCCTGGCCGAGCTCCCGGGAGCGGACCTGGTGGGGGTCTACGATCCCCGGGAGGACCAGGCCCGGGCCGCCGCGGAGCCGTACGGAGCGCGGGTCTTCCCGTCGGCTGAGGAGCTCGCCGGTACCGTCGAGGCCGCCGTGGCGGCGGTCCCTACCGTGGCCCACGCCGACGTGGGGTGCGAGCTCCTGGGCCGCGGGCTCCACGTCCTGGTGGAGAAGCCCCTGGCTCCCTCCTTGGCCGAGGCCGACCGCTTGCTCCAGGCGGCCGAGGACGCCGGAGCGGTGCTCGCCGTGGGTCACGTGGAGTTCTTCAACCCGGCCGTGAAGGCGCTCCTGGGCGCCCTGCCGGCAGCCGAGCCGGTTTCCGGGGGAGGCGGACCCCGCTTCGTCGAGGTCCAGCGCCTGGCCCGGTTCACGCCCCGGAGCCTGGACGTGGACGTGGTCCTGGACCTGATGATCCACGACCTCCAGATCCTCCACGCCCTGGACCCGACGCCGGTCACCGAGGTCCGGGCCACCGGCATCGACGTCCTGTCGCCCCGGATCGACATCGCCAACGTCCGCCTGGAGCTCGGCAGCGGTTGCGTGGCGAACCTCACGGCCTCCCGGGTCTCCTCCGACCGGGTCCGCAAGCTCCGGGTCTTCGCCAGCTCCCGGTACTTCTCCGTCGATTACCAGGACCAGGAGGTCAAGGGCTACCGGCTGGAGGAGGACGGCGGCGGCGAGCGGGAGATCCGGCGCACCGACCTCCGGGTGGAGCGGGCCGAGCCCCTGCGCCGGGAGCTCGAGGCGTTCCTCGCCGCCTGCCGGGGCGAACGCACCCGGATCGTCACGGGCTCCGAAGGCCGCCGCGCCCTGGACACCGCGCTGCGGGTCGTCGAGGCGATCGGCTGATCTCTCCCCGGCCGGCTCCGCCGGGCGAGGCGGCGCGGCGGGACCGGTCGGGAGAAGCGTCTTCAGGAGCTTCCGGCGGGGCGGGTATACTCCCTGCTCGTCGGAGGCGAACCACGGATGAGCGAGATCGAGATCGGCGTGATCGGCGGCAGTGGCCTGTACGCCATGGACGAGCTCACGGTGCGCGAGGAGCGGCGCGTCGAGACCCCCTTCGGCCAGCCGTCGGACGCCTTCGTCCTGGGAGAGCTGGAGGGCCGGTCCGTGGCCTTCCTCTCGCGGCACGGCCGCGGGCACCGGCTCCTCCCGTCGGAGATCAACTCCCGGGCGAACCTCTACGCCATGAAGGTCCTGGGGGTCCAGCGCATCGTCTCCGTCTCCGCCGTGGGATCGATGCAGCACGCCTACGAGCCCACCCACATCGTGGTCCCGGACCAGTTCTTCGACCGCACGCGGCACCGGGCGGACACCTTCTTCGGTCGCGGCCTGGTGGGGCACGTCTCCCTGGCCGATCCGGTGTGCTCCGAGATGCTCGACGTGGCGGCGGAGGCGGGCCGGGCCGCAGGCGCCACGGTCCACCGGGGCGGGACGTACCTTTGCATGGAGGGCCCGCAGTTCTCGACACGGGCGGAGAGCCACGTCTACCGCTCCTGGGGCGTGGACGTCATCGGCATGACCAACCTCCAGGAAGCCCGGATGGCCCGCGAGGCCGAGATCTGCTATGCCACCCTGGCCATGGTCACCGATTACGACTGCTGGCACGAGGAGGAGGAGGCCGCCCACACCGCCTCGATCCTGGAGGTACTGCGCCAGAACGTGGCCACCGCCCAGCGGGTGGTGGCGGAGACGATCCGCCGCCTGCCGGCCCGGAGCGCCGAGCACCCCTGCGCCAACGCCCTGGCCGGCGCGCTGGTGACCGACCCGTCGGTGGTACCGCCGGAGACCCTCCGGGACCTGGAGCCCATCGTCGGGCGGTATCTGGCCGGGGGCGCCACCGAGTCCACGGCGGAGAGCGCCGACTGAACCTGAGAACCGGCGGCGGCTGGGGCTCACGCCGGGCCGGTCGCCCCGCCCACCGAGGCCGATCCGGACCCGTGACGACCGACAAGCGCATCCTCATCACCAACGACGACGGGGTCTTCTCCGAGGGGCTGAAGCTCCTGGCCGAGGCCCTGGCCGAGGTGGGCCGGGTCACGGTGGTGGCGCCGGACCGGGAGCAGAGCGCCTCCGGCCACGCCCTGACGCTGCACCGGCCCCTGCGGATCCGGCAGCTCGAGGAGACCTGGTTCTCGGTGGACGGCACGCCCACCGACTGCGTGAACCTGGCGGTCCTCTGGCTGATGAAGGACGATCCGCCGGACCTGGTCTGCTCCGGCATCAACTTCGGCACCAACCTGGGCGACGACGTGACCTACTCCGGGACGGTCTCGGCGACCTTCGAGGGGACCCTCCTGGGGGTGCCGTCCCTCGCCTTCAGCCAGGCGATCGGGGAGCACTTCTCGTTCAAGCCGGGGGCGGCGGTCGCCCGAGACCTCGTGGCCCAGCTCCTCACCGACGAGCTCGCCCACGAGCTGCCGGAGGATCTGTGCCTGAACGTGAACTTCCCCGTCGGGGAGATTCAGGGGGTGACCTTCACCCGCCTGGGGCGGCGGCGCTACAACCAGTCGATCGTCGAGAAGCTCGACCCCCGGGGGCGCAAGTACTACTGGATCGCCGGCGCCCCCGAGTGGGAGCAGGGCGAAGGGACCGACTACGTGGCCCTGTCGAAGGGGCTGGTCTCCGTCACCCCCCTGCACCTGGATCTGACGGACTACCGGGGGCTGGAGACCTACGGGCCGTTGCGGGAGCGCCTGGAGCGGGTTCCCGCCGAGCTGAGCCCGGTTCCGGACCCGGGTCCGGACGGGGCGCACCGCGGTGACGATGGCTGACGGAGGTCTCCTCGAGCGCCGGCGGGCCCGCGACCGGGAGCGCATGGTCCGGGAGCACGTGGAAGCCCGCGGAGTCCGGGACCCCCGGGTGCTCCAGGCGCTCCTGGACGTGCCCCGCCACCGCTTCGTCCGGAGCCACCTGGAGTCGAAGGCCTACGGTGACCACGCGCTGCCGATCGAGGGGGGGCAGACCATCTCCCAGCCCTGGGTGGTGGCGCGGATGAGCGAGCTCCTCGGGCTGGAGCCGCACCACAAGGTGCTGGAGGTCGGCACCGGCTCCGGGTACCAGACCGCGGTCCTGGCGCGGCTCGCCCGCTGGGTCTGGAGCCTGGAGCGGGTTCCCGAGCTGGCGCGCCTGGCCATCGCCCGGCTCCGGGAGCTGGGGATCGAGAACGCCAAGGTCCAGGTCTTCGACGGGTCGATGGGATGGGCGGAGTCGGCCCCCTTCGACCGGATCCTGGTGACGGCCGCCGCCCCGGTGGCCCCGGCGCCGCTGCTGGAGCAGCTCGCTCCCCGGGGGCGGCTGGTGGTGCCGGAGGGGACCCGCTCGTCCCAGCGGCTGGTGGTCTATGAGAGGGCCGGGGAGAGGGTCGTCCGGCGGGAGCACGACGAGGTCGCCTTCGTGCCCCTGGTGGGGCGCCATGCCTGGGAGGGCACTCCTTGAGGTCCGTCATCGAGCTCCTGCAGGGGACTGCGGAAGCGGCCCGGGGGTTCCTCCACGAGATGCTCCAGTGGGTCGAGGGCTTCGCGGCCACGCCCTACGGCACGTGGGCCCTCTTCGCCGTCGCCTTCGCCGAGTCCAGCTTCTTCCCGATCCCGCCGGACGTGCTCCTGATCGCCCTGTGCGTCGGCGAGCCGGACAAGTCCCTCTGGTTCGCGTTGGTCTGCTCCGTCGGCTCGGTGATCGGGGGCGCCGCGGGGTACGGCATCGGGCTCTGGGGCGGCCGGCCCCTGGTGCTGCGGCTCTTCAGCCGCCAGCGGGTGGAGACCGTCGCCGCCTACTTCGATCGGTACAATGCCTGGGCGGTGGGGATCGCGGGGCTCACGCCCATCCCGTACAAGGTCTTCACCATCGCGGGCGGGGCGTTCGCCATCGACTTCCGCATCTTCCTGATCGCCTCGCTCGTTGCGCGGACCCTGCGGTTCTTCATCATCGCCGGGCTCATGTGGTGGTTCGGCGAGCCGATCCAGGCGTTCATCGAGGAGTACCTGGGCTGGCTGACCATCGCCTTCGTGGTGCTCCTCCTCGGCGGGTTCTGGCTGGCCGGCCGGGGCGCCCGGGTCGCGCCGTGGGTGGCGGACGGTGCCCACGCCGAGGCCGAAGCCGGGCACGAGGGCGAAGCGGAGCCCGACGGAGGCTCCTCGTGACGTCGATCGCCGCCAGGAGGCAGGAGGCCAGCATGAAACAGCGCGAGGCAGAGAGGAGAGCGTACCGGCTGAAGGGCCGAGTCCAGGGCGTCGGGTTCCGGGCGTTCATCCGCCGCGAGGCCGAACGGTTGGGCCTCGCCGGATGGGCTCGCAACGCCCCGGACGGCACGGTGGAGGTCGAGGCCGCCGGTTCCCCCGACGAGCTCGCCGCCTTCGAGGACCGCCTGCGGCAGGGGCCTCCCGCCGCCCGTGTGGAGGGGCTCGGTGCCCGGGAACTGCCCGCTGGGCCTTCCGGCAGCGGGTTCGAGATCCGCTTCTGACCGGAGATCCCTCGACCGTGCAGAGCGAGAGCGTGGGTGCGAGGGGGCTGGTGCGGCTGGGAGGACTCGAACCCCCGACCAAGAGCTTAGGAGGCTCCTGCTCTATCCACCTGAGCTACAGCCGCACGGTGCACGGGTGACACACGGGGTGACGCCTCACCGAATTCGCGGGCGGAGGGCCGCCGCGGAGTCCGACGATACCACCGGGGCCGGCGGCCCGGGGACCCCTCAATGCTTCCGGGCGAAGACCGTCACCGGCTGGCGCGCCTCCTCCGCCAGGCGCCGGACCTCGTCCGCCAGAGACTCCTGGGCACGCTCCAAGGCGGCGATCCGGTCCGGCAGGTCGGCCGCAACCCCGGCGTTCGGCGTACCCGGCGCCGCGCTCCGCTCCTCCGCTCGGCCGAGCTCCCGAAGCGGTGCCGTGGCCCGCGCCGGGCGCGGGGTGGGCGGTTCGGCCTGCTGCTTGTGCTTCTTCGGGGGGCGGCCCGGCTTGCTGTCGCGCCGGATGCGGCGGAAGATCTCCAGCGCCTCGGGGGGGAAGCGCCGGTTACGGCCGTGCCCCTCGTGGGGGATGCGGTCCGCGTACTGGCTCGCGTAGCGTGCCGCGGTGGGGTAGGGGATGCCCAGGCGCTCGCTGATCTCGGTGAGCTTCAGCATGCGCGCGTCGCGGTCGCCGTTGTCCCGGGCGGTTCCGGCTGCAGCCTCGGCGGTTCCACCGGTGGGCTGTGCCGAAGAAGCCGCCGGCGCCGCGCCCTGATCATGCCGCGGCTCGGCCTCGGCCGGCTCGGCTGGCCCCTCCTCGCTCGTCCGCTTGCGGAGCTTGGGCAGCGAGAGGAGACCGAAGCCGCCGCGGCGCGGCAGGTCCTGGCCCTGGGCCTCTTCCTCTCTCTGGATCTCGAGGAACGCTTCGAAGGCCGCCTCCGGGAAGCGCTGCTGGCTGCCGACCCCGGCGGACGGGATCCTCTCGGGGTGCTCGCGCTTGTAGCGCAGGAGGATCGGCATGGGGATGCCGGTCTGCTGCGCCACTTCCACCAGGGAGTACATCCGGGATGCGGCGGGGTCCTCTCGAGTCGGGCGGTGACGCTCCTCCAGACGGGTTTCTTCGTCACTCATCGGATCGGGCTCCTTGACGATTCCGGAGCGGCGTCGCGGGATCGGTGGAACAGCATGGGCAGGGATCGCAGGCCTCGTTCGCCACTCTGGTTCTCGTAACAGTTGAAAGTTGAAATATGGCCCTTGAGCTAAGTGCACGGCTATTCTCAAGAATCCCGCCCGCCATGTCAATTCCGGTTCTCGATTCGGCTCGGATTCCCGAACGATCGAACGCTGGGGATGTTGCCGGCGGGGGCGGCTCGAACGCGCCACCCGCCGCCGTTTTCCGGATGCTCAAACGACCACGAGACGGGGAGGCCCTCCGATCACTTCGCCGACCTCGGCGACCCGGTGTCCAGAGGACAGGAGGGCATCCAGGAGGGCCCCGGCGGCGCCCTCGGGGGCGCACAGAAGGAGCCCGCCGGAGGTCTGGGGATCGAAGAGCAGCTCCCGGTCCGTGCGGCCGATCCCCGGAGGAAGGTCGACCTCCCCCTCACAGGACCGGAGGTTGGCCCTCGTCGAGGCGGTGGTCACGCCTTTCTTCGCCAGGCGGTGAAAGCCGTCGTGGACCGGCAGATCCGCCAGGCGGACCCGGAGCGTCACCCCCGACGCCCGGGCCACCTCCAGCGCGTGGCCGGCGAAGCCGAACCCGGTGACGTCGGTGGCGGCGCGGACGCCGTGCTCCAGCGCCAGGCGCGCCGCCTGCCGGTTCAGGCGCTCCATCTCCGCCAGGGCGGGCTCCAGCCCCTCGGCGTCGAGCTTGCCGGCCTTGAAGGCGTTGATCAGGACGCCCGTGCCCAGGGGTTTGGTGAGGAGCAGCCGGTCGCCGGGGCGGGCGGCGGCGTTGGTGAGCAGCCGGTCCGGATCCGCCCTGCCCACGGCGGCGAAGCCGAACTTGAGCTCGTGGTCACGGACCGAATGGCCTCCGAGGAGGGCGCCATCCGCCTCCCCCAGGGTCTCTGCGGCCCCCGCCAGGATCGACTCGAGGTCCTCCTCCGGGACCGCCCCTTCGGGAAAGCAGCAGAGGTTCAGCGCGAAGAGGACCTCGCCCCCCATGGCGAAGACGTCGGACAGGGAGTTGGCGGCGGCCACCCGGCCGTAGCGCCTCGGGTCGTCACAGACCGGGGTGATGAAGTCGGCCGTGGCCACCAGGGCGAGGTCGTCGAGCAGGTACACCCCGGCGTCGTCGGCCGTCTCGGGGCCGACCAGCACCCGTCCGTCACCCCCGGCGAGGGAGGTGAGGGATGACACCAGCGTCTTCAGGTCCCCCGGACCGATCTTGGCTGCTCACCCGCCGGATTCGGCGCACGAGGTGAGGCGGCGCTTCTTGCCGAACAGTGCCATGGGGGAGAGTGTACCGCGGGAATCCCGGTGATCGCGAGAGCCCTGGATCGTCCCGCGGAGGCGGTCAGTCGCGCGGCCCGATGCCCGGGAGCTCCGCCAGGAGGCGCTTCCAGGCCGCGCGCTCTTGCTCCGGCCGGAAGCGGTGGGCGAGCTCCCGGGAACGGAGGTGAAGGGCTTCGTGGAAGCTCGGGTCGGTCCGGGCGCGCCGCAGCAGCCGCGCCAGGGCCGCGGTGTCCTCCGGCGGGAACAGCCCCGGGTGATCCGGGCCCAGGAGCCCGGTGCACCCCGGGACGTCCGTCGCCAGGACCGGAACCTCCAGGGCGAGGGCCTCCGAGAGGACGTTGGGTCCGCCCTCCATCCGCGACGAGACCACCACGAGGTGCGAGCGGGCCAGAACCGCCAGGGCCTCCTGGCGCGGCCTCTCGCCGAGCCAGCGGTACCGGGGCTCCACGGTCTCCAGGCGGCGGGCCTCCTCCGCCGTGCCGGGCTCCAGGGCCGCTCCGAGGTGTTGGACGCGGACCGGCGGCTCCTGCGGCAGGCTCTGGAGCGCCAGCGCCGTGCGGAAGGGGTCCTTGACCGCCCGCAGGTGCCCCGCCACTGCGACCTGGAAGGGTTCGTCCTCCGCCGGGGGCTGCCATGTCGGGGCCAGGCCCGGCGGCAGCTCGACGGACTGGAGAATCACCCGGAGCCGCGGCCGGACCTCCTCGGGCAGTCCCGCCGCCACGCCGGGGTGGAGGCCCACGAGGAGGTCGGCCGCCTCGAGGGAGCGCCGGGCTCGCGGGTCGCCCGCCGGCAGGTCGCGGTAGAGGTCGGTCCCGGTGAGGGCGACCACCGTCCTGCCTTCGGGCCGGACG